>JAJPIR010000303.1 GCA_021324675.1 Actinomycetota bacterium
ACGAGCCGTCTGCGGCATGACGACTCTGAGCCAGACCACCCACCAACAGCCAGCTGCCCACCCACCACAGTCGATCCTGGATCGATAACTCGCGCGCGGCGGGCTGCCCTCCCGCTCAGCGCGGACGTGGCCCAGGTGCTGGCCGAGCAGCACGGCGTGTGTGTGCGACCGATCGCCATGCGCCGCATTGACACCACCACCGGCCGCATCGACATCGTCCCGGTTGCGTGCGGGTCCATCCGAGACGATCACTGCCGGCCCTGCGCGGATAAAGCGCGACGGCTGCGCATGGCGCAATGCCGCCAGGGCTGGCATCTGGACACCGAGCCGATCATCCACCGGGACACTCCCACCCAGCTCCAGCAGGAATTGATGGCTGCCCGGGCGGACCTTTTCGCCGCGTATGCCCAGTGCAAAGCCAACGGCGACGAGACATCGTGTGAGCAGATCGCCGACTCGGTGGCCGAGCTCGACGACAAACTCCGCGCCACGGGGGTCCGTGGCCGGCTGACCCCACTGGATCCACCAGCCAAGCCGGTCAAGCGCTCCACACGCCGTCGCCAAGACGCCCCGGACTTGCCTCGCCGACGCGTCGAGCGCCGCACCTTGGGGCAGGTGTTCGCGGGCCGCTACCGGCCCTCCACCTTTGTGACGCTTACGTTGGAGTCCTACGGCCGAGTCGACAGTGACGGGGCTGCCGTGGATCCGGACCGGTATGACTACCGGCGGGCCGCCCGCGATGCGATCCACTTCCCGGCCCTACTGGATCGGTTCTGGCAAAACACCCGCCGCTGTGTCGGGTGGGAGGTGCAGTACTTCGGCACCGTGGAACCCCAAAAACGCGGCGCACCGCACTTTCACGCCGCTCTGCGCGGGACCATCCCGCGCACGGAGCTGCGGGCGATCACCGCGGCCACCTATCACCAGGTGTGGTGGCCAGCCCACGACGACCTTCGCTACACCAGCCAGCGGTTGCCTAGGTGGGATCCTTCCGCGAAGGCCTTCGTCGACCCCGACACCGGCGCACCGCTGCCCAGCTGGGAACAGGCCTGCCAGGGGCTAACTGAGCCTGCGCACGTGGTCCGCTTCGGGGCTCAGGTGCACGTCAAAGGCATCCTCGGCGGCACCGAAGAAGCTGGCCGACACATCGGCTATCTCACTAAATATCTAACGAAAAGCGTCAGTCAGGCCGCCGGTCTAGATGAGCGCGCCACCAATGCCCAACGTGACCACGCCCAACGGCTGCACGCCCAGCTGCAGATCACGCCGTGTTCGCCCCGGTGTCCAGTGTGGTTGCTGTATGGAATTCAGCCCAAAGGCGCCCGGCCCTCCACGACCCCCGGGCGCTGTAAGGGCAAGGCCCACCAACTCGACCACCTGGGCATCGCCGGACGCCGGGTACTGGTCTCGCGCAAGTGGTCCAACAAGTCCCTCGACGACCACCGGGCCGAACGTGGCGCATTTGTTCGACAACTCCTCCAAGCCGCTGGTATCCAGCCCGCCCACGCCGTGCAAGACGGGCCCTATCAGTGGGAACGTCTCGCTCCTAATGATCCCGACATCCCACCTCGGCCCGTGCTGCTGCTGCACGCCGTGGCCGAACGACAGCGATGGAAAGCCGAATACCTCGCTGCCCAACTGGCCGCCAACCGACCACCACCCGACAACGACCGTTCGGCAACTAGCGATCAAGCCGCGTGAGCGCCGACAGGGAAACGACTATGACCAACGTCACCCCGATGCGGACGCTGGATTTCCCAGTGGAAGAGCTCGCACCTGCTGGCTTGACTAGTGCGGCCTCGAAGATCACGATCAGGTGCCCGAGCGAACCGCCAAGCTTGGCGCCCGATGTGGCGCGGGTACTGCTGAGCATCCTGCGCGCCGTGGCAAAGTCAGATGCTCATCGCGCAACGTCCCGGATCCTTCGCGTCACTGAGCGCGAGCAGGCAGCTTAAGCGAGGTTTGTGCACGATGGCAGAACCGACCAACGACTGGGCAGTCCTGGATGAGCTGCTGGGCGTGGAAGCCGCCCCGGCTCTGGAGAGCGGCTTGGGAGCGTTGGCGTTTTACGGTCGCTGCTCCACCGAGGACAACCAGGACCCGCAGACCTCACGCGCCTGGCAGCTAGGCAACGCTCGCAAGTTCGTCGAGCCACTGGGTGGTGAGATCGTCGCGGAGTACTTCGATATCGGCCAATCACGCTCGGTGCCCTGGGAACGACGTGAACTGGCCGGGCAACTGCTTACCGAACTGAAGAATCCGCACCGTGGATGGGCGGGCGTGGTGGTGGGGGAGGGTACCCGTTGTTGGTTTGGCAACCAGTTCTCCCTGACCGCACCTCGCTTCGCGGCCTATGGAGTGGATCTGTGGGTGCCGGAGCTGGGCGGAAGGTTTGACGATCGCAACCCTTCGCACAAGATGCTGATGAGCGTGCTGGGAGGGATGAGTGAGTCCGAGCGCCAGCATGTGCAGGCCAGGGTCCGTGCCGCGATGGACGCTCAGGTGCTCAACGAGGGCCGCCACCAAGGTGGTCGCGCGCCGTATGGCTATCTGGTCGTCGATGGGGGAGCCCATCCCAATCCCCGCAAGGCTGCCGAGGGTTACCGGCTCCGGGTTCTCGCGATCGACGAGGCATCTGCCGCAGTCGTGCGCCGGATTTTCGCCGAGTACCTCGACGGCAAAGGCGACCGGGCCATCGCGGCTGGACTCAACCGCGACAACATCCCCTGTCCCTCGGCCCGGCGACCGGACCAAAACCGCCACCGCTTAGCCGACGGTTGGCAGGGCAGCACCGTCCGCGCGATCTTGGAAAACCCCCGGTATACCGGGTACGCCTTCTTCGGGCGGTGGACCAAGCACGAGGCGTTGCTCGATCCCGATGACGTCGCCGCCGGCCACGTGGTGAGATTCCGGCGCTCCGGCACCGACCGAATTGTGCGATCGAGAACACCGGCCCATCCGGCCCTGGTCTCGGTCGAGGAGTTCACCGAGGTACAGATGCTGCGGCGATCTCGGGCAGCCGGGGGACTAGAAGCCCGCCGCAAGCTTGAGCGCGGCCCCAAAATGACCAAGCGGCCCTATCCGCTGCGCGGGCGCGTCCGATGCGGCTACTGCGGTCGGCGGATGGAGGGCACACCCCGAGAAGGGCGCACCTACTACCGGTGCGCCGCGCGCAGCCTCGCGCCCGGCTCACCCATACTCGAAAATCATCCAAAGAACATCTATCTGCCAGAGCGAGCGGTGCTTGCGCCGGTCAACGCATGGATCGCTAGCCTGTTCGATGAGCAGCATCGGACGGCAACAATGCAACAGCTAGCCGCTGCCGACTATTCGATCCACGACAACGCTCGGATGCAGCAAGCCCGACGGCGGCTCGCTGACGCAGAAAAGCGCCTCCGCAGGCTGCAGCAAGCCATCGAGGCCGGCGCGAACCCCACAGCGCTGATAGACCCACTGAACAAGGCCGACCAAGAACGCCAAGCTGCCCGCACAGACCTCGACCGAATTCCAGTCTCACCAGCATTTACTCATGCAGATATCGCCGCACTGATCGACGACCTAGGTGATGTAGGCCAAGCCCTCAATCGGGCAGACCCCGCAGGCCTAGAAGACCTGTACGCCACCCTCAGGCTGGAGATGGTCTACAACGCCGACACCAAAACCGTCGACGTAACCATCCGGCCAGCCGGTAGGGGTAGTGCGCGTGTCCGAGGGGGGACTTGAACCCCCACCCCCTAGTCGGGGACTAGCACCTCAAGCTAGCGCGTCTGCCATTCCGCCACTCGGACATTTGCCATCTGCATCTCGCACCACTACCACCATGTGGCGCGCGCCACGAGGGTAGCTGATCGCTACCCGGCGGCCCAACTTGGTGCGACCATCGTAGATCCTGCAGTTCAGCGATGGTAGGAAGGCCAGATGGAGCGACCCGCAGGAAGCACCAGCATGGCAGAGGACGAGGTCGTCGGCTTAGCGAGCGACCTGATCCGGATTGACACCACCAACACCGGCGATCCAGAGACACTGATCGGGGAACGAGCTGCGGCGGAATACGTGGCCACCAAGCTCGACGACGTGGGTTTCGAGACCACTTACCTGGAATCCGGAGCCGCAGGGCGGGGCAACGTGTTCGCTCGACTGCCTGGCGCTGATCCTGGACGCGGCGCGCTGCTCATCCATGGCCATCTCGACGTGGTGCCGGCCGATGCTGCCGAATGGTCGGTGCACCCGTTCTCCGGCACGGTGCAGGACGGCTACCTGTGGGGTCGCGGTGCAGTCGATATGAAAGACATGGTGGCGATGACCCTCGCGGTCGCTCGCCGGTTCCGGCGTGATGGTGTCGTACCTCCGCGCGACCTTGTCTTCGCCTTCTTGGCTGATGAGGAGGCCGGCGGGTCGCAGGGTTCGCATTGGCTCGTCGAGCACCGCCCAGAGTTGTTCGAGGGCTGCACGGAGGCGATCAGCGAGGTCGGCGGGTTCTCCTTAACAGTGCGAGACGGACGCCGGCTGTACCTGATCCAAACCGCAGAAAAAGGCATGGCCTGGATGCGGTTGCGCGCCCATGGCCGGGCGGGGCACGGGGCGGTAGTTCATGAGGACAACGCAGTCACCGCGCTGTGTGATGCTGTGGCGCGCTTGGGCAACCACCGATTTCCGCCGGTGATGACAGACTCAGTACGGGAGTTCCTCACGGCCGTCGGCGAGGAAACTGGACTGGACTTCTCCGGTGACGACCTAGAAGGCGCCGTGGCCAAGCTCGGGTCGTTGGCCCGGCTTATCGGCGCGACGCTGCGCGACACAGCTAACCCGACGATGCTCAATGCGGGCTACAAAGCCAACGTCATTCCCTCGTCGGCACAGGCTGTGGTCGACTGCCGAGTGTTGCCCGGGCGCCAGGCCGCCTTTGAGCGTGAGGTGGATGAGTTGCTCGGTCCTGACATTACTCGTGAGTGGGTAGTGCACCAGCCGCCGCTAGAGACGACTTTCGACGGGGACCTGGTGGCCGCCATGGATGCCGCGATCTTGCAAGAGGATCCCGGGGCGCGCACGGTGCCATACATGCTCTTTGGCGGCACAGATGCCAAGGCATTCAACAAGCTGGGAATCCGCTGCTTTGGGTTCTCCCCATTGCGCCTGCCGCCCGATCTTGATTTCGCGTCCCTGTTCCACGGTGTCGACGAGCGGGTACCAGTCGACGGGCTGATCTTTGGTACCCGTGTGCTCGACCGGTTCCTGCGAAGCTGTTGATTCTGCTAACGTCTGCGCCCGTAGCAGTCTTGGTTCCAAGGACGCCTGTGGAGCAAGCGCGCC
>JAJPIR010000295.1 GCA_021324675.1 Actinomycetota bacterium
GATCTCCGCCGCTGACCCCGCGATCGGCGAGCTCATCGCCGAGGCGATGGACAAGGTCGGCAAGGAAGGCGTCATCACCGTCGAGGAGAGCCAGACATTCGGTCTGGAGCTCGAGCTCACCGAGGGTATGCGTTTTGACAAGGGCTACATCTCGCCCTACTTCGTCACCGACCCCGAGCGCATGGAATGCATCCTCGACGACCCCTACATCCTGCTGTGCGCTTCGAAGATCTCGGCGGTCAAGGACCTGCTCCCGGTGCTGGAGAAGGTCATGCAGTCCAGCAAGCCGCTGATGATCATTGCCGAGGACGTCGAGGGCGAGGCACTGGCCACCCTGGTCGTCAACAAGATCCGCGGCATCTTCAAGTCGGCCGCCGTCAAGGCACCCGGCTTCGGTGACCGTCGCAAGGCGATGCTGGGTGACATGGCCATCCTCACCGGTGCCGAGGTGATCAGCGAGGAAGTCGGGCTCAAGCTGGAGAACGTCGACCTGTCGCTGCTGGGACGTGCCCGCAAGGTCGTCATCACCAAGGACGAGACCACCATCGTCGAGGGTGCCGGTGACCCGGAGCAGATCAAGGGTCGGGTCAACCAGATCCGTGCCGAGATCGAGAACTCGGACTCCGACTACGACCGCGAGAAGCTGCAGGAGCGGCTGGCCAAGCTGGCCGGTGGCGTTGCGGTGATCAAGGCCGGTGCGGCCACCGAGGTCGAGCTCAAGGAGCGCAAGCACCGCATCGAGGACGCGGTGCGCAACGCCAAGGCCGCTGTGGAAGAGGGCATCGTCCCCGGCGGTGGCGTGTCCCTGATCCAGGCGGGCGCGCAGGCGTTCGAGAAGCTCGAGCTGACTGGTGACGAGGCCACTGGCGCCAGCATCGTCCGGGTGGCGCTGGAAGCTCCGTTGAAGCAGATCGCCATCAACGCCGGCCTCGAGGGCGGCGTGGTGGTCGAGAAGGTGCGCGGCCTGTCGGCTGGGCACGGCCTCAACGCAGCCACCGGCGAGTACGAGGACCTGATCAAGGCTGGCATCATCGATCCGGCCAAGGTCACCCGCTCGGCGCTGCAGAACGCCGCGTCGATCGCGGGCCTGTTCCTGACCACCGAGGCCGTGGTTGCGGACAAGCCAGAGAAGGAGAAGGCCCCCGCTGCCGGCATGCCCGATGGCGGCGGAATGGACTTCTAATCCGCACGCGTTACCACCCAAAACGGGGCCGTCCCATCTCGCCGGGGCGGCCCCGTTTTCCTTCATCCCTTTTCTCGCGTTCTGGATGCACTTTTCAGAGGCCGGTTACCACGCTGCGCGGGTAGGGCCGGAAAACCGCGTTCTGCATCCGCCGGCGCGGTGGCTCAAGGGTGGCTTACGGGCTGGCTGGAGGGTTGGGCGCGTGTCAGGATTCCTGCTGTGCGAACGCTGCGAACGGTGGCCGGCCACAACCGACGCCAGGGTCACCCACCATCGAGCTGGTCTTCGTGTTCGGGCTGAGCCCGATCGCCACCCAGAGGGCGCACGACGTGTCAGCGCCCGGCATCGTGGTGCTGCTGGTCAGTTTCGAGATATACCGCTTCGCCACCGTGGGGCATTCGGTGCGCCATAGCCCGGTGACACCCGCCTGACCGCGGACGGCGCCAAACCCGCCGGGCCTGAGTTGGCGCGGCGGCTGGGCCTGGCCGACGCGGTGACGGTCGGCCTGGGCTCGATGCTTGGTGCCGGCGTGTTCGCGGCATTCGCCCCTGCCGCCGCGGCTGCCGGTTCCGGGCTGTTGATCGGGCTGGCCATCGCGGCTGCCGTCGCCTACTGCAATGGCATTGCTTCGGCCCAGCTGGCAGCCCGGTACCCGGAATCCGGCGGTACCTACCGCTACGGCCGCCACCGGTTGGGGCCAGTGTGGGGCTTCCTCGCAGGCTGGGGATTCGTCATCGGCAAGGCGGCCAGCTGTGCCGCAATGGCACTGACCTTCGGTGCCTATTCGTGGCCCGCGCACCCCAGCGCACCGGCGGTCCTCGCAGTGGTGGGCTGCAGCGCGGTGAACTGTCTCGGCATCACCAAGACTGCGCAGCTGACTCGACTGCTCGTGGTCGTGACCCTGGCCGCCCTGGCCGCTGTTGTGGTGGCCGCGCTGGGCGGCGGCCACGCGGATCCAGCCAACCTCTCCGGCTGGACCAGCGGCGGGCTGCTCGGCATCACCCAGGCTGCGGCGTTGCTGTTTTTTGCCTTCGCCGGTTACGCCCGCATCGCCACTCTGGGTGAGGAGGTGCGCCGACCCCACCGGACTATCCCGCTGGCCATCCCGCTGGCCTTGGGCATTGCTGTGGGTGTTTACGCCCTCGTCGGTGTGGCCGCCCTGGCCGCGGTCGGACCTACCACGCTGGCGCACTCTTCCGCGCCGCTTGCCGCGGTGACCCGATCCGGCGGGTTGAGCTGGCTGACACCGGTGGTGCGGCTCGGCGGCGCGGTGGCGTGTGCCGGTGTGCTGCTGTCCCTGCTGGCCGGTGTCGGACGCACCATCGTGGCCATGGCCCGCGATCATGAGTTGCCGCATGCCCTGGCCGCTGTCCATCCGCGGTACCGGGTGCCGCACCGTGCGGAAATCCTGCTCGGCTGCACCGTTACCGCGGTTGTGTTGATCACCGATCTGCGGGGGGTCATCGGTTTTTCCAGTTTCGCGGTGCTGACCTACTACGCCATCGCGAACGTCGCCTCGTTCACCCTGCCCAGCCCAGGCTGCCGGTGGCGGCGGCCCTTGGCCATCGCCGGGGTTGCCGGATGCGCTCTGCTCGCGCTGACTCTGCCACTGACCACGGTGCTCGCCGGCTCGGCGGTGCTTGCATGCGGGTTGTTCGGGCGGGCAGTCCGCAGGCTCGTCGATGGCTAACGGGGTGGTTTCAGCCGTTACCCACTTTTGAGGTGCCCTGGCGGGGGCCCACGTAGCCGTGTGCCTCCGGCGATTCGAACAGCGGGGACGCCTGGCGAATCCCGCCCGGCACGGCGGGGTCGGGGATGCCAACATAAGCCTGCCGGGTGGCGGGGAAGCCGGGTTTGCCGAAGGTCAGGTCGGCGATCAAATGGTCGGTGCTGATCGTGGTCAGCTGGTGCAGCGCCTCTTGGATCCCGGATCGGCTCAGATCGCCGTTGGTGCAGGCTCGCTTGAGGAGCTGACCCCAGAGCGATGCGATGGCATAGCCGTAAGGCACCCCGCTGCTGGGCAGCTCGGGGTACCTGGCTTGCTGGTAAGCGTTGGCGACGTGCGCAGCCTTGGGTACTGCTGCCGAGAACGGCACCGAACTGCTCACCACTGAGAGGTTGCCCAGGGCCGCAGCCTCCTGGCCAGCCAGCAACTGCGGGGTGAACACCTCGCTGTTGCCGATCATCGGCACGCCCAGGTGCAGTTCCTGGTTCATCGCGGCGGCCGAGGCAGTCTGCGCCGGGGTGGTGGTCAGCGCGATCGCCTTCACCCGGGGTTCGGCGACGAAACCGGCCACGACGTCGCGCATATTCGACTCTGCGGTGACCTTGGTTGCGCGCAGCGTCAAGTGGTGGAGTCGAGCGAAATACTGCACGCCGCGCAAGCCGTTGGCGCCGTAGTCGCTATCCAGCCAGATGTGGCCGATGGCATCGCCATCGTGGATCTTTCCTTGCGCCATCAGGGCCGCCAGGCCATTGATCATTTCCACGTCGTAGGTGCTCGTCGGAATGATCAGGTAAGGGTTGCCCAGCAGCTCCGAGGAGTTCGACAGCGCCACTGCGGTGGTTTCGTTGTCGATCAAGCTCTGGCTCAGGGTCGCGGCCGCCGACGATCCCTCGATCTGCATGAAGCCCAGCACTGCGGGCTCCAGACTGATGTACTGGGCCTTCGCCTGGCCGGCGTCGCCCCGGTCATCCCGGACCTCTAACGTGATCTTACGGCCGCAGACACCGCCTGCGGCGTTAGTCTCTTTGATCCAGATCTCTTGACCGTGGAGCACCGCGATGGCCCTGTCGGCGAATGGGCCGGCGTAGTCAATCAGTGCTCCGAGTGTGATGCCGGTACGGGTGACGCCGGAGCCGGTGATGAGCTTCCCTGGTTTTGCGTGGGCGGCGGGGGTGGTGACATGCCCACCGGGCTTCGGATGGGCGCCCGGGCGTGCCGCGCCGGTTGTGCAACCAGCCAGCGTGAGCACGCTCGCCAGTGCCATGACCGGCAAGGCGAGCAGGCGCCGCATCCCACCATCCCTTCGGGCTGTCCTCTTGTAGAAACGGGAGTGGGATCGCCGAGGTAACGGGCTATCGCATGATGCCGCGGCGTTTGGCGGCCAACGTCCAGCCCAGGTAGCCCAGCGACATCAACCCGATGACGCTGAACGCCACGGCTTCCGGTAGCGCATCGCTTCGCAGGAACAGGACCGTGACGAACGCGCACAGCAGTACCGCGATGACGGAGATCCATGTACGCATCTGCAGCGACTGTTGTGCCCACGTTGAGTGCTCGGCGCCGCCGGTGGAGTGAGGATGATCGGGCGCTCGGTCTTCGGGACCTTCCCGGGTGCGCAGCATTGGTTCCATGCCAATCGCATACCCGCGGGCAGGCCGCCGCGAACGCAGCGCGGCAGGCCGTTCACCGCCGTTTTCGGCGGCGTAGTCCCTGATCCGGACCAAAATTCGGTGAAGAGATGGTCCGCTCGCCACTGTCTCGACCGAGAAGTACCCGATCACGCCCAGCAACTGGCCATCCAGGTGCGCCTGGTCGAGCAGGAGTTGGTTACTGCCGAGGATGTGCCACAGGCGCGGGCACGGCTGGACTTCGCCAAGCTGCATAGCGGCAAGCTGATCGACGACCTCGGCCCGAACCGGAACGTCACGAGAGGGCGCGGCGCAGCCGGGCACCCGCGACAGACAGGTAAATGCCCAGACCGAAGATCAGCATTGCCAGCGGTACATGGCTGACGAGCAGCTCTTGCGAGCCCGCCTTGGAAATCCCCTCACCCAGGCCGGTCTGGATGACGAGCAGCAGGAACAAGCCGACGGCGCCGAAGGTCAGCGCCGGCTCAGCCCGGCGCAACAGGGCGATGGCCAGCAAGGCAGTCACCAGGGACAGCACGACCACAACAAAGCCAACGATCTCATGCACCGTGACCCAGGGCTCTCGCTCGGCGCGGTCGATGAACAGTCCCGCCCACACTGCTTGCAACAGCACCCCGAGCAGGGTCAGCCCGTTCACCATGGAGAAGGTCTTTACCGCGGCGGGTGAAGGGCGATTACTCACGATGCTCTCCTGAACGCTCTGGGGTGGGTTTGCCCAGTCTGGTCGTCACCGGATAGGAAGCAAGCGACATCTGAGGCATCGGCGGTGACGAACGTGACCTTGACCTTGACCGCCACTTCCGGTCAGCGCGGTTACCGGAGAGCCTGGAGTTCGTGATGCTCAGGCTGACCGGGATCACCCGCTACCCGATCAAGTCGTGCCGTGGTCATCGCGTCGATGAGGCGGTCGTCGAGCCGTGGGGTCTGTCCGGTGACCGGCGGTGGATGCTGGTCGACGACCAGGGACGGGTGGTGACGGCGCGAGAACGCCCACATCTGGTGCTGGTCACGCCGGAATTCACCGCTGACGGCCTGCTGGTCAGCGCACCCGGTATCGATCCACTGCGGGTATGCACCCCGCAGGGTGCCGCCCTGGCAGAGGTCGAGGTCTTCTCGAGCGTGGTGGCCGCTCGCCCCGCGGCGGCCGAGGCGCACGCCTGGTTCAGCATGGTCGCCGGCGCGCCAGTCCGGCTGGTTTACCTGGACGACCCTACCCGGCGCCGGCCCGATCCCGCCTACAGCCGCGCGGAGGATCGGGTCTCATTCGCGGATGGTTACCCGGTGCTGCTCGCCACCGAGGAGTCCCTGGCAGCGTTGAACGATCTCATCGTGGCAGGGTCTCGAACCGCGCAAGAGCCGGTGTCCATGACCCGATTCCGCCCCAACCTGGTCGTCGCGGGCGCGACTGCCTGGGCAGAGGACGGTTGGCGGATGTTGCGCATCGGCGAAGCACGGTTTCGGGCCGTCAAGGGTTGTAGCCGTTGCGTGCTCACCACGGTGGATCCCGAAACTGCGGCAACGGGCAAGGAACCGCTCGCGACGCTGGCCCGTCACCGCCGGTGGGATGGCAAGAGCTGGTTCGCGATCAACCTCATTCCCGATCCGCCCGGCGCGATCCTGCATCTGGGTGACGAGGTCGAGATCGTCGAGCAGGTGGCGAGCACCGAACCGCTGCGCTAGCTCAGCTCCTCAACCGGTGACCCATGGCAGGATTGCCATCATGATCGCCGGATTGTTACTGGCGGCCGGCGCCGGCCGGCGTTACGGCATGCCTAAAGCGCTGGTCGACGGCGGTGCCTGGCTGCGCCATGCGATCGCGGTGCTGGCCGACGGTGGGTGCGACCCGGTGCTTGTCGTCGTCGGCGCGCAGGCCGACGAGGTGATGCCCCTGGTGCCTGATTCGGCGAGCACCGTGGTCGCGGCGGACTGGGCCGAGGGGATGGGCGCCTCGCTGCGCACCGGCCTGGGTGAGTTGGGCCGCAGCGCGCCCCCGCAGGTACAGGCGGCGCTGGTGCACCTGGTCGATCTGCCTGACGTGGACGTTTCGGTGGTGCGCAGGCTGGTCGCGCTGGCCAGCCCCTCGGTGGTCGCCCGGGCCGGGTTTGACAGCCAGCCAGGCCATCCGGTCCTGCTCGGCCGGCGGCACTGGGCGGACATCGCGTCCTCCGCGCACGGTGACCGGGGTGCCCGGGATTGGCTGGCCGGCCGATCCGACCTGATCGTGGTGGACTGCTCAGATCTGGCCAGCGGGATCGACGTGGACAGCCGGTGATCGCTGCGGGAACAGATTCAGCGGTGGAGGTGTCTTCCCTATAGGGCCGCTAAGTGAACGCACAGACCGGTCGAGGCGAATACCCTGGGGGGAAGCGGTATAGCTCCGGCCACACTCGACGAGGAGGGGTCCACGGTGCGCGAGGTGCTCGACGAACTAGTGACGCAGTGGCGCGAAGGTAAGTCCACTGCACTAGGCACGGTGGTGTCCACCTACCGTTCGGCGCCACGCCCGGCTGGTGCCGCGATGCTGGTGACCTCCGACGAGCGGGCCGTCGGCAGTGTCTCCGGCGGCTGCGTCGAGGGTGCGGTGTTCGAACTGGGCCAGCAGGTCCTGGCCGACGACACGCCCGTGCTGCAGCGCTATGGCGTCTCTGACGACGACGCGTTTGCCGTCGGGCTGACCTGCGGCGGCATCATCGATGTGTTCGTCGAGAAGGTCGACCCGGTCAGCTTCCCCGAGCTGGACGAGGTGGTCGCATCGGTGGCCAAGAAGGAGCCAGTCGCGGTGGCCACCGTGGTGGCACACCCTGATCCGGAACGGTTGGGATTGCGCATGGTGGTGTGGCCGGACCGGCACACCGGCACGGTGGGCTCGGCCCGCGCCGACGAGGCAATCCTCGAAGACGTTCGTGGAGCCCTGGCCGCCGGTCGTACCGCCACCTTGCACTACGGGCCGGACGGGCAGCGCCGCGGCGAGGGCATGGACGTGTTCGTCAACGCCATGCAACCGCCGCCCCGGATGCTGGTGTTCGGCGCGATCGACTTCGCCGCCGCGATGGCCCGGATGGGCGTGTTCCTCGGTTACCACGTCACGGTGTGCGACGCGCGGCCGGTGTTCGCCACCAAGAGCCGCTTCCCGGACGCGCACGAGGTCGTGGTGAACTGGCCGCACCGGTATCTGAAGGCTGAGGCCGAAGCGGGGCGGATCGACCCGCGCACGGTTGTCACGGTGCTCACCCACGATCCCAAGTTCGATGTGCCGGTGATCGTCGAGGCGCTGAAGCTGGACCTGGCTTACCTGGGCGCTATGGGTTCGCGCAGGACGCATAACGACCGGACGCGGCGGCTAAACGAGGCCGGTGTCACCGATGATCAGCTGGCCAAGATCGCCTCACCGATCGGGCTGGATCTGGGTGCTCGTACCCCGGAGGAGACCGCAGTGTCCATTGCCGCGGAGATCATTTCCCTGCGGTGGGGTGGTGGCGCCACGCAGACCCGGCTGTCCGACGCCGAGGGCCCGATCCACGGCGCGAGCCCGATCGCCGAACCCGAACCAGTCAAGGCCTAGCCACTGATCCGCTGATCCGCAGTCTGGATGCAGACTGCTGTTTTACGGGCTCCTGAAACAGCAGTCTGCATCCAGACTGCGGTTCGTGCTGGCTCCGGCACTCTCAATAACGGTGTTATAGTTCGGTGGCGAGGGGTCGAAGGAGCTGTCCATGGACGAGGTGACCAGCTCGATGGGTGTCGTGGACGACCAGCCCTCCCCTGACCGGATGCGAGCAGCGGACAGTGATCGCGAGCGCGTTGCCGAGCGGTTGCGGTCGGCGCACGACGAGGGTCGGCTGACGCTGGCTGAGTACGACGAGCGCGTTCAGCAGGCATGGGCGGCGCGGACATACGGCGAGTTGGCAGCACTCACCGCAGATCTGCCCCAGATCCGGGTCCGGCGGCGCCGGCGCCACGCTCCGTAGAGGGACCGCTCGGCTGCCGGCACCGTCATCGGGGTGGCCGGTGGGCTGTGGCGGTGTGGGCTGGCGCGAGTGCGGTCAACCTGGCGATTTGGGCCATCGTGTCGTTGACCACGTTGAGCTGGATTTACCCGTGGTGGGTCTGGGTCGCTGGACCGTGGGGGGCGATGTTGCTGGTGAACTGGTTGTTCCGGCGGAATGGCTGAAGGAAAAGCGCCTCAATACGCGGGCATATAGCCGGGTACATAGCGAGTTCTCAGCCGGGTACTCAGGGACATGGGGCCGGTTTGGAACCCGGCGTGACCGCGACGTAGACTATGAAGTCGGCGCGAGCACCGCGCTGGTCCCAGCGTGTTTGCAGGTATCTGCGCGGGCTGCTCTGCTCAGCAGTGCGTTTCCCGCACTCGCCTCCCGCACGTCATGGAGCTGGCGTGTGCCTGTGTCGCGGCAGAGCTGCTAGCCAGCGGTGAAGTGAGCGGAGGACATGGCCAAGAAAGACGGGGCGATCGAAGTCGAGGGCCGGGTGGTGGAACCACTTCCCAACGCGATGTTCCGCGTCGAGTTGGAAAACGGTCATCGAGTTCTGGCGCATATCAGCGGCAAGATGCGGCAGCACTACATCCGCATCCTGCCCGAAGACCGGGTGGTCGTCGAGCTGTCGCCCTACGATCTGTCCCGGGGCCGCATCGTCTACCGCTACAAGTAAGCACCCACAACAAACGGCCCGGGGCGCAGGCCCGGCCCCGTGACCAGGAGAGATGACGTGAAGGTAAAGCCGAGCGTCAAGAAGATTTGCGACAAGTGCAAGGTGATCCGCCGCCACGGTGTGGTGATGGTGATCTGCGAGAACCTGCGCCACAAGCAGCGGCAGGGATGAGCCGAGCACGACGTTGCTGATGGACAAGCCGATCGACTGACGCAAGATGACCTCCCCGCGCCACCCGATCCACGAGCGGATCGGTTTACCCCCGGAAGCCAGGCCGGGGCCCGTAGGCGGTACCGCCGCCATGCGGGATGGACGGGGAGCAGACCTGGTGAACTCAAGATGAGGAGACACGCCTCGCATGGCACGACTCGCCGGCGTCGATCTTCCCCGCGACAAGCGGATGGAGATCGCGCTGACCTACATCTACGGCATCGGCCGTACCCGTTCGCAGGAGATCCTCAACGCCACCGGGGTCAGTCCCGATCTGCGTTCCAAAGACCTTATTGACGAGGATCTCGTCAAGCTGCGGGACTACATCGAAGAACACCTCAAGGTCGAGGGAGACCTCCGTCGCGAGGTCCAGGCAGACATCCGCCGGAAGATCGAGATCGGTTGTTACGAGGGCCTGCGGTGGCGCCGCGGGCTGCCCGTACGCGGTCAACGGACCAAGACCAACGCCCGCACCCGCAAGGGTCCGAAGAAGACGGTCGCCGGCAAGAAGAAGGCCGGGAAGAAGTAGTACCGGCAATAACCCAGTCACACAGCTGCCCAAGACCTCTGTAGGAGTTCAACCGCATGCCACCCAGAGCACGCGCAGGTACCGGCGTCAAGAAGGTACGGCGCAAGGAAAAGAAGAACGTCGCGCATGGCCATGCGCACATCAAGTCGACGTTCAACAACACGATCGTCTCGATCACCGATCCCACCGGTGCGGTCATCGCGTGGGCTTCCGCCGGTCACGTGGGGTTCAAGGGGTCCCGCAAGTCCACCCCGTTCGCCGCGCAGATGGCCGCCGAGAATGCTGCCCGCAAAGCCGCCGAGCACGGCATGAAAAAGGTCGATGTCTTCGTGAAGGGGCCAGGTTCCGGCCGCGAAACGGCGATCCGATCACTGCAGGCTGCCGGTCTTGAGGTTGGCACCATCCAGGACGTGACCCCGCAGCCGCACAACGGCTGCCGGCCGCCCAAGCGGCGCCGGGTCTGAGGCGGAAGGGAGAAGCTGAAGCGATGGCTCGGTACACCGGACCCGTCACCCGCAAGTCCCGCCGGCTCAAGACCGATCTCGTCGGCGGCGATCAGGCCTTCGAGCGCCGGCCCTACCCGCCTGGCCAGCACGGCCGCGCCCGCATCAAGGAGAGCGAGTACCTGCTGCAGATGCAGGAAAAGCAGAAGGCTCGCTTCACCTACGGCGTCATGGAAAAGCAGTTCCACCGCTACTACGAGGAGGCCAACCGGCGTCCCGGCAAGACCGGTGACACGCTGCTGCAGATCCTGGAATCCCGGCTGGACAACGTCATCTACCGGGCTGGGCTGGCCCGCACCCGGCGCCAGGCCCGCCAACTGGTGACCCACGGGCATTTCCTGGTCAATGGGGTCAAGGTCGACGTTCCCAGCTACCGCGTAGCGAAGTTCGACATCATCGATGTCAAACCGAAGTCGCTGTCGACGCTCCCGTTTGTGGTGGCCAAGGAAACCTTGGGAGACCGGCCGATACCCGCCTGGCTCCAGGTGGTTCCCAACACGTTGCGCGTTCTGGTGCACCGCCTACCCGAGCGGGCCCAGATCGACGTACCCATCCAAGAGCAACTGATCGTCGAGCTGTACTCCAGATAACCCCCCGGCCAAGCCTGACATGGAGACATATCGGGGCTTGGCGACCACTCTGCGACCCCGATATATCTCCAGATTGGGAGCAGAACCGAATGGGTGTCAAATAGCGGGCACCCAGAGGAGGATTGTTCAGTAATGTTGATCACTCAACGGCCGAACCTCACTGAGGAACCGGTCGACTTCACCCGCTCCCGGTTCGTTATCGAGCCACTAGAGCCGGGATTCGGCTACACCCTGGGTAACTCGCTGCGCCGGACCCTGCTGTCTTCCATTCCTGGGGCTGCGGTCACCAGCATCCGCATCGACGGGGTGCTGCACGAGTTCACCACCGTCCCCGGGGTCAAGGAGGACGTCACCGACATCATCCTCAACCTCAAGGAACTCGTGGTCGGCTCCGAGGAAGACGAGCCGGTGACGATGTACCTGCGCAAGCAGGGCCCCGGTGACGTCACGGCAGGCGACATCGTGCCGCCGGCCGGTGTCACCGTGTACAACCCCGATCTGCACATCGCCACGTTGAACGGCAAGGGCAAGCTCGAAATCGAGCTGGTCGTGGAACGCGGCCGCGGCTACGTGCCGGCAGTGCAGAACAAAGCCTCCGGTGCTGAGATCGGGCGGATCCCGGTGGACTCCATCTACTCGCCGGTGCTGAAGGTGACCTACAAGGTCGAGGCCACCCGGGTCGAGCAGCGCACCGACTTCGACAAGCTGATCTTGGACGTGGAGACCAAGCCGTCGATCAC
>JAJPIR010000253.1 GCA_021324675.1 Actinomycetota bacterium
AATGTAGGATTGCATGGTGGCTTCGGTGTAGCAGTTGGCCAAAGAGGGTGGATGGCAACCCGCAGGTTGAATCACTGTTCGGCTGGCTAGTGCTGAAGCACTGCCTCCTCCGCTGATCATTGCGGTTACCAGCGCCAAGATGGTAGTGAGCTGGCGCCAAAGGCCGCTGGTTGTCAAGCTGGCTTTCAAACTGCCCTCCGTAGGCCGATTCCGTTCCAGGCTGGCAGGACGGTCTTCATACCTGCCTGAAAATGTTATGCTATGCGTTGAAATGCATCCCACACCGAAGGCCTCAGAACGGTCTGAGTATCTCGCTGGACTGGCGTTACGTCATCTTGCCCGTACGTCACCTGCGTTCATGTGGCCCCAGTATCCGCCAAGCGTCTTTGATCGCAGCCTTCATTGTGGCGACTCCTTGAACATGTCCACTGGCACACTGGTTTTTGTAACCTGAGCGCCCTGAGCCCGCGTTTGATACAAGATCTACCCATTTGGACGATCGATCAGTTATGCCGGCCGGAAAACGGGGGTGCACTGCCCCGGCATGGTGCCAGGCGGTTAGTAACCATTAGCTTCCAGCAGGGTCTTAATGCGGCGGTACTGACGGGTAGAGCCGATCTGTTTAGCCAGTCGGGCCGCTTGGCTCGCGTGGTCGCGCGCTTCGCTCTGGTGGCCACTTGCTGAAAAAGCCTTTGCAAGATCGACGCAAAGACTCGTCTTAGCACGCACAAATGAAGGGTCAAGGACGCTTAGGGCATCGGTCAGGACTGAGACGGCGGCGCGGTCGCCGAAGTGAGCGAGGACGTGGCCGCGCCACCGGGCGAGATGAACGGCATTGAGTGCAACGTAAGGCCGCGCGTCACTGGGATCGTCGGGTAATAGCTTGGCTGCTTGATCAAAGGAATGCAGGCTGGCGCTGTGGTCGCCGCAGGCTGCAAGGGCTTCGCCGTGGGCGGCGGCGAGCCATGTTCGCAAGATGCGGGGCGCGGTTGCGTCGGCGCAGCGTCGGGCGTAGTCAAGAAGGTCGACAGCGTCACGGGTTGCTCCCGCGTCAATGAGGACGAATGCCTGTTCGGCGGCCGCGTGGCTTTCATAGATTGTGGAGCCGGACTGCGCGGCGGCGGCTCGGGATTGTTCATAGTATTGCCAGGCATTGGTGATGTCACCGAAGTCAAGCGTTTGCCATCCGGCCAGTGTGTACATTTCAGAGAGTAGCGCGGCGAGGGGTTCGCGAGCGCCCGGAGCAAGACTGTAAGTGGCCAGTCGCTCGACCTGTCGTATTTTAGCTTTAAGTTCATCGCGGACGATGATAGCGCCGAGTTGGCGGTCGAGTTGGCGGATAGCGTTGAGTTGCTGGTGCAGTAGTTCAATGGTTGACCGATCCATGCGGCGAGCCGCATCGATTAATTGGCGCAGTTCAGTGCTAGCGTCTTCGTTCTTGTTCACGACGGTACTCTTCGGTGGCGCGAGGAGAGCGGTAATCGGCTCGTCAAAGAGGTGTTCCAGTAGTCGAGCTGTGGCTGGTCGTAGCGCGCCGATCGGCTGGCCGCTCGCAAGTCGCTGAAGGTGGCGCAAGCTCAAGGTGCCTGGCTCGTGATTGTCGCGGGCGAAGGCTTCGGCGTGTTGCACGAATTCCTCGAAAGTCATGCGTCGCTCGCGGATGCGCTGTTCGAGCAGCGTGCGTGGTGGCCGATCTGCCAACGTCCAGTTCACCTCCTCCGGCGGGCGGGTTTGTGGCGTCGGTATGGCGGTCTTGTGTCATTTCGCTGATACCACCGCTAGCGCACGATTATTTCAGCTCTTCACCGCGGTGAACGAGCGGGGAGTCCCGGTGCCGCGCTGCCCTAAGCCCACCGGGACTCCCGTCATGGGCCGAGGTCCCGGTGGGACCTCGACACACGTCAGGTGACCTGGACCGTGACACCACAGTGATCATTGCGAGGTGGAGGAGTGGGAGAACACGCCGTGCCGATTTTCGACCGGCCGCTGCTCGATCGGCGCCCGTCGGAGGCTCCCGGCGGCCGGTCGGCACCACCCGATGTTGATCTCGCCTCTGAGGTTGAAGCGCTGGCGGACTTATTGGCTGAGGTGGTCCACCTGGCCGGAGACAGCGCCGTGTTCACCAGTCGGTGGGCGCAGGTCGCGGAGTTGGCGCTGGAACACGAGACTGTGCGCGCCGCGCTGCGGGCCGACCTGCCACCGCTGAGCACCGAGCACATCATCACCCAGCTCAATGAGTTGCGTGACCTGATCGAGGACGGCCATGCTCGGCGTTGATGGCCCGGAGTTGACCGCCGCGAAGCGGCTGCTGGATGCCGCCAAAAGCCAGGGATTCACCTTCCAGCGCATCGCACCGGGCCCGGATGGGCCACTGCTTGGGGTACGGGAGACCGTCGAGTATCGCGACACCTGCTATCTCGCTGGCTTCGGTGAGGGCTGCTCAGCGACCCGGGCCCGCAAATACAGCCTGGTGGTGCCTGGAGGTCTGCCGGTCACCGAGCGCGTCAGCGGGAACGCGCTGACAGTGCTACACACAGTGGTGAGCGAGTGGGCCACCTGATGGCTGTCCTACGGAAAAACGGAAACATCCTCGGTGGACAGCACCGGATCTGGGTCACCTCAGTGGCTGATCGACTGGATCATTCGGTCACGCCGGAGGCGATGGAAGCGGCGCGGACGACGGGAGAGCGTCCAGTGGCCGCGTGCGGTGCGCACCTGTTGTCGGCCGCGCTGTGTGCGCCGCCGCAGCGCCGGTGCCGCTGTTGTCTGGATTTAGCGGTGCCCGCGCAGCGGCAGGTCGATCAGCGGCGCGGTGGTCGGCATGCTCGGCTCACGGTCTGGTGACGGCTTCGTGACCGAACCCGTCACAGCTGAGCACGCCACTTCCAAAGGGCTGTTCCGGACGTTTTTTGTGACGGGTGTGACGGGTTACCGGCAACCCGTCACACCCGTCACAAACGACGTTTTACCAGTTGGCTAAGGGTGAACCCGTCACACTGGTTGTGACGGGTCCCCCTGATTTGTGACGGGTCGTGACGGTGGGTGTGACGGGCTCAGGCCGGGGAGTCGTCAGTCTCCGGGTCGCCTTGCAAAGCGCTGATCGCAGCTCGGATATCGGCGAGCAGATACCCGCGCGCTTGGCGGCTAATGCCGTCCTTCGCGATGATCCGGCCGGGGCGGGGTCGGCATCCGAGTTCGCCCATCTGCCGTCCGAAGGCGGTCGGCTCGACGTCGAGTGCCTCGGTGAGTTCAGCGGTCGCGACGAACTCCCTACCGCCCTCGTCGAGATCGGCACCTAGGTACTCGACTACGGACGCCAGTGGCTCTGGTAGGTCGAGAGGAAATGGCGACTCCTCGTTAGCCTCGTCTGTGGTGATCTGGTTGGGGCCGATGACATCGGCCACCATGCCCGGGTCTAGAGCAGGCGTTGTCGCAGCGCCGATGGCGTGGCCGCTTAGTGTGCCGGCCGCCGCCCGCAGTGCCCGGCCGCGCTGGCACAGGGTGGCCCAGTCGTTGTTGGGCATGTAGTCGGTGCGGACCATCATGGCCAGCACATCGGCCCCGGCCGCCGTGTCCCCGTCCGGGCGCAGGATGCCTACGCCTTTGTGTGAGGGCAGGAGTCGGCTGCTGTCCCATCCGCGAGTGTTCATCTGCTCGCCGAGAATGATATTGCTGTCGCGCCAGTCCATCACTCGCAATGCGAACCGGGATCCGAGCACCGCGCGCAGTGGAGAGGGAATGGTTTTCGTGTCGGGTCGCTGGGTGGCGAGTACGAGCACGATTCCGGCGGCTGGTCCTTTCTTCGCCAGCCAGGTCAGTAGCTCGCCGATGTATTGACCCGCCGGAATGAGTTTTCCCTGTACCCTGATCGGGGTTC
>JAJPIR010000002.1 GCA_021324675.1 Actinomycetota bacterium
GAGTGCCCGACATCTACGCACCTTGCCCGTCGGACAAGACGGTGCTCTGGCCGGTCCGCTGGCTCGGCGCTACGTCACGGCAGGCGGCGTGGTGACAGCAGTGCGCGCGGCGATCACCGACGCGTTGCACGCCGCCCAGTTGCAATCGGCGCAGGGACTGCGACCCCTGGTGGTGCAGGGTCCGATGACTCGGGTGAGCGATCAGGCGGGATTCGCCACGGCCGTGGCAGCCGCCGGTGGACTGCCGTTTCTTGCCCTCGCCTTGAGTGATGGCGAGCAGACCCGCACATTGCTGGAACACACCGCTGCCGCCATGGACGGCCGGCCGTGGGGGGTAGGAATTCTTGGCTTCGTCCCACCGGAGGTTCGTCAGGCGCAGCTGGCCGCTGTGCAGAGGGTGCGACCACCATACGCGTTGATCGCCGGGGGGCGGCCCGCGCAGGCAGCGCCCCTAGAGGCGGCCGGGATCGAGACGTTTATACACGTGCCGTCGCCAATCCTGCTTGATCGGTTCCTGGCCGAAGGAGCGCGCCGGTTTGTGTTCGAGGGCCGCGAGTGCGGGGGCCACGTCGGGCGGCTGGCGAGTTTCCCGTTGTGGGAAATGCAGCTGCAGCGGCTGCTGGACTTCGATAACGAGCACGGTTGCGCAGACCAGTTACGAGTGCTGTTCGCCGGGGGTATTCATGACGAACGTTCCGCGGCGATGGTGGCCACGCTGGCCGCGCCGCTGATCGAGCGCGGTGCTCGGGTGGGGGTGTTGATGGGCACCGCGTACCTGTTCACGCAGGAAGCGGTTGCCGCCGGCGCCATCGCCCCTGGCTACCAGGAAGCAGCACTGGCCTGTGCTGGCACCGTGTTGTTGGAGACCGCGCCCGGGCATGCAATTCGCTGCGCGGATTCGCCGTATGTGCACACCTTCACCGAGACACGGGCCCGGTTGGCGGCTGCAGGGCTGCCGCAGGAGGAAGTGTGGGCGGAGTTGGAGCAGCTCAACCTGGGTCGGTTGCGTATCGCGAGTAAGGGCCTGCGCCGTCAGGGCAATGCGCTGGTGACGGTGGATGAGCAGGTCCAACGCCGAGAGGGCATGGTCATGGTGGGTGAGGTGGCCACACTGCGCCATGAGACGACGACCATCGAGGCGTTGCACCATCAGGTTACCGAGGGTGCCGCTGCCGTCCTCGCTGCGCGGGTCGCCGACCTGATCGATGAACCCGTCGACATGGCCACGCCGCCGGCACAGCCGTTGGATGTGGCGATCGTCGGTATGGCCGGGATCTTTCCCGGCGCTGAGGATTTGGCGGCCTACTGGGCCAATGTGCTGGCTGCGGTGGACGCGGTGACCGATGTTCCCCTGGAGCGCTGGGACCCGGCAGTGTATTCACAGGCAGCCGGCGCGGGTGGTTTTCTGCCAGAGATTCCCTTCGATGCGCTGGTTTACGGCATCCCCCCAGCCGCGCTGGCCAGCATTGAGCCAGTCCAGCTGTTGGCGCTCGAGGTGGCTGCTCGCGCGCTACGCGATGCGGGATACGAGCAGCGCCCCTTCAACCGCGAACGCACATCGGTAATCTTCGGCGCGGAAGCAGGCGCCGATCTGGCCAGTGCGTATGGGTTCCGTTCCCTCTATCCCGCCTACCACGGGACGCTACCGGCCGAGCTAGACGAGCAATTGCCAGCACTCACCGAGGACTCTTTCCCTGGGGTACTCGCCAATGTGATTGCCGGCCGGATCGCCAACCGGCTGGATCTTGGTGGCGCCAACTACGCGGTCGATGCCGCCTGCGCGTCCTCGCTGGCCGCCATCGACCTGGCGTGCAAGGAATTGCGGGCCGGCACCAGCAGCATGGTGATCGCCGGTGGCGCCGACGTGCACAACAGCATCCACGACTACCTGATGTTCGCTTCGGTACGCGCACTGTCGCCTACCGGCCGGTGCCGGCCGTTCGACGCCTCAGCCGACGGCATCGCGCTTGGCGAGGGTGTGGCGTGCGTCGTGCTCAAGCGGCTGGCCGATGCGGAACGCGATGGCGATCGCATCTATGCGGTGATCAAGGGAATCGGCTCGGCCAGCGACGGGCGCTCCCTAGGGCTGACCGCACCGCGGTCCGAGGGTCAGCGCCGGGCACTCGAGCGTGCTTACCAGATGGCCGGTATCTCACCCAGGGACGTCGGGGTGGTGGAGGCGCATGGCACTGGCACCGTAGTCGGCGACCGCACCGAACTAGCGGTGTTGACCGAACTGTTCGCGGCAGCCGGCACACCGAGCGGCAGCTGCACCCTGGGATCGGTGAAATCCCAGATTGGGCACACGAAATGCGCTGCAGGAATCGCCGGATTGATCAAAGCCGCGCTCGCGGTACACGCCGGGGTGCGCCCACCGACCAGTCAGCTGCGTGATCCGAACCCGTACTGGGATCCCGCCGTCAGCCCGTTCGCCTTTGACCTCGCCGCGCGGCCCTGGCCATCATCGTCCGCCCGGATCGCCGGTGTGAGCGCCTTTGGGTTTGGGGGAACGAATTTCCACGCGGTGGTCTCCTCCTACGAGGGAGCTCCCCAGCCCCGGCACGGTGTCGATGCCTGGCCGGCAGAACTGTTCCTGTTTACTGGCCTGGACAGGTCTGCGGCGATCGCGAAGATCGACCGGTTAGCCAGCCTGCTCATGA
The DNA here is from genome assembly GCA_021324675.1 of Actinomycetota bacterium. GTDB lineage: Bacteria > Actinomycetota > Actinomycetes > Mycobacteriales > Pseudonocardiaceae. Next base: position 2,661 of record JAJPIR010000002.1, read on the forward strand.
CCAATGACACCGCCGGCCGACCATGGCGATTGCGGGACCTCGCCCGGGGTCTTTCAGAGGAAACCGGTCATCATCGGGTCTGGATGGCTGTGGTGGCCGAGGACCTCGACGACCTCGCGACAAAGTTGGCGCGGGCCCGTGCAGGCGCTATGGGTGATGGTGTTTTCCTGGCATCCGAGGGTGCTGGCGCCATCGGTCAGATCGCGTTTCTGTTTCCCGGCCAGGGCAGCCAACGTCCGGGCATGCTGACCGATCTCTTCGTGGCATTCCCACGCCTGCAGCGATTCCTCGAGCTTGGCGGGCGGTGGGCTGACGCGATGTTCCCGGCGACCGCATTCGATGAGAATGGTGCTGCGCGGCAGCGAGCAACGCTGACCGACACACGGGTTGCCCAGCCGGCGCTGGGCATCGCCGGGCTGGTCATGCACGAGCTGCTGACCTCGCTGGGCGTGCAACCGGACCATCTCGGCGGACACAGCTATGGCGAGCTGGTCGCACTGGCCGCAGCCGGCACAGTCAGCAATGAGGATTTGCTGGAAATCAGCGAGGCTAGAGGACAAGCGATCCTGAAAGCGGCCGGATCCGATCCCGGCATGATGGCCGCGGTCGTGGCAACCGCCGAGCAGGTGCGTGCCCTGCTCGGGGATGGACCGGTCGTGATAGCCAACCACAACGCCCCCAGCCAGGCAGTCATTTCCGGACCTGCCTTTGCGGTCGAGGCCGCCCTAAAACGGCTGGGCGAGGCGGGGCTGTCCAGCGCGCGGCTTCCGGTGGCCTGCGCGTTCCATAGCCCGGTAGTCGCCGATGCCTCCCGAGCTTTCGCAACTGAGCTGGAACGCCACGCTTTCGGTTCACCGCGGCTACCAGTGTGGTCGAACACCACAGCTGCGCTGTATCCGGGCGATCCCGCCGCCATCAGGGCAATGCTGGCTGCCCACGTCGCCGAGCCAGTCGGGTTCGTCGAGCAAGTCGAGGCAATGTACGCAGCGGGTGTGCGGATCTTCGTCGAAGCGGGGCCCGGTCGGGTGCTCACCAGGCTGGTCGACGA
>JAJPIR010000286.1 GCA_021324675.1 Actinomycetota bacterium
TCACCGAGGAAGAGATCATCACCATGGTGGACCTGATGGTCTCCCGGGTGGAGACTCAGCTGCGCAACAAGGACATGGAGCTGGAACTCACCACCATGGCCAAGAAGCTGCTGGCCAAGCGGGGATTCGACCCCGTGCTGGGTGCTCGGCCGTTGCGCCGGACCATCCAGCGTGAGATTGAGGACCAGCTGTCCGAGAAGATCCTGTTCGGGGAGATCGAGCCCGGTCAGATCGTCATCGTCGACGCTCAGAACTGGGACGGCGAGGGCCCAGCCGACGACGCGAAGTTCGTCTTCCGCGGCGTAGCCAAGACGTTACGGGTGCCGGACACGCCGCTGGTCGACCTGGACAGCGCCGCTAGCTCCGACTGACCCCCTGCAAGGAGCCCCGATCCAGACCCGGATCGGGGCTCCTTTTTTCGCTTTTTTCGTGCCGCGCGTGTCGCGTCCTCCTGCACGCCGTGTCGCGTCCTCGTGCCGCGCGTGTCGCGCCCTCGTGCACGCCGTGTCGCGCCCTCGTGCGCGCCCGTGCCGGGCCTGGCTGGCGTGGCGTGCACATCAAGATGGCGGGGATTCGGCGCGGGCAGTATCGGCGACTGCCGCGGGTTCAGTCCGGCGTACTGCTTGACGGTTCGGCAGACAGGGCGACCTCGAACTCCAGCAGTGACGCGCCAGTAGCAATCGGCTTCGCTCGGCCCTCAGAATGTGCATCCATGGCGGGTCCATTGCGCCAGGCTTGGAAATCTTCTTCCGTCTCCCATCGGGAGTAGACGAAATACCGATTTTCCCCGGCCACGGGGCGTAAGAGTTCAAAGCTAAGGAATCCCGGGGCGGAGGTTACCGCCCCGTGCCGGGCCGCGAACCGGCGTTCCAACTCCGGACCCGCGCCTTCGGGCACCTCAATTGCATTGATCTTCACGACGGCCATGTCACCAGCCTAGGCCCCTACCCCGTTATGGAGACCTATCGGGCTGATGCGGACCGGAAACCCCGATGAACGGGATTAGGGGGTGATAGCAGCGGGCGCTTCCCCGGGTAACGCGAAGCGGCCGTCGTGAGTTTGCTGCACCAGACCGTCGAGCAGCAAGGAGCCCAGGCACCGCTCGCGCTGCTGCGCATCGGGCCACACCGTGTCGAGCCGGGCCCGAGGCACTGGATCCGCCGCGGCCCGCAGGACGTCGAGCAACAACCCGCGCACCTGGCGATCGGTGCCCGCGTAGCGCTGCCCGGGCCGGGCGGCGACGTTCCCGGTGGGCCGGCCGGCCCGCAACCATGCGCAGTCGCTGGCCACCGGGCAGCCCCCGCAGCGCGGACGGCGGGCAGTGCACACCACGGCACCAAGCTCCATCAATGCCGCAGAAAAGCGTGCAGCCTGTGCCTGAGGCAGCACGCGGGTCACGTCAGACAGATCGCGGGAGGTCGACGGCGGTCCGGAGTCGGCCAAGCCGTGCATGGCCCGGGCGAGCACCCGGCGCACATTGGTGTCGACCACCGGCACCCGGCGGCCGTAGCCGAAGGCAGCCACGGCGCGTGCGGTGTAAGCACCGATCCCGGGCAGCGCCAGCAGTGCGTCTACCTCGTCGGGAACCACATCGCCGTGCTGCACGGCGATGGCGGTGGCTGCCGCATGCAGGCGCAACGCCCGACGCGGGTAGCCCAGCTTGCCCCACGCGCGCACGGCCGTACCGGGTGTCTCCGCAGCCAGGCTCGACGGTCTGGGCCAGCGAGCCAGCCACTCGGTCCACACGTCGACCACACGATGCACCGGGGTCTGTTGCAGCATCACCTCGCTGACCAGTACCCCCCACGGCGTGGTGCCCGGAGCACGCCACGGCAGCTCCCGTGCCTCAGCGTCAAACCAGGCGATCAGTTGGGTGGCATTCATGATTGCGCTTCAGACACCTCGATGAGATCGCCGGTGTCAATGTCAACCACGAAGCCGCGTACCGCCGTCGTGTTCGTCAGGAAGGGGCTGCGCCGGATCCGTTCCATGCACTGACGGACGTCGGATTCGGCGTCGCCGAACGTCTCTACCGCCCAGGTGGGGCGTAGCCCGGTGGCTTCCTCCAATTCGGCCCAGAAGTCCGCATCGGTGAACGTCGCCATGCCACATTTGGTGTGGTGCAACAGCATCACCTCGGTGGTGCCCAACTTGCGCTGGCTGACCGCGAGAGAGCGCACGACGTCATCGGTGACGACGCCGCCCGCGTTGCGGATCACGTGCGCTTCTCCGGGCCGCAGACCGAGCAGTTGCACCGGGTCGAGGCGCGCGTCCATGCAGGCCACTACCGCGACATGCAGGCTAGGCGGAGACGCCATCGCACCCGGTCCGGTACCCGAGCGGAATGAGTTGCGCTCCACCAGCTCCTGTATCGCCGTCACGCTCGTCTCCCTCCGTTTCGTTGCGCACGGATCTTACGGTCGGCGCACACAGCGGGCGGAACATGGCTACCGGGATGCCGATAACCCCGCCACGCCGGTTGAATGCGGTCAATAGGTAGATTTCGGCTATGGACGAGAAGAGGGCGCGGCGGATTGTGGACGCGTTGCGCGAGCGTGGTGTGGACGCACATCTGGTCAGGCCCGGCGAGTACTCCAGTGGCGTGCGGGTATCGCTGCCCGACGGGCGTGAGGCGCTATGGGACACCGATGGCACGGCCAGCCTCGAAGCACAAGTGATGCGTGACGGCGTCCTCGTCGGCTTCGTTCCCGTGATCGAAGGCTCGGAAAGCTTTGATGAGCCCCAGGTGATCGACGCCATCGCCCGCACCGATTATGACCAGCCGATCGCGCGCCAGCTGCGCACCGCGCCGCCACCTCGTCCGGCGCTGGCACCTGAGGGCGGCCTGTTCCGCCGCTTCCTCGATGGTTTCCGGTACCGGTAGCGGTGACCGCCAGCGCAACTCGGTTCGGCTGACTCGGCAGATCGTTGTTGGCGCCGCGTCCCGGCGTTGCGCCGGAAATCGCGCATCGAAGAACCGATGACTTTCCACTCCTAAGGCGGTCTTACCTGCATGACGCCGATTGCCCGGTTGGAGCTGGCGCGTCACGGCGCGGATGCCTGGCTGCGATAGCTGGCCGGGCCCGCAGCGCACAGCCAGACCGCATGAACGCCAGAGGAGAGCACGATGAGTCTGCCCACAGTCGTCTCCCGTGAGCAGTGGCTTGCTGCCCGCAAGGAGCTGCTGGCCAAGGAGAAGGAGCTCACCCGCCACCGCGATGAAGTCAACGCGGAGCGCCGTCGCCTGCCTATGGTTGAGATCACCAAGGAGTACGTCTTCGAGGGAAACAAGGGCAAGGTCGGTCTGTTGGACCTGTTCGAAGGCCGTCGCCAACTGCTCGTCTACCACTTCATGTTCGATCCCAGCTGGAATGGCGGCTGCGACTCGTGCTCGTTGCTGGTCGACAACATCGGCCACCTCAGCCACCTGCACGCTCGTGATACCTCGCTGGCGCTGGTTTCCCGAGCACCGCTGGACAAACTCCAGGCATACCAGCGCCGGATGGGTTGGACCGTCCCGTGGTATTCCTCGTACGGCAGTGACTTCAATTATGACTTCCACGTCACCCTGGACCCTGCCGTTGCGCCCGTTGAGTACAACTACCAGGATGCCGCGGAGATCGAGAAGGAACACGCGGACTGGGTGGGATGGTCGGGCGAGCTGCCAGGTATTAGCGCCTTCCTTCGTGAAGGCGATCGCACCTTCCACACCTATTCGTCCTACGCCCGCGGCGGTGACCTGCTTCTGGGTACCTACAACTGGCTCGATCTCACAGCCTACGGACGCCAAGAGGATTGGGAGCAGCCCGCCGGACGGTCCGATGGTCCGTTTATGAGCTGGGTGCGCCGCCACGACGAGTACGGCAGCTCGCCCAGCTGACGGAGCGCTGACTCCGGCTAATCGAGGTCGATCTGGTCCCAGCGCAGGCAGCGCCAGCTGGTCGCGTGAGCCTCCAGTAGCACCGTTGCGGCGTTCGCAAGGTAGCGCGGTTCGGCGAAGGCGCCGTCGATGTTGGTCGCCAGCGCAACCACGGCCAGCCGGATTGCGGCACCGTGACTGACCAGCACGGCGGTGCCGTGACGGTGCGCCGACCGGATCGCTGCGACGTCAGCGAGGTACCGGTCGAGCACCTGCTTACCTGACTCTCCACCAGGGCGTCCCGCTTCGAGGTCACCGGAGTACCAGGCGTGGTACAGCGCGTGCAAGCTGCTATGAGCCTCGGGTGTCTGGCGTCCCTCAAGATCCCCGATGAACACCTCGTGGACGCCGTCGAGGGTCACCGTCGCCAAGCCGTGCCGGGCTGCGATCGGCCGGGCGGTTTGCTGGGCGCGCAACGCGCGGCTGGCATAGACGGCAACTACCGGTTCACCGGCCAGCCGCTGCGCCAGCTCAGCGGCTTGGCGATGACCTTCCTCGGTCAATGGCTGGCCCGGCGGCCGGGTATCCAGAATGGCTTCGGCATTAGCCGTGGTCTGCCCGTGGCGGACCAGCACCAGCCGTAGCGGGACGGTGGTGATGTCGTCGCCATCCGGGTTGGCGACCGGCATGGTTGGCTGCTGGTGGAGATCTGCGTGCTGGGGGTCGGCCGTACTTGAAGACATACCAACCGGGGGTTACGCACTGCGCCCGGCGCGCACCCCGCTGAGCCACTCCTTCGCGGCGGAGAAACCAGCTGGGTCCGGGCCGGGGCGGGACGCGCCGACGCGAGGGTAGGAACCGAGAAAACGTACCCAGGTGCATCGCCGGCGCAGCTCGGCCAGCGTGTCGCCGACCGCGTCTTCGGCGACGTGGCCCTCGCAGTCCAGGAAGAACTGGTACTCACCCAACCTGGCCTTCATCGGCCGGGATTCGATCCGGGTGAGGTTGATCCCGCGCAGGGCGAATTCAGCCAGTACCTCCAGCAGTGCCCCGGGCCGGTCTGCGGCTATCGCCACCAGGGAGGTACGGTCGGTGCCGGTGGGCGGCGGCAGCGTGCCAGGGCGGCGTAACAGCAGGAAGCGGGTCTGGGCGTCGTCCTTGTCGTGTACCCGGCTGGCCAGTTCGGCCAGCGGGTAGTGCGCTAGTGCGACTGGTGCGCACACCGCCGCGTCAGCCCGGCCCTCCAGCACCGCGACGGCCGCTGCGGACGTGGAGTCGGTCAGCATGGTCGTGGAGTCGGGCAGGTGCGTGCCAAGCCAGCACCGGACCTGTGCCGCAGCATGGGGATGGGTAGCCACCGTACGCACGTCAGCTACGCCGGTACCAGGCCGGACCAGCACACTGAACTGCACCGGCAGTACGGCTTCAGCAACCGCCAGCACCGGTTCGCCTTCGACCATGGCATCGAGGGTCGCCGGCACCGACCCCTCCACCGAGTTCTCCACCGGCACGCACGCCGCATCCACCTGGCGCGCTCGCAGAGCAGCGATCGCCGCGTGCACCGACACGGCCGAACGCAGATCATCGCCCGGTACCAGCACGCGGGCCGCCTGCTCGGCGAACGTTCCTTCGGGACCGAGATACGCGGTGGCGGTCATACCAGGAGCCTACGAGGTCGGTGAAACCAACGGCGGGGCCGGCAGTCAGGCGCGACACACGGGTACCAGACCCGACACAGTGCGCACCAGCGACGGACACACCGGGCACGAGAGAGCGACACACCGGGCACGGGAGAGCGACACACCGGGCACGAGGGAGGGGTTAGCTGCGCGATGCGCGGCGGCACTCGGGATTGGGCAGCAGGCCTAGCCGGACCAATTCAGCTACCGGATCGGTCAGCGACACTGACCCGAAGCAGGCAAACACCTCACGGACATCCCGTGCAGTCTCCGCAGACAGTGCACCAGCTTCCGCGGCCAACGCGGACGCGTCGGTGCACCGCAGTGCCTCGTGGGAGCTGTCCCCGGCTACTGCGTGGGCAGTGCCCACAAGCATGTTGAGCAATCCGTGATGGGTTAGCCCGGTGGCGACGTCGTGATAGCGCACCGCATGGTGCAGGCCGGCAGTCGCCTTGAACGGGGTGCCGGTGCCGGTCGTGATGGCCAGGAATTCGGAGACTTCGTCCACGGTGGGGAACGACTCGACGGAACTACCGCCGCACCGTAGCTTCGGCCAGCAACCCGCCTCGGCGACCCGGCGCACGCCGGTCAACCACTCCGGCCGGCCGCGGCGTGGCTCCACCACGCGTACCACGTCATCCGGCACGAACTCGGTGAGCTGGACCAGCCAGGTGGCATCCACATCGGACGGCGCGGGCACCTCGATCATCCGTAGATCCAGCAGCTTTGCGTTGTCCAGCGCGGTGGAGATGGCCTTGGGTAGGCCGCCCAGGCCGGTATCGGCCACCAGCGACAAGGCCACCGGCCGCGCTGGACGGGCCTTGCGCAACGCGCTGACCAGCGCGCTGAGCCGGGAGATGGGGCAGATCAGAAAACCGATCACACCGGCATGCGGTGCGCGGCGGGCAGCCAGGTGAGCCTTGACGGTATCGACCACGCTGGCCCTCGACGGGGGGAACAAAGCCGCGTCATCGACCAAGCGGGCCAGCAAGAGCGGCACACCTGGAGGGCTAGGAGGATGCAGATCCAGCACCGTCGACACCTGAGGCACCTTAGCTGGGCTCCCTCCTGGACTGGTCACGGCTTACCAGTTTCTTTCGGCGTTCTTTCCCAACCCGCTACTTCGGTCGCGCCGCAAGCTGGCCTCGCACTTCCCGGGTAACGCTGCGTTCGGCCACAAACGACATCAACGGGATCGTGCCCGCCAGCGCGATGAGCACCATCCGCACCGGCCGCCACCGCACCGACGTACCCAATACCGCGGTGGCGACGAGGTAGCCCATGTAGAGGAAGCCATGCACGGGGCCGCTCCACCACAGCCTCCGATCCCCGAAACCGTAGTGCAGTACCACGGAGGCGGTCAGCACGAGCAGCATGACGCCAGTGGCGTACGCCATGATCCGGTACCCGATCAGCCGGCTTGCGATCTGCTCGGTGCTAATGCCGGTCCTGCTCAGCGAGCCGGGCGAGGAAGGCGTTATATGCGGCGAGCTCATCGTCGGGATCGTCCTCCGGGATCGGTGAAGGGGCGGGACGCCGGGGTACCGGGGCAGTCAGGTCCGGCGCCGGACCAGGTCCGTCCTCGGGTACCCGGGTGTTAGCCTGGCGTTCCAGCCACAAAAACCGGATCCAGGCCGCGACCAGCACGACCGCGAACAGCGGCCATTGCAACGCGTACCCAAAGTTCTGCCAGCCGCCAGTGGGTGACTGGGCCCGATCCCACTGCCAGCGGCCCAGGCGGATGAACAGGCCACAACACAACATGACCAGCACGTGCCCCACCCACCATCGCCGGGCCAGCACGAACTGCCACACGGGCCCACCATACGCGCGCTGCGGATTCGTCGAGCAGCCTGTGGTCCGCCATCCCTGCCGCATGCGCGGCGGATAGCGTCGAGAGCGTGCATGCGCGTGGGGTTGGGCTGCGGGCATGGTTGGCGCCCGTGCGTCCGGCGCAGCCTGCCGTCGTTACTGATCCAGATCAACGGCGTGCGCTGGTGGTCGAGGGCGTCCTGGTACTGGCAGTGACGCTGGGGCTGTCCGGATTACGCAGCTTGCTGGCGCTGGTGGACGCGCTGCTCGCGCCGGGCTCCCTGGCCCGGCAGTCGGTGGCGATCAACGCCCCGGCCCGCAAGGTGCCCTTGCTGGACTTCTTCTACCAGCTCACCGGAGTGATGCAGCTGCTGGCCTGGGCGGGATTGGGCGGCTACCTGCTGTGGCGCAGCGGCATTGGCCTGCGCTCCATCGGGCTGCCTTCCCGACCTGCGGCGCGAGACATCGGGCTGGGTGCGGGACTCGCGGCGTTGATCGGCGGCCCAGGTTTGGGGCTGTACCTGCTGGCCCGAGCTGCCGGTCTGAACCTGACCGTGCTGCCCTCCGCGCTGAGTGACACCTGGTGGCGGATCCCGGTGTTGGTCGCGGCCGCGGTGGCTAACGCACTGGCCGAGGAAGTCCTCGTAGTGGGGTACCTGATCACCCGGCTACGCCAGCTTGGCGCAGGCGAAGGCAGGGCCGTGCTGGCGAGTGCGGTGCTGCGCGGCAGCTATCACCTCTACCAGGGTTTTGGCGGGTTCACCGGAAACCTGGTGATGGGCGTGGTGTTCGCCCGGATCTGGCAGCGCACTCACCGCCTGTATTCCCTGATCACCGCGCATGCCCTGATCGATACCGTCGCCTTCGTCGGCTACGCCCTCCTCCACGGCCACGTCAGCTGGTTACCGTGACATCCCTCAACTCGCAAGCCCCCGAGTCCCGGCCCTGACATGGAGGCATCTCGGCGGTGACGGGCCACTGTCGCCACTGTCGGGCTAAGAGCACGCTCCCCCCTCAGCGCAGGGTGAGTTGGCGGCTGTGCAGGGCACGCACGGCCCGGCGTTCGGGGTCGGTCAGCGGGGTGGTCAGCGAGTCCAGAGCCTCGGTGAGGCGCTGGGCGAATGACTCCGCCGGAGCTACCCATTCGCGAGCATGCAGCTCACGATCCACATCCCACACCGGGACCAGCAGCCCATGAGCCCGAAACGAGCCCGCGAACCGGGAACCCTCGCCTAGATCGAGCTCATCCCGGGCGGCCAGCCGGGCCAGCGCGGCGACGAGCTGCTCCTCAGGTTCGTCCCGGACCCAGCGCACATGTGCCTTCTCGCCAGCATCGACCCAGTAAGCGACCTCAACTCCGGCGCCGACGACCGGCTCGGTCGGCATGATCGCCTCGTTGGCTCGCTGCAGTGCGGTGGCCGCCTCACCAGTGGGCTTCTCGTCATCAGGCAGCCACCAGGCGAAGTCTTTGTACAGGGTGATGTCGAGCGCTGCATCGGAACGCAGCAGATCCTGCAGCCGGACTTGTTCACCGCTGGCCGTGGTATCGACCGCCGGGAGCACCGAGCCGGGTTTGGCGCCAAGCGCCCAGCTCACCGCCCGGCCAAGATCACGGGACAGGTCCCCGGAGCGGCTCAACACCTGCATGGCGACCAGTGCCGTGCCGTCCTGGCGCACCACGGAGGCGGCCGCGCCCGGTAGTAACGACGCCAGCGTGACGTCCCGATCGCCGGGCTGTGCCAGCGGTAGCGGCGCGGTCGCCGAAGGCACGAACTCTCGCAGCGCGATGAGCTGACGCTCAGCTGCCAGCCCCTCGAACGGCCGGCTGACGATCACATCCCGCGTACCGCCGGGTTCGCCGTGGCAGGCCTTGTACCGCTTGCCTGAACCGCACGGGCAGGCCTGCCGGGGGTTGATCTGACCGTCGGCCGGTTGGCGCGTCTTCGTTTTGGTCACGGGCGGACGCTATCGCGTCCGGTGCCGGCCCGGCCAGCAGCCGCCGTGCGGGTGTGCGCTCGGTCTCCGGGTCCGCCAACGCCAGGCACCCGCACCACCACCATGCGGCGAGAGCTGGCCAGCTTGCCGGGGCTGAGCAACCGGGTGAGCCGGCGCACCACGACGATCGTGGTGATCGCGACGATTCCGGCCAGCAAGTCGGTGGCTAAGTGCAGCAACACGCCATCAGCGCGGGCCTGCACCCCGTCGCGCAAGCTCCACAGCAGGGTGATTCCGGCCATCAGCTGCCCGGCCGCCCACGCGACCCACCACCCGAGAATCAGCCGCGAGGGGCGAGGACGGCGGGCCGGGTCGGCGCCGAGCGCGGCGTGCTCCAGTTCGGCGAGCGCCGCCCCGGGCAGCACCAGGTTCACTCCCGGCACCAGCACCCCAGCGACGAGCTGCCAGCTTCGCCGAGTTCGGGAGACCGCTGCCGCCTGGGCCGCAGTGGCGCTGGCGTGCACCAGCCAACCCACGGTGACCGCGCCGGCGAGCAGCGAGGACAGCAGGGACACGACCCCGCCCGTGACGACCAGCGCGTCGCTGACGTGCAGCGGACCGGCGGGCACGGCATCCCAGCGGCTATCTAGCAGCAACGCGTATCGCCAGGCCTCCGCTCCCGCGGTCACCAGCACGATTGACGCCGTCAATCCCAGCAGTGGTACCGCCACCCCGGCCAGGCCCCGCATCTTTTCCGCGGCCACCGAGTCACCTGGCGTTACCGGGGGTGACATGAGTGCCCTGATCACTCTCCGGAGGATCCCAGGGAGCCTGCGCAGGGCATTAGATGACTCGTGGTGGGGCATTCGAGTCGGTGACCATGGGGCGGCCGGCGGCAGCCCAGGCGCGCATGCCCCCGTCGACGTTGACCGCATCCCATCCGGCCTGCCGGAGGTAGGCAGTGACCCGGGCTGAGCGGCCCCCGGAACGACATATGACGTGCAGCGGGCGGTCGGGTATGGCGGTGGCGATCTCGTCGAGCCGAGCCGCTACCTGCCCGATCGGGACGTGTACGGCCGCCGGTGCGTGGCCGGCGGCCCACTCGTCGTCTTCCCGGACGTCGAGCAGCACGGCGCCTTCCGGGACGTCTGCGATCACGCAGGCCGGCGCAGGGGAGCCCAATGGGGAGCTCATAGCCGCCAATCGTGCCACAGCTGCCCTTGCCATGGGTGGCTCAGACCGTGGGCTGGATCATCCGGGGGGGTATTCAGCCAGTGAGCTCCAGAACGGTAAGCGAGCCGGCCTGGACGTTGCTCACATACGCCTGGCGGCCGTTGGGCAACACCGCGATGCTGGTCGGCTGGATTCCGGTGGGGATCGTCGCGGTCACCTGGTTGGTCCGGACATCGATCACGGTCACCGTGTTGCTGCCCTCGTTGACCACGTAGGCAAACCGCCCGTCCGGGGCCCAGGCGATGTCTTGCGGGTTCTTTCCCACCGGGATGGTCGCCAGCACCTTGTTGGTGATGCCGTCGATCATCGACAGGGTGTTGCTGTCGTAGTTGGTGTTGGCGACCAGTGGCAGGTTGGGATGCACGGCGATGCTGTGCGGGCTCTTCCCGACCGGGATGGTCGCCAGCACCTCAAGGGTGGTGGCGTCGATCACCGTTACCACGTTCGACTCGTGGTTAGCCGTATAGGCCAGCCTGCCGTCGCGGGAGAACGCGACCCAATGTGGGTTGGGCGCAACGGCGACCTGAGCGATGACCGTGTTGGTGTCGGTGGACACCACCGACACCGAAGCGGTGTCGTGGTTGGGGATGAACAGCCGCTTGCCGTCGCGGCTGACCGCAGGCAGGTACGGGCGGGCAGGTTGGGGGATCGTTCCGATGACCGTGTTCGTCGCGGTGTCGAGCACGTCCACCGCGTGGATCGTCCGCGCGTCGTTGAAGATGGTGACGTAGAGCGTGCGGCCGTCCGGCGCGAAGGCGAGGAACTGGGGCGGCCCCGCGGCGATCGGTATGGTCGCGGTCACCTGGTTCACCGCGGTATCCACCACGGTGACGACCTGGGCGTTGCGGTTGGCGATGTAGGCGTGACGGCCGTTGGGGGAGACCGCCACGAATCCCGGAGTCTTACCAACCTGGATGGTGGGACCCAGCGCCGGTATCGCGACCTCCGGACCGATGTCCGCGGCGATTTGCGGCTGAGCTGGCTTCGCGGCTTCGGATGGCGCGGCGGCCAGCACCCGGTTCACCGAGATGGACACCGCAAGGATGATCACTCCGGTGAGTACGCCGGTGGCGATCAGGACCGGCCGCCGGTGCGCGTTGCGCGGGGAGAGTTCCGCGGTGACCTCGGGGGGATCAGTGACGATCGGCTCGAGCGCCGGCCGCGCGTGCGGCACCGGCTGCGGGACAGGTGCCTGTTTCGTGGAACGCTCGGCGCCGGCACCGGTCAGTGCGCGCACCTCCATCTCGGCGTAACGGGCCTCATCTGCCCGGTCTTCCGGGCTGAGCACGGTGGCGACATAGCCGAGCAGGAAGGCCAGCGGCACCGACACCAGCGCCGGGTTTTTCAGCGGGAAGATCGCGAAGTCGACATGAGGGAACATCGAGGTCTTCGTGCCCGACACCGCCGGCGACAGGATGATCAGTAGCACGCAGCTGATCAAGCCGCCGTACATGCTCCACAGCACACCGGTGGTGTTGAACCGCTTCCAGAACAGCGAGTACAGGATCGTCGGCAGGTTCGCTGAGGCGGCCACCGCGAAGGCCAGCGCCACCAGGAAGGCCACGTTCTGGCCCAGCGCGGCGATGCCACCAAGTACCGCAAGCGCGCCGATCACGCACGCCGTGATGCGGGCTACCCGCACCTCGCTGTCGGCGTCCAGGTTGCCCCGCTTGATGACGTTGGCGTAGACGTCGTGGGCGAACGACGCTGACGCGGTAATGGTCAGGCCGGCCACCACCGCGAGGATGGTGGCGAAGGCAACCGCGGAGATGAAGCCCAGGAAAAACTCTCCGCCCAGCTGGTAGGCCAGCAGGGGCGCCGCGGAGTTCTCCCCGCCTGGCATCGCGGCGATCCGCGCCGGCCCGCCGTCCACCATGGCCGCGGCGGCGTAACCGATGACCAGGGAGAACAGGTAGAAGACACCGATCAGCCAGATGGCCCACACCACCGTGCGGCGAGCCTCTTTGGCTGTCGGCACCGTGTAGAAGCGCATCAGGATGTGCGGCAGACCCGCGGTACCCAGCACCAGGGCCAGGCCCAGCGACACAAAATCGATCTTGGTTGTGGTGCTCTTGCCGTATTGCAGACCCGGGGCCAGTACGGCCTGCCCGTGGGAGGAGCGCGCCGCCGCCTCGCCCAGCATGGTGGACAGGTTCAGCCCGAAGGCGCCCATCGCCCAGGCGGTGAGCATGCCCGCGCCGACGAGGAGCAACGCGGCTTTGACGATCTGCACCCAGGTGGTGCCGCGCATCCCACCGACCAGTACATAGAAGATCATCAGCAGGCCGACGACCGCAACCACCAGGGATTGAGCTCCCTTGCCGTGCACATTGAGCAGCAGCGCGACCAGGCCACCGGCGCCGGCCATCTGAGCCAGCAGGTAGAACAACGAGACCACGAGCGTTGAGACGGCTGCCGCTGCCCTTACCGGTTGCCTGCGCATCCGGAAGCTCAGTACGTCACCCATGGTGAACTTGCCGGTGTTGCGCAGCAGCTCGGCAACCAGCAGCAGCGCCACCAACCAGGCGACCAGAAAGCCGATCGAGTAGAGGAAGCCGTCGTAGCCGAACACGGCGATGGCACCGGCGATGCCCAGGAACGAGGCGGCGGACAGGTAGTCGCCGGAGATGGCGACCCCGTTCTGCGGCCCAGTGAATGTCCGGCCCGCGGCGTAGTAGTCCGCGGCAGTGCGGGTGCGGCGCGACGCACGGAACACGATGACCAGGGTGACCAGCACGAAGAACAGGAAGATGCCGCCGTTGAGCAGTGGCTCGCCGACGGCTGTCTGGGCTAGCGCTGCGATCACCAGGTGCCTCCCTCGACGTGCTCGCGGATCCGGCTGCTGACCGGATCGAGGTAGCGGTTGGCGAAACGCACGTAGATCGTCGTGATGGTGAAGGTGGAGACGAACTGCAGCAAGCCGAAGATCAGCCCAATGTTGATGTTGCCGGCAACCTTGATCGCCATGAAGTGCGGCGCGAATGCCGCGAGCATGACGTACAGGAAATACCAGACAAGGAAGAACGCGGTCATCGGGAAGATGAATCCGCGCAGCCGCGTGCGCAGCGTGGCGAACTCCGTGCTGGCGTAGGCGACGGTCCAGGGGTCCGATGCGCGCCCGCCGGAGGCAGCGCCGGCAGGCTCGGCGGTGCTCATGCAGACACCTCCCAGGCAATGGTGTGGCTGCCGGCTCGGCCGGCGGTGGTGTGGCTGCCGGCTCGGCCGGCGGTGGCCATAGTGATCATGCTTGCTGCTCCGTGGGTCGCGAAGACCGCCGACACCCTAGTGGTGCGCTGCGCACCACCGTGCACCGGAAGGGTGGCCCGCTGTGACTGGTCACCGACGGTGACGACCCCCTCGCATCCGTGGTAACGCAGCTGCGGTGAGACCAGCGCGAGATCCCGGCTGGCCAAAGTCCCGATCCTCGGACAAGCCCAGCCGGTCGGGCGCGTGCAGCCGCAGCAAGATACGCGAGACGTCGCCCGGAATCCGATCGCTGGTTCGGCGGCTCACCACCACCATGGTGAGGAAGGCCAGCGGCACGGTGAATGCGGCCGGCTGCGCCAGCACCGGTTGCCATTCCGGAGGCAGGATGCCGGCCGCGGCAGGCAGCACCGCGGCGAACGCCAAACCACCGCCCAGCAAGACGCCAGCCGCCGCGCCCACGTCGGTCAACCCCCGCCACCAGATGCCCAGCACCAGCAGCGGGCAGAACGTCGAGGCCGCCACCGCGAAAGCCAGCCCGACGCCTTGGGCGAGATCGAGCGACGACACCGCGAGCATGAACGCCAAGGGGACTGACCAGGCCGCGACCGTGGCCGCCCGGAAGCCGCGCAGCCGGCCTGGTAAGACGTCAGTCGACAGCACCCCCGCGACGCTGACCACCAGGCCGGTGGCTGCGGAGATGAAGGCGGCGAATGCCCCGGCTGCGATCAGGCCGCCGAGCACCAGCGCGGGCCACTTGCCCAGCGCAGCTCGAGGCAGTTCCAGCAACGCGGCATCGGTGTTGCCGGCGGCCAGCAGTTCGGGGACGTAAAGCCGGGCGAGCCACCCCGACACGATCGGGAACAGGTAGAACGCCCCGAGGAGCGCGAGAACCAGCAGCGTGGTGCGGCGCGCCGCGGTCCCGTCCGGATCGGTGTAGTAGCGGCCCAGGATGTGTGGAAGTCCCATGGTGCCCAGCAGCAGCGCCACGATGAGCGAGTAGGTGGCCAGTAGGGGATGCTTGCCGGCGCCCAGGGGGCGCAGCCAGGCGCCGTAGTCGGCGGCGGCGTCGGTGATCACCGGGATCCGGGTGCCGGCATCGAAGTGCACGATGGTGCCTTTGGCTACCTTGTGCTCAGCGGGTGCCCAGCGCACGGGCCCGTTCGTCGGGTGGTCATCCTGCATGCCGATCACCTTGACCGTGGTCGGCTGGGTCACTTTGAGCACGATGTCGCGATCCGGCGTGATGTCCGTGGCCTGGGTGAACGCCGGTGGCGCGCCGTTGAGGGAGCTGCGAGGCGCTTGATGCGCCGCGGCGTGGTGGATCAGCAGCACGAACACCGGGACGGCGAGCGCGGTCAGCTTGATCCAGTACTGGAAGGCCTGCACGATGGTGATCGAGTGCATCCAGCCGGTGTAGATGTTCAACGTCACGATCACCATGACCACGGCGGCGCCGACCCATTTCGGTTGGTGCGTGACCTCGTGCAAAGTCAGCCCCGCGCCCTGTAGCTGCGGGACAAGGTAGAGCCAGCCGACAATGATGACGAAAGCGGTGCAGATCTGGCGCAGCCGCGCCGAACCCAGCCGCACCTCAACGAAGTCGGGCAGCGTGTAGGCGCCAGAGCGGCGCAGCGGCGCTGCCACGAACAGCAGCAACGTCACGTAACCTGCGGTGAAACCCACCGGGTACCACAGCGCGTCGACTCCGCCTTTGAGCACCAGCCCGGCGACCCCGAGAAACGACGCCGCCGACAGGTACTGCCCGGAGATCGCCGCGGCGTTCCAGCGCGGGCCCAGCGTGCGCGCGGCCTCCAGGAAATTCGAGGTTGACCGCATCTTGGCCCCGTAGAGCCCGGCCAGCATGGTCACCGCGGCAACCACGACCATCGCAGCGACGGTTACGTAGAAGGCAGCCTGCTCGGGCACCTGGCGCTCAGTTCTCGACCATCTCGGCGAAATCCTGCTCGTTGCGCTCGGCGCCGCGGTTGTACGACCACGCCACCGCGACGAAGAACGGGTAGACCGCCAAGCCGAGCAGCAGCCATGGCAGGTTCAGGCCCAGGACAGTGGTCGTACCCAGCGACGGTATGAGGAAAAACGCGATGGGGATGGCTCCGAGCACCACAACGGTCAACAGCATCAGCCGCAGGGACAGCAACAGCTGCACCCGTACCAGCTGGCGCACCAGCACCTCACCGACGCTGGTCTGGTCTTCCAGCTCGGCCAGCGTGCGCACCACCCGGCGGCTGTTGCGCCGCTGAGCCAGCACAATCCGTTCCCGCTTGGAGCCCTTGACCCGGCCGGTCAGTGGATAAACCGTGCTGTCCTGTACTGCTTGTCCCTGGGCTGCCCGTTCCTGGGCGGCGGCTTCCTCTGCGGCTTTGACCAGCGCCGCCCAGGGGTCACCGTCCGGACCGCTCGCCTCGTTGTTCATGCCCCCGAAGCTCATCTGGCGTGGCCTTAAGCCGTTACGCTCATCGGGACGTCCAGCCTTGCTTGGCCGCGCGCACCAGCCGGTCCTTGAGCTCGCGGGTGTGCCTGCGGCTGACCGGTAATTCGGTGGCGTCATCGCCGTTGCCGACCCGGACGACATAGCCCGACGTCGACATGCGCAGTTCGGTGACCAGCGGCAGGGCGACCAGGAAGGAGCGGTGGATGCGCACGAACCCGGCATCGGACCAGCGATCCTCCAGTTGGGACAGCGGGATACGGACCAGGTGGCTGGTGCCCTCACCGGTATGCAGCCGCGCGTAGTCCCCATGCGCCTCCACCCAGCGCACCGACGAGCGGGGGACCAGTTTGGTGGTACCGGCGAGTTCCACCGGGATGACTTCGTCCTCGCTGGCCTGCTCCGGTCCCGGAGCGGCCGCGTCCCGCCGGGAAGCCACGATTCGCCGCATCGTGTTGGCCAGCCGCTCCCGGCTCACTGGTTTCATCAAGTAGTCAGCCGCACCGATCTCGAACGCGTCCAGAGCGTTCTCGTCGTAGGCGGTGGCGAACACCACTGCCGGCGGGTTGGGGATCGTGGCCAGCACGCGGGCCAACTCGAGACCGTCTAACCCAGGCATCCGGATGTCCAGGAACACCACATCGACCCGCGGCAGCGGGGTGCCGTTGGGGCTGCGGCTATCGGGCCGCAGGATCGACAGCGCCTCGGTGGCGTTCGTGGCGGTCAGGATGGTGCCGATGCGCGGCTCAGCCTCCAAGACCTCTAGCAGCATGGCCAACGGACCCGGCTCGTCGTCGACGGCGAGCACGACAAGCCCGGGATTGTCGTCGTTGCCGCTCATTGATCGCCTCTCAGCCGACCTGCCCCCCTAAGAACTGTGGTGGACTCTCAATCCTGCACATGGCCGGTATTGCTGTCCACGGTTGGTACGTTGTCCCTGGTTGACGGTTGACTTTACTGGTACCGAGTTTGAACACCGGTACACCGGCGCATCAACGGACGGGGCTACAACCCGAAGCGAGCCCAGGCGGCTCGGTGCTCGAGCGCTTCGAGCACTGCGAGCGCGGATTCCGAGGCGCTGTGGGTGCTCAGTGTGGCTGCCGCGGGGACGAGACCCAGCCGGGCCAGCAGCGGCCGGCGTTGCTCGACGGTGACGATTTGCGCGCTGGGGTAGCGCTTGCTCATCTCCCCGCGCATCGTGCCCAACCGGTCCACCAGGCCCAGTTCGACGGCCCGGCGCCCGGTCCATACCTCGCCGGTGAACAGGTCTTGCTGGTCAGTGGCCAGCATGGTGCCCCGCCGGGAGCAGACCCATTCCCGGAACATCGTGTGCAGCTCGGCTTGCATGCCGTGCAACCAGATCACGTCTTCTTCCTGCTCAGGCAGGAAGGGGTCCAGGCGGGCCTTGTTGGCGCCCGCGGTGTAGAGCCTGCGCTCGACCCCGAAGCGCTCCAGCAAACCGTGCAGCCCGAATCCCCGGCTGACCACCCCGATGGATCCGACCAGCGATGTGGGGTGCGCGATGATCTCGTCCGCGGCGCAGGCCACCCAGTAACCGCCGGACGCGGCGATGTCCTCGCAAAACGCGAGCACTGGTACGTGCTTGTCGTCGGCGAGGCCGCGGATCCGATCCGCCAGCAGCGCTGATTGGGTAGGCGACCCGCCCGGTGAATTGATCAACAGTGCTACTGCCCGCAGCCGCTCGTAGCTGAAGGCGCGCGTCAGCACCGAGTCGAAGGAAGCCAGGTTGATCACTCCGCGGGCCAGCGACGCCGGCGCCGGCGTGATCACGCCATGCAGTTTTACCGCGGCCACCACCGGGCCGCTTTCCCGCTGGCTGCCAGGCAACGGCAGCCGCGAGGCCAGGTCCTTGACGTCCATTCGGTTAAGCGTACGGAGCATGGCTGCCAGCTCTTCCCGGTCGGTGCTAGGCGCTTACCGGCGGCTGGGTACGCGACGGGCTTGGTGTCGGCGGAGCGATGGCGCGCACCCCGCGGCTGAACTTCGGCACCTTCATACTGACCTTGGTGCCCGCCCCCGGCGCCGTCTCGACGACCAGCCCGCACTCGTCGCCGAACGCTCCGCGCAGCCGGTCGTGGACGTTGCCCAAACCGACATGGGCCCCGGTGACGTGAGAGTCGGTCATCTCGTCGCGCAGCCGGTCCGGGTCCATCCCGATGCCGTCGTCCTCGACACTGATCACGCAATCCGCTCCGGCGTCCTCGGCTATCACCGAGACGGTGCCCCCGCCGGGTTTGCCCGCCAGCCCGTGCCGGACGGCGTTTTCCACCAGCGGCTGCAGCGCCAGGAATGGCAGTACTACCGGAAGTACCTCAGGGGCGATCTGCAGTTTGACCTGTAGTCGTTCCCCGAACCTGGCCTTCTCCAGGATCAGGTACCGGTCGATGTTGTTGAGTTCCTCGGCCAGCGTGGTGAATTCCCCGGTGGAGCGGAAGGAGTACCGGGTGAACTCGGCGAACTCCATGAGCAGTTCGCGCGCCTCCTCAGGGTCGGTGCGCACGAAGGACGAGATCGTCGTCAGCGCGTTGTAGATGAAATGCGGCGAGATCTGCGCGCGCAGCGCCCGTACCTCGGCATGGGCCAGCCGGGATCGGGACTCGTCGAGCTCGGCCAGCTCCAGCTGGCTGGAGACGTAACGGGCGACTTCAGCGGTGGCCCGCATGACGCCCGCTGCGGCGGGCCGCTCGCTGACCACACCAAAGGTCCCCACGATCCCCCCGTCGACCTCCAGCGGGGAGACGATCACCGCGCGAATCGGGCAGTCGGCCCGGCCGCAGTCCATCTCGCGCTGGCTGCGAACCTGCTGGCGGCCGGTGCTCAGGGCCTCCAAAGCGGCTTCGGCGACCCATTCGGCGTGATGCTGCCCCTCGCCATCCCAGGCCAGCATCACGCTTTCATCGTTGGTCAGCGCAACGGCCGTGCAGTTCAACAGGGCCCGCAGGTGCGGCGCCGCAGCGGTCGCCGAGGACGCCTGCAGCCCGTCGCGTAACGGCGGTGATGCCCGTGCCATGGTGATCAGTGCGTTGTAGGTGGCCCGGTCGGCATCGGTGCCGAACTCCCGCCGGCTGCGCACCCAGTGCAGCAAGCCGGTAGCGAGCACCGCAGCGATAATCAGGGCGAGTGCTGCCACCACCCCGGGGTTGTGGAGCAGATTCACCACGCCATCGTCGCGTTCCTGCTGCCAGCTGACAACGTTGCCTCGCCGCGACGCGCCCGATCGCCGCGGGAGTCACCGGGCTGTGATCTCCTGGCATGCCGCATAGACTGTACGGTTCTCAGTTCGGCACCGAGCTGGAGATTCGCGGCATGCTGTGCGCCACCCTGGGCCAGATCACCCCGCCGATGATCCAGCGTGCTGCCATGTCGGCGGAGTACCCGGCCTGGATCCATCGGGCGGCCACGAGCATGGGGTGGTCACGGCTGGCGTCCACCACGTCGTGGAGCATCACCGCCAGCCGCAACACCTCTGGGTTGCGGGTGACATAGCCGATCGGCCGGCGACTCCTGCTGCGGGGCGGCGAGACCATCGGGTTGGGTGGACTGATTGGGAACAGCCGCAGGCCACGCTCGGCAAGCAGGTCAGCGGTCTGGCGTTCCGGAGCGGGCTGCTCAGTCGGCACTCCGGAGCAGATCCATTCCACCGGGCGACCCAGCGCTGTGTCGTCGGCAGACCGCAACTCGATCGTCCATGTTGCACCCACCGAGCAACACCATGATGCGGTGAGTACTTCGGCGTCGGGGGTCACTCCTTGATCTATGGGGGTTCTTCGCCGAGAGGGAAAGCCCACGGAGTGATTTGGTGACGGGGGCCGAACCACGACGACTAGCGAACTCCGGATGAGGCCGGTGCGCGACCGCAACAGGGGTGAATTGGTTGGCCTTCACCCCGATGGCTCATCTGGTGGCAATCAGCGAAGCAGCCGTGAAAGCCTGCGGTCCGCCAGTGGCTTCCCGCCGGTTTGGCAGGTAGGGCAGTACTGGAAAGAGCGGTCTGCAAAAGACACTTCTCGCACGGTGTCGCCACAGACCGGGCACGGCAGACCAGCGCGGGCGTGCACGGCCAGGCCGGCCCGCTTCTCTGCCTTAAGCCGGGCAGCGTCCTGGCCAACACAGTGGGCTATCGCGTCGTGCAGCACTCGCTGGAGGGCTTCATGCAGCCGGTTGAGCGCGTCGTCGGGCAGCCGCCCGGCGGTGGCGTAGGGCGACAGCGCAGCGGCGTGCAAGATCTCGTCGGAGTAGGCGTTGCCGATCCCGGCGATCACAGTCTGGTCGGTCAGCACTGTCTTGAGCCGCTCGGAGCGCCCGCGCAGCAGCTCGACGAGCTGTTCACGGGTCAGCTCCAGAGCGTCCGGACCGAGCCGGTGGATGCCCGGTAGCACGGCCACGCCGGCCGCGTCGGCCACGACGTACACCGCGAGCCGCTTCTGAGTGCCTGCCTCGGTAACGTCGAATCCCACTCCGCCGCTCAGGTGGACGCGCAGCGCGAGGGGTCCCTTGCCGGGGCGTGGTGGGGTCGGGACCAGTGAGTCAGACCACCGTAGCCACCCCGCGCGTGCCAGATGCATGACCAGCGCCGGGCCGGCGGTGTACAACGCGAGGAACTTGCCGTGCCGGGCAGCGCCGGTCACCACATGCTCGTGCAGCGCGCTCACGGGTGGCTGCACGGTCTTGAGCACGGTGGGAGAGGTGACGTCAATGCGGGTCACGGTGGCGCCGACGGCGTGCTCGCGCAGGTGATGCGCCAGCGCTTCGACTTCGGGCAGCTCAGGCATGCTTCCAGTGTGCTCCTGCGCCCGCCGAGGTTGGGCCCAGCTCAAGCAGTCACAGGATTGGGAGGGCCTATCTCACGCGCGTGAGTGGCCCATGGGGTTCGTTGGGATAACCTTTCGTCTCAAGATCGTCAACGATCCGGTACATCTCGTCTCGGGCCGCCGCCATGCCCTTCACAACACCTTCCCAGTACTCACCATCGGTGGCCGCAGTGATAACCCACGGCCGCTGCAGCGCCCACAACACCGGAAGCAGCAGCAATACCAACAGCAGCAGGAGCACGAACCAAGGGGGAATGACCACATTCGTCGGCGTCCAGAAGACCACGAACAGGGTCAGCACCGCGAGGATGCCCAACATCGCGATGCCGGACACGTAGCCGGCAGCCAGGTCGTGCTCGAACTGATCGGCAATCCCCGGGCGCGTCCAACTGATCCGGCGCTGCACTTCCCATAGGCGCCCATCAGGGTTCGACCGCACCCTCTGCGCCATGATCAAACCCTCCGTATCTCGCGGGACACCCGCACCCGGCCGGTCAGGGCATACCAAAGACAGCGTCGCATGTCCCGACCTCCGTATCCTGCCTGTCGCGGCACACCTCCTGGTACAGAGCGTAACGCGGGGCCGTTTGGACGCGGGTGTCATGCTGACTAGTGATGACGCAACTGCCCTCGTTCGCCCGGCGCAAGGAGAACTTCCGCTGCTTGCGTTGCGCAACGTTGGTTCGCGGCAGCGGTTACACCAACCACTGCCCACGATGCTTGTGGTCCCGCCACGTTGACGTTAACCCGGGCGACCGCGCCGCCGAGTGCGGCGCGGCGATGGAGCCTGTCGGGGCGCTATGGGAAGGCGGAGAGATCGTCGTGGTCCAGCAGTGCCTCGGCTGCGGGCATATCCGGCGCAACCGCGCTGCTGCCAACGACGACCGGGATGCACTGCTCGCCCTGTTCGGTCGTCCCGTGCCCGACCCGAGTAGCGCAGAGCCGAAAAGCTGACTTCTTACCAGCGGTGGGCGGCGCGGCGGCGCTGGGTGGGCCGAGTGGCGTAGCTCCGAGGAGTGCTGCGGTGCTGCGCTCCGGCTGGGGCTGGCCGCCGGATCCGTTTGCCGGTGCCGAGCAGTCCAAGCGCCACCAGCACTCCTGCCGTCGAAACCAGGGCAGCGATCATGGCGTTGGTGTTGATTCCCGCCGTGGCTTGCTCTGGGCTGACGTTGACGACCTGGCCAATGGCCCGGGTGGGGCTGTCGGTGGTGGCGTTGGTGACAGGTGGTGGCGGTGCGGGAAGCTTGGAGTAGTCCACCAGCCCGGTGCGCTCCAGCGCCTCCATGTGCCGGTTGACCAGTACCGCGGCGTTTGCCGCGAACGACCGGATCAGCTCGTTTCGAGTGCCGGCCCGCACGGCCGTGATGGCAGGGAGCACCTCACCCTCGGTGACCCGCAGATGCTGGGCGAACATGCGGTCATACTTCGAGCCGGACTGCCCGGATAGTTGATTCATCCAGCTCTGCTGCTGCACGGTGGGCTGGTTCGGCAGCGCCACCCCGAGCTTGCTCGCCACCGAGCGCACCTGGTTGTCCAGGTCGCCGTAGTCTGTCGAGATCTTCTTGGCGACGGTGCGTACTTGCGGGTTGCTGCCTTGCGCCTGGGCCTGCCGCCCACTCGATCCTCCGCACAGCCCAGCTTGGCGGATCATGACCAGAAGATCACGATCCGCGGGTCCCACGGGACCCCACCTCGTGGGCGTCCAATTCGCGTCTTGTGCTGTTGTGGGCCCTGCCTGGCGGGCTTGCCCTGCCTGGCCTGCCTGCCCGGCGGCTTGGCCGCGAGGAGCGATAGCGATCGGGTATTGCGAGGTCCCCCAGTACTGGAATACGACGACAGTCAGGGCGGCGATCACCGCCAGGGCGACAGCCCATCGAACAAATCTGGGTACCGGGGGGCGCACAGCAGAAACCTTTCTCCGCAAGGCGTCAGCCAGTTTCTTGGGTTTAGACGAAATCGAACTGTTCGGTGTGGATCCGCGGCTCCGGGATTTCTAGCCCGTCGAGCACGGTCAGCACGTCATTGACCATCGCGGGCGGCCCGCAGAGGTAGTAGTCGAGCTGGTTACGCCGGAACTTGCCGGGTAGCAGTTCGGTGAGCAGGCCGGCATCGATCGAACCGGACGGGCCGGTCCAGCTGGGTGGGGGCCTGCGGAGCACTTCGACGACGGTGAGGTCCAGTCGTTGTTGCAGCTGCCTGATCTCCCCCCGGAACAGCAGCTCGTCAATTGTGGAGGCGACCACCAGCAGCCGGTGCGGGCGTCGATCGCGTCGATGCGCCAGCGTCCGCAGCATGCTCATCATCGGGGTAATCCCCACTCCACCGGCGATCAGCACCAGGCCGGTGGTGCGTTGCAGGTCCAGGGTGAACGCACCATGGGGGCCGTCGATCCACACCGGCCTTCCCGGTCGCAACAGCCGCAGTTCGCTGGTGAAGTCCCCGCTGTGCCGGATCGTGAACTCGGTCCACAGGCCCACATGTGCGCTGGAGGCGATGGTGAACGGGTGCTCTTGCGACCGCACCGACGGGTTGAGCCGCAGCCAGGCAAATTGGCCAGGGGCGAATTCGAGGCCCCGGCAGCCCCGCCGGGAAGGGTGCCGCCGTGGCTGGAGCACCAGGGTGCTCACCGTGCTGGTTTCGGGCCTGACCTCCCGGACTATGTACTCACGGCCGGCTCCGAACACCGGCATCCACAGCCACCGGTATCCCAGCACCACCACTACGCCCAGCGCCAGGACGATGAAGACGACCCGCATCGAGGTGTCGCGGATGAGGTGGTTGAGCCACCAGATGTGCAGGGCGCTGAGCACCAGTGCGGTGCCGGCCAGCGTCAGGTGCACCCAGCGCCACACCTCGTAGCGGTGCCGCAGCTTCTTGCGCAGCACCGTCAGCGCGATCAGCGCCCCCAGCGCCGCGGTGGCGCCAACCGCCGCGCGAGCGCGATTGGGTGCGTGCACCACGTCGAAAAGCGCCAGGTTGGCGGGCTTGGCGACCACCACCAAAACGATGTGTAAGCCGACGAGAAGGGTGGCCGCCATCCCGATGAAGCGGTGGATACCCAGCACGCCGTCGATGCCGAGGGTTCGCGTCAGCGAGCGTACCCGGGACGGCAGTACCACCGCGCAAACCAGCATGGAGGTGGCCAGCATTCCTATCCCGACCGACAGCGCAGACAGCAGGGACGAGCCATCACCAGCCGCCGAGGTTTGCCCGGTGCGCGGGCCGTGCAGCACGGGTGCGAGCAGGGCAGGACCGAGCAGCACGGCAAGGAAGGCCGTGGCCCACAGCGTTCGTTCCAGGTGGCGTCGCACGGCACGAAAGGTATGGAGAACCGGGTACCCCGCTGGCGCAACCTGAGAGCGTTACCGGCTCGTGGTCGCCCACCCGGCTCTGTGGCGCGACGAGCGACCGCCGGTTGCTCCTAGCGGCGAGATCGATTACTCCGTTTGCCCTACAGGGCACTCAACGATAACCGGTAACCCGATGGATCCGACCAGTCAGCTTGCCGGTCATCGATTGCTCACCACCGCACAGCTACTCTTTCCGCCGATGCAAATTGATCAACGATCAACACTGTTACGGCATCCAGTTCTGTTGATGGTCCCTGTGCGCCAGACAACGAGCCGGGTGCTGCAGGCGTTACGGTCGACCGGCTTCGAGACCCGGATCCTGGACGCCGTTCCGGACGTGCTGGACGCTGCCCGGGCACACAGCCTGGCCGCGATCGTGCTGGACGTCTCGCTGGTCGGCTCCGATACCCGGTGCTTCCTCGACGAGTTGCGCCGGGTCTCCCCGCAGCTGCCGGTCATCGCGTTGACCTCGCGGGAACAGCGGGAGCAGACCGTGTCATTGCTGCGCGGCACCCTGGACGACTACCTGACCACCCCCTTCCCCGTGGAAGAGTTGGTCAGCCGGTTGCGACTGCGGGTTTCTGATCAAATGGCCGTTGATCGGACCGTGCTGCGTGCCGGGCTGGTCACCGTCGACACCGCGCTCGGCTTGGTCAGCGTCGCCGGCCGGTTGGTGACCTTGTCACCGACCGAATACGCCCTGCTGGTCGCGTTGGCTAGCCGGCCGGGCGAGCCGGTGTCCCAGGAGCGACTCACCACGGAGGTCTGGGGCCAGCGCAAGTCTTCCAACCTGGTTGAGGTCTACATCGGGTACCTGCGCCGCAAGCTCGGCCCGGACCGGATCCGCACCGTGCGTGGAGCTGGTTACGTCCTCGACGGTTAACCGAGCTTCCGGCGCGTACGTACCCAAGCGCGGCCACTTGGCAGCGGTGCATGTTCCCAGCGAACTTTGAGGCCTGGTGCAGCTTGTTTGCACGTCGGACGGCGATAAACGGGTCATGGAGAGCAGGGGCCGGCTACTAGACCAACGCCAACGCGCCGCGACCCGGTGGTCGATCGGGCAAGCCGCCACCGTGGATTTGGTGGTGCCGGTGTCCGACGAAGAACGCGCGCTGCCCGGATGCTTGCAGGTGCTGCGTCGTCACCTTCATGATGAGCTCCCTTTCGCGTGGACGATCACCGTCGTGGACTACGCCAGCACCGACGGGGTACGGCGGGTGGCCGGCGAGTTCGCCGGGTACGACCACCGGATACGGGTACTGCATCTCGACGACGGGGGACGCGGGCAGGCCTTGCGCACTGCCTGGACCTACAGCGACGCCGACGTCGTGGTGTACCTGGATGTCCATCTGTCCACCAGCATGGATGCACTGCTGCCGCTGATCGCCCCGCTGATCAACGGTCATTCCGACATCGCGATCGGTTCCCGGCTTGCGCCGGGGGCGCGCACCGTGCGCAGCGCACGCCGTGAAGTGATCTCACGGTGCTACAACCGGATCCTCCGAGTCGCCCACGGCGCGCAGTTCTCCGATGCGCGGTGTCGGTTCAAAGCGGCTCGCACCGAAGTGATCCGGCCGCTCCTGGCCCACGTGCATGACGACGGATGGTTTTTCGATACCGAGTTATTGCTGCTCGCCGAACACAACGGGTTGCGGATACACGAGGTACCGGTCGACTGGGTGGACAACGTTGACGACCGGGCCCGGATGTGGTCGACGATCGTGGTGGACGTCCGGGGGTTGGTGCGGGTAGCTCGGGCCAAGGCCACCGGCGCGGCACGGGTGGCGGCCCTGCCGCAGCGGCCGGTGCCGCGCCCCACTCACCCGGATGCGGTGCTTGCCGCGCGGGGTGGGGGGTTGCTGTGGCAGCTAGCCGCGTTCGGCTTGATCGGCCTGGCGTCTACCGCGGTGACCGCCGCGCTCTACGCGCTGTTGCGCTCGTGGGTGCCGCCACTGGCAGCCAACCTGGTCGCGCTCGTGGCGGTAAACCTGCTCAACACCGAGGCGAACCGGCGGCTGACGTTCGCGGGAAGCGGTGTTGCCCGGCAGGGCATGCATGTGCGGGGCCTGGCCGTCTTCGGGCTCTATTACGCACTCACGTCGGGTGCTCTGCTGGTGTTGCAAGCCGTGGTCGCCCATCCCTCCCGCTGGCTCGAGGTTGCCGTGCTGCTCGCCGCGTCGGTCGTAGGCACCGCCGTTCGATTCGTGCTCTTGCGCCGGTGGGTCTTCCCGCCGACCGTTCCGCGCCCCCGGGGTGCGCCGCGTCGCGCGTCGTGAACTCGACGCCAGCGACAGCCCCGCACGCTGGAAACGTCGCTGGCGTCGAGTTCACGGCGCCTATCACGCGGCTGCGTGAGGAGGACACTGGGGTCATGCGCCGTCTGTTGTTTGAGGCTGAGCATGAGGCCTTCCGCGAAAGCGTGCGCGCCTTCTTGGCGAAGGAAGTGACGCCCCATCTGCAAGCGTGGGAAGACCAGGGCATCGTGCCTCGAGAGCTGTTCACCACTGCGGGCGCGGCTGGCTTCCTGGGTATGGCGATCCCTGAGGAACTCGGCGGTGGCGGAGTGTCTGATTTCCGATTCAACGCGGTGCTCGGAGAGGAAATCATGGGCACCGGTGCCGCCGGCGCGGGCCTGGGATTGACCCTGCACAACGATATCTGCCTGCCGTATTTCCTCGACCTTGCCAACGCCGAACAGCGCACCCGGTGGTTGCCGGGAATCGCCTCCGGGAAGCTGATCACAGCGATCGCGATGTCCGAGCCGGGGATGGGCTCCGACCTGGCGGGCATGTCGACCACCGCCGTCCGGCGCGAAGACCATTACCTGGTCAATGGGTCGAAGACCTTCGTCAGCAACGGGCTCAATGCCGACCTGATCATCACCGCGGTGAAAACCGACCCGCGGAAACGCCATCACGGCATGAGCCTGCTCGTCGTCGAACGGGGGATGAAAGGCTTCGAGCGCGGTCGTAACCTGGCCAAGCTCGGTCAGCACGCCCAGGACACTGCTGAGCTGTTCTTTCACGACGTCAAGGTGCCGGTGACCAACTTGCTGGGTACGCAAGGCGGCGGTTTCGCGCACCTGGTGGACCGCTTGCCCCAGGAACGGCTGTCCATGGCGGTTGCCGCGGTAGCCGCCGCCCGGTCCGCGGTGGAGTTGACGTTGGCCTACGTCAAGGACCGCACGGCCTTCGGCGTACCGATCGGGTCGTTCCAGAACACGAGGTTCCGGCTGGCCGAGATGGTCACCGAGATCGACATCGCGCAGACGTTCACCGACCGGTGCATCGAGGCGCTCAACGACGGGGAGCTGACCGCCGCCGATGCTGCCAAGGCCAAGTGGTGGTGTACCGAGCTCCAAGGCCGGGTGGTCGATACGTGCCTGCAGCTGTATGGCGGTTACGGTTACATGCTCGAGTATCCCATCAGCCGGGCGTTCGTCGATGCTCGCGTCACCCGGATCTACGGCGGTACCACCGAGATCATGAAGGAAGTAGTCGGTCGGTCACTCGGCCTGTAGTGCGCGTTACAGCCACCCATCCCTTGGGGTGAATACCGCGGTCGGATGGTACGTACCACTCTCGCCCCGCGATGTATTGAGTAAGCAGTTCAACTCCCCGACCTAGCACGGAGAGGCGGCCCCATAATGACCAGCTACAACGGTGCAGCGGTTGCCCACGATATGTTCGCGTTGCTGCATGAGGCCGCGGCACCCGTGGTAACCAGGTGGAGCTACTGCGCCGACGATCCCTATGCCGTGACCATCGAAATCCAGACCCGCGGCGATCGATTCGTCGACTGGGTGCTGGCCCGGGAACTACTGGTCGAAGGGCTGTCCGAGCCCGCCGGAATCGGGGACGTCCGGGTGCGCCCGGCCAGCATGGGCGAATGGGACGTGACGCTGATCGAAATCTGTTCGCCCGATGGGCACGCCATGCTCGAGGTGGACCGCGACCTCCTGCGGCAGTTCGTCCAAGCCACGATCGATCTCGTACCGCTGGGCGGCGAGGCCATGGCCGTCGATATGGACGCCGAGATCGAAAAGATCACCAGGAGCTGTGCAGACTAAAGCGATGGCTGCGCGCGCTGACGAGCCGAGGGCCGCCCTGTATCCGGTGCGAGAATGCAGCTCCTGCCGGCCGCTAAGAAATATTCTGACGAGTTTCGCCAGTGGCCGTGCGGACAATTACCGATCTCTGCGAAAAGGGTGCCGGTAAATCCGAAGCGGTCCAGCGCGCCGCTGACCAGTTGAGCGTGTCTGCGCAGAAGGTCAATGCCCCGGTCAGGCTCATCGACCAGTTGCCGCGCCTGGCTACGCGATCGACGATGACGGCATCCCGCTGCTGGATCGTCTCGATCAAAGCGGGCCGGCTCTCACCCAGCTGCTCGGCAGCGTCGCTGATCTCAGCCGGATGGCCAATCGGATACCCCAACCGGATATCCCTACCGGACACTCCCACCGGAACCTAGGGCCTTGCGCCGTCACCGCCAGGGGGTCGCCGATGAGGCATACCGGCTCGCCGGTTAGGGAGCCGGCAGGCTGGCGGGGTTGAACGCCTTGCCCAACGGGGGCGGTGTCCAGGTGTCGAGGGCGTCGAGCAGGCGTGCTGCATCGGTGTCGGCGAGGATGAGGTCGCGGTGCTCCGCCCGCACGAACTGCTCGGTGACGGCATGGTCGAAGAACGCGAGCAGCGGGCGGTAATAGTCGGCCACATCCAGCAATCCACATGGTTTGCGCTGTAGCCCGAGCTGCGACCAGGTCAGAACCTCAGCGAACTCCTCCAGGGTGCCGTAGCCACCGGGTAGGGCAACGAAACCGTCGGACAACTCCGCCATGAGGGCCTTGCGCTCGTGCATCGACGAGGTGATTCGCAGATCGGACAGCCCTAGGTGCACGACTTCCTGGCGGACTAGCTGCTGCGGGATGACACCGATGACCTCCCCACCCTCGGCCAGCACCGCGTCGGCGACGACTCCCATGAGCCCCACGCTTGCCCCGCCGTACACCACCCGCGTGCCACGAGCGGCAAGCTCAGCGCCGAGCGTTCGGGCTGCGGCGGCATACTCTGGCTGGGCCCCCGGACTTGCACCGCTGAACACGCAGACGCTGTGCACCAGAACGAGACTACGAGAACAGAGATAACGATCTCGTTCGCTGCGGCGAGCCGCTCGGTGGAACTGGCGCATTGGTGAGACGATCCGGCAAGGCAACGACGGTGCGACTGGCGCCGGAATTGTGATGTCTCCCCGGGCCGGCAGGTGCGCGGCCGGCCCGGGGAGACATCACAACTGATCGCCAATCGCGCCACCGGATCTGGGATGCTCGTTGCGTGGAACAGCGCATCAGCCTGGTGACGCTCGGCGTGACCGATCTATCCCGAGCTCGCTCGTTCTATGAGGCGCTTGGCTGGGCCGGCGCCCAGCAGCCCGACGATGAAGTCTGCTTCTTCCAAACGGGTGGGATGGTGTTCGGTCTGTGGACGGCGCTCGGCGGTCACGGCGCTCCGGGGATCGAGCTGGCGCACAATGTCCGTTCACCGGAGGAGGTCGGTGCCGTCCTGGCCGAGGCCGAGCGGGCGGGTGGCACCGTGGTGCGGGCTCCGGCGCGGGCGGACTGGGGTGGGACCACAGGGGCATTCGCCGATCCCGACGGCTATGTCTGGGAGGTTGCCCATAACCCCGGCTGGACCCTCGACGAGGATGGCGCGGTCCGGATCTAGCCGCCTTCGCAAACGGGCCCCGAAGAAATGCCCGAAGAAAAGGGGGACGACATGCGGGTCCCTACCTGGCGGCCGCCGTTCAGCGTCGACATGGCTGGAGAAGTTCTGCTGCCCGGCCCGGAGGCACACATCGCCCCCACCACCTTCGACACCTGGCTTGCCGGTATTGGCGTCAGCGCCCCCGGGCCACGGTGAGCCCACGCGCCCGGAGCACCCGGCGCTCCACGGGTGCGAACACCAGCAGCTCGATCGCCACGCCGACGACCAGGATGAGCACGATGGACGCGATCACCAGGTCCATCGCGTTCAGTTCGCGCCCGATGTTGAGTTGCTGGCCGAGCCCAATGCCGAGCGCGGGCGAGTACGTGATGAGCTCAGCCGCCATCAGCGAGCGCCACGAGAACGCCCAGCCCTGCTTGAGCCCGGCCAGGTAACCCGGCAGCGCTGCCGGGAGCAGCACGTGCCTGATCCGGCCGAGGACGGTCAGACCCAGGACCCGGCCCACCTTGTCCAGCAGCGGTGGCACCTGGTCAAAGCCAGCGAGGAGCCCGTTGGCGATCGACGGCACGGCGCCGAGCAGCACCACCGCGTAGATGGCGGCGTCGGACAGGCCGAACCAGATGATCGCCGCCGGAACCCACGCGACCGACGGCAGGCTTTGCAGCCCGCTGACAAACGGCCCCAGTGCTGCCCGCAGCCAGCGGCCGCGCCACATCGCCAGCCCGAGCACGGTGCCCACTACCACCGACGCGGCAAACCCCAGCGCTCCGCGCGACACGCTGACCGAAATCGCCTCCCACGCTCTGCCGTCACGGACCGTCTGGCCGAAGGTTCGCAACACATCCATCGGGCTGGGCAATGCGTAGCTCGGCTTTAATCCGGTGCTGTAGGCCAGCTGCCACAGGGCGAGAAATGCGGCCACCGCGACAACAGGGGGCAGCACCGAGCGGACGAAGACCTTTGCCGGACCGGGCCGCCGTGGTGGTGCAGGTGCTTCCAGAGCGTCCAAGCCAGCTTCGAAGGCGCTGCGGTCGTCGATCTGGGCCGTTGGGGCCGCCACGGGAACGTCACCGGCCATGGCGGCTGATCTCCGCGCGCAGGTGCTGGGTGACCTCGGTGGCCAGCGCGCTGACCCCCGGGGACTCGATCGCCCGCGGCTGGCTGAGCTCGACGTGCCACTCCCGGACGATCCGGCCTGGCCGTGAACTCATCAGCAAGACCCGCTGCCCCAGCCGGACCGCCTCGCGCACATTGTGGGTGACGAACACGATGGACAGCTGCTGCTCCGACCACAACCGGATCAGTTCCTCGTGGAGCGCATCGCGGGTAATCGCATCGAGGGCGGCGAACGGCTCGTCCATCAGCAGCAGCCGGCTGTCCTGGGCCAGCGCCCGGGCCAGGGCTACCCGCTGACGCATCCCGCCGGACAATTCGTGGACCCGCTTGCGGCCCTGACCCGCCAGGTTCACCAGGCTGAGCAGCCG
Source organism: Actinomycetota bacterium (assembly GCA_021324675.1). Lineage (GTDB taxonomy): Bacteria > Actinomycetota > Actinomycetes > Mycobacteriales > Pseudonocardiaceae. Next base: position 31,561 of record JAJPIR010000286.1, read on the forward strand.
CTCGGCCTCAGCGGCACGATCGCGCCGGCCCACGCCCCGCGCCTTGAGCGCAAGCTCGACGTTGCCAGCGGCGGTCAGCCACGGCAGCAGCGCGGGCTCCTGGAACATCAGCGCCGGGCGGCCCACCGTGATCTCGATACCGCCGGACGTTGGTGTGCCAAGGCCAGCGATCAGCGACAGCAAGGTGGATTTCCCGCACCCGGAGGCGCCCAGCAGGCAGACGAACTCACCAGGCGCGACGTTCAGCTCGATCCGATCCAGCACAGGTGGCCGGTCAGCCTCGAAGACCTGCACGAGTTGCGTGATCCGGACGCTGGAAACCTGCGCGGTCTGCCGCGCGGATGCTGAATTGACGGTCGGCAGTGCCATGTCTCCTAGTCCTTCCCGAGCCCGTCGGCCGACACGGTCGGCAGGCCCCGTTGGCTGAGGATCCGGTTGAGAATGGACAGCTCGTAGATGCCGTGCAGGTCGACCTGCTTGGTGGTCACGCCGGCACTCACCGCGTTTGCAGCGTTGCGCTGCAGGGATGTCGCGATCGGGTCATCGGTCACCGTCAGGTCCTGCCACGCCCGGTCGACCACGTCTGCCCGCAACGGCTTGCCGGTCAGGGCGTTGATGCCGTCATTGACGGCAGCTTCGGCCTCGGCGGGGTGCTGTGTCGCCCACTGCACCGCGTCGACGTGACCCTGCAGCAGTGCCTCCACGGTCTGCGGGTGCCGCTGCAAGAAGTCGGTGCGCACGATCAGGTGGGTGGTGACGAACTGCCCACCGGGCCACAGGTCGCGCTCGTCGACCAGCACTTTGCCCCCGGCCTCGAGCACCAACCGGGAAGCCCACGGCTCCGGCACCCAGGCGCCGGCAAGCTTGCCCGACTTGAACATCTGCAGCGTGTCGGCGTTCTTGGTGGGCATGATGGTGACGTCCCCGCCACCTTGCACGCTGTTGCGCAACCCCTGGCTGCTCAGCCAGGCGCGCAGCGCTACGTCCTGGGTATTACCTAGTTCCGGGCTGGCCACGGTGGTGCCGCGAAGGTCTGCCGCCGTGTTGATACCCGGGCGCACCACCAGCTGGGCGCCCCCGGAGGTGGCGCCGGCGATGATCCGGATGGCCTTGCCGTCGCTGCGGGCGAACGCGTTGGTCGCCGGATTCGGCCCGAGGTAGGCCGCGTCCAGGCTGCCTCCGAATAACGCCTCCACCGCGGCCGGCCCGGCATCAAAAATCTGCGTTTCAAGTTTGGTGGCACCGAGTTCCTTGGCCAGGAAACCTCGGTTCACGCCGATGATCGCCGCCGCGTGGGTGACGTTGGCGAAGTAGCCCAAGCGCAGCGTCGAGGCTGGACCGGGTGGTCCGGCGGCATTCGAGGCGCTGCCGCATGCGGCGGCGAGCACCAGGGTGCCGATCACTGTGAGTGTGGCTACGGCTCGTCGCAAGATGGGTGGAAGAGCGGGCATGACAGGCGCGTCCTCGCGGGAGGGGCGCGAGACGTGACGTCGGTGTGATCTGGGTGCCGACAGTACGGCCACGCGCTCGGCTGATGAAGGATCTGGCAGGTCAGGCCGGCATACAGATCATGCTCCGCGTGCGTCCGTAGTCGACGTGGCGGCGGACCACCAGCTTGAACGACAACGCAGGCACGAAATTGACGCTACACGGACGAGTGATACTGCTCGTGAATTGCTCACATGCTGGACGCACGCGAACTCTGCGCCCTGCCCCCGCCACGTCCGGTCATCCAGGGTCCGTCCCTCGCGCCGGGGGGCTAAGCGCCAGCACCGTCGCCACCGGACAGGGAGACATGGCGGACTTGATAGAGCCCGTTTAAACCCCGATATCTCTCCATATTGGGGGAGTGCAGTCACGGGAGGTGAGTTGGGTGGGCACAGTCGGTGATCGAAAGGAGCCATGGCACCATGTCGCAGGTGTCCAGCACGCAGCCTCGCCACGGCCGGCACGCCAAGCCGGAACCACCGCCTGCGGCTCCGTCAGGGCCTTCAGCGCCCTCAGTGCCGCTGTCACCGGTGGAATTCCCGCAGCTGGCCGACGCGTCGCTGGGTGAGCTGGTCAAGGAAGCGGCCAGGCACTTTTCCACCTTGTTCCGCTCGGAAGTGGAACTGGCGAAAGCCGAAGTAACCGCCGAGATCCGCAAGGGCGTTAAGGGCAGCGTTTTTTTCCTCATCGCACTGGCGATCGTGCTGTTCAGCCTGTTCTTCCTGTTCATCACGGTGGCCGAGGTGCTCGCCATCTGGTTGCCGCAATGGGCTGGATTCGGCATCGTGTTCGCGCTGATGCTGGCCGCCGCAGGGGTGTGTGCGTTGCTGGGCTGGCGCCGGGTGCGCAGCATCCGGAAACCGGAACGCACGATCAGCACCGTCCGCGACACCGGGGCCGCGCTCATGCACCCACGTGGCCAGCAATCCACGGAGTGAGCCGCCCCCCGGATCCCGGCTCTGTGCGTATTCCCGGATCGTGGACGCACCGTGAAGTCTCGGCCAACGGGATCCGGCTGCATATAGCGGAGGTCGGCACGGGGCCCTTGGTGCTGCTGCTGCATGGGTTCCCGGAGTTCTGGTGGGCGTGGCGGCACCAACTGCCAGCGCTTGCCGCTCTCGGGCGCCGCGCCGTGGCAGTAGATCTGCGCGGCTATGGCGATTCCGACAAACCCCCACGGGGTTATGACCTGTGGACGTTGTCCGGGGACGTGGCCGGTTTGGTCCGGGCGCTGGGAGAACGCCAGGCCGACCTGGTCGGGAACGACTGGGGTGGCGTGCTGAGCTGGTGCACGGCCGCGCTGCACCCCCGGGTAGTGCGCTCGGTGACCGTCCTGGCCGCCGCCCATCCGCGCGCGATGGGCCAGGCGCTGATGCTCAACCCGGCGCAGCGCGCCGCAGCCCGCTACCTGGTGGAGTTTCAGGCTCCATGGTTACCCGAGCGCCGCCTCACGCGCGACGGTGCGGTGCTGGTCGAGCAGATCCTGCGCGCTGGAGCCGGCCGGCAGTGGTGCTCGTCGAGCGAGTTCACCGAGGTGGCCCGGCGCTACCGGAACGCGATGCGGATCCCGGCTGCTGCGCACTGCGCGCTGGAGTACTACCGGTGGGTCGGTCGCTCGCAGTTCCGCTTCGATGGGCGGCGGTTGTCCCGTGCGGTGGACCGCGCTATCCGGGTGCCCGTGCTGCAGGTGCAGGGCCTCGACGACACGTATGTACTGGAATCCACCGCTCGGCGGTCAGCATGCTGGGCTGGCGACGGCTACCGCTATGAGGTGTTGCCCGGCATTGGCCACTTCGTGCAACAGGAAGCACCGCAGCGCACCACGGAGTTGCTCACCGAGTTCCTGACGGCCATGGGGTAGCCCGCCGCGGGCGCGGGTACCCCGGCAGACATGGTGAGCATCGGTTATTTCCTGTCGTGTGAGGAATTCGGTCCGCAGGAGCTTGTTCGGCAGGCTCGGCTGGCCCAAGCGGCTGGCTTCGAGCGGTTGTGGATCTCCGACCATTTCCATCCCTGGACCAGTGCGCAGAACCACAGTCCGTTCGTGTGGTCGGTGATCGGCGCGCTGTCGGAGGCAGTGACGCTGCCGGTCACCACAGCGGTCACATGCCCGACGGTGCGCATCCACCCGGCGATCATTGCCCAGGCCTCCGCCACGGCGGCGGTGCAATTGGGCGGGCGGTTCGTGCTGGGCGTAGGCAGCGGCGAGGCCCTCAACGAGCACATCCTCGGTGACGTGTGGCCACCGGTCGGGGTGCGGCTGGCCATGCTCGAGGAAGCGATCCAGATCATCCGGCTGCTGCATCGGGGCGAGGAGGTGAGCTTTCACGGCGAGTTCTACGAGGTGTGCGACGCCCGGATCTACACACGGCCCGACGAGCCGGTACCGATCTACATCTCCGGGTTCGGCCCGCAGGCTACGGAGCTGGCCGGGCGGATCGGCGACGGCTACTGCACCACCGTGCCTGACGCCGACCTCGTTCGCGTCTTCCGCGAAGCCGGCGCGACGAAGCGACCGGTGCAGGGCGGGATGAAGGTGTGCTGGGCCGAGACCGAGGAAGCCGGCGTGGATACGGCCCACCGGTTGTGGGCCAGCGAGCTGCTACCGGGACAGCTGGGCCAGATCCTGCCGCGGCCGCGGGACTTCGAGGCCGCCACCACACTGGTGACTCGCGAGGCGATCGCCGAGCAGATCCCCTGCGGACCTGATCTGCAACGGCAGGTGGAGGCCGTGCAGAGTTATGTCGATGCGGGATTCGATGAGGTATACGTGCAGCAAATCGGATCCCGTCACGAAGAGTTCTTCCGAGCGTGGGCGGACAAGGTGCTTCCCGTGTTCCGGTAAGCGCCCTTGGCTCGGCGGCTCGGCGGGTCGGCGGGTCGGCGGGTCGGCGGGTCGGCGGGTCGGCGGGCGGGCGCGCGCCGCCGCTGACGGCAATGACCTGCCCGGTGATCTGCCGGGCAGCCGGAGAGGCGACGGCTTCCGCCACGTCGTCGGGAATACCGGTGTCGCGCCGTTGCCCACCGCAGGTCTTTGATAATCAGTGCGGCGAGGAGGGCCATGATGAGCAAAGCCAGCACGTATGCCGGCCTCCCTGCGCTGGGGGTCCTCGATTGGCCTGCGCTGGAGGACCAGCTCAATGGCTACGGCTACGCCATGACCCCGCCAGTGCTGTCACCGGAGCAGTGCGCCGAGGTGGCGGAGATGTTCGACGATGACACCCGGTTTCGCGGCACCGTCATCATGGCGCGGCACGCTTACGGGGAGGGCAGCTACCGCTACTTCGCCGATCCACTGCCCCCGCTGGTGCAGACCCTGCGAGAAAGCTGCTACCCGGCTCTCGCTGCGATCGCGAACCGGTGGGCACAGCGACTGGGCGAGCGCAGCTTTCCCGAGATGCTCGACGGCTTGCTCGCCGAGTGCGCAGTGCTGGGCCAGCACAGGCCGACGCCACTCGTGTTGCGTTACGGCCCCGGTGGCTACAACTGCCTGCATCAGGACGTCTACGGTGATCTCACGTTCCCGCTGCAGCTGCTGGTCATGCTCAGCAGGCCCGACGAGGACTTCACCGGCGGGGAAAGCGTCTTCGTCGAGCAGCGGCCGCGCCAGCAGTCCCGGCCGATGGTGGTCCGGCCCGGCCAGGGCCAGGCGGTGATCTTTCCGGTCCGGCACCGGCCCAAGCGCGGCACCCGCGGTGATCACCGGGTGCAGGTGCGTCATGGCGTCAGCGCCGTGCACACCGGCGAGCGCTATGTGCTGGGCATCATCTTCCACAACGCCCGGTGAGTGCCGGCTAGCTCTCTGCGCATCTGCTCGGCTATCCGCATGCAACCATGGGTCTCAGCGCTTCGGACGGCCCACCAGATTCACGGGATGCCCGAGGTCTCTCCTGGTCCGTGAACACGCCGTGAACTCGACGGGACCGACGTGGGCCGGGCAGCGGGATGTCGGTAGCGTCGAGTTCACGACGCGAGTCGGCACGCTGCTGTACCGCGCCGATGAGTGCTCCGATGACGATGCTGGTCTCGCGGAGCGCCGTCACGAGGGCCAGGGCACCGCTGGTCTGCTGCGCCCAGATCACCAATCCGTACGAAGTCGCGCCAGTGGTCGCCGCCCCCGCTACGTCGCGCTTGGTGGCGCCGGCCAAGGTCGAGGACGGGCAGGTTAGGGCCATGGAGCAGGAACAACCAGCCCGCGTAGGTCAGCAGTGGAGTTCTGGCCAGCTGGTCTCGATAAGTGGTCTTACGTTGGCTCATTTACTAGCGGGCAGCCCGCTGTGCCCGGCGAGCACAGGGCCACCAGGAGCCTGCTGACGCGTCTAACGTGGTGCGTAGCGCTTCATCCCGGCGCGGGAAAGGAGCGACGCGTGGACGTCCTGGCGGGCGCGGCGCAAGACACCGCCGCGCGCAACGAGCAGGCGCACGCCGCGCTGGTCGCCGACCTGCGCGAGCGGCTCGCCACCGCCCGGCTGGGTGGACCGCACAGCGCCCGGCAGCGCCATCTGGAGCGCGGCAAGATGTTGCCCCGCGACCGGGTCGATTCCCTGGTGGATCCGTCATCGCCGTTCCTGGAACTGTCCCCGCTCGCGGCCACCGGCATGTACGGTGACGAGGCCCCGGCCGCGGGAATCATTACCGGTATCGGGAGGGTATCCGGTCGGGAGTGTGTGATCGTCGCCAACGACGCCACGGTCAAGGGCGGCACGTACTACCCGATCACGGTCAAGAAGCATCTGCGCGCCCAGGAAGTGGCACTGCACAATCGGCTGCCGTGCATCTACCTGGTCGATTCCGGCGGCGCCTACCTGCCTGAGCAAGATCAGGTGTTTCCCGATCGGGACCATTTCGGCCGGATCTTCTACAACCAGGCGACGATGTCCGCACGCGGTATCCCGCAGATTGCGGCGGTGCTCGGTTCGTGCACCGCGGGAGGCGCTTACGTGCCGGCGATGAGCGATGAGGCGGTGATCGTCCGCAACCAGGGCACGATCTTTCTCGGCGGCCCACCGCTGGTGCAGGCGGCCACCGGCGAGGTGGTCACGGCCGAGGAACTCGGCGGCGCGGTGCTGCATTCGCGGGTGTCCGGGGTGACCGACCACCTCGCCGAAAGCGACGCCCACGCGCTGCAGATCCTCCGCAGAATCGTCGCCACGCTCGGGCCGCGGCCACCCCAGCCGTGGGAGGTGGTCGCCACCGAGGAGCCCACTGTGGACGGCATCTACCGCGTGGTGCCGGTGGATTCCCGCACGCCCTATGACGTCCGTGAGGTGATCGCCCGGATCGTTGACGCGAGCCGCTTGGCAGAGTTCAAGGCCGAGTACGGCACCACGCTGGTCACTGGCTTCGCGCGGCTGCACGGCCACCCGGTGGGCATCGTGGCGAACAACGGGATCCTCTTCAGCGAGTCAGCTCTCAAGGGTGCCCATTTCATCGAGCTGTGCGATCAGCGTGGCATTCCTTTGGTGTTCCTGCAGAACATTTCCGGTTTCATGGTGGGCCGGGAGTACGAGGCCGGCGGGATCGCCAAGCACGGCGCCAAGATGGTCACTGCGGTAGCCACCACCAGGGTGCCGAAATTGACCGTCATCATCGGCGGTTCGTTCGGCGCGGGTAACTATTCGATGTGCGGGCGGGCGTATTCACCGCGATTTCTGTTCATGTGGCCCAATGCGCGGATTTCGGTGATGGGCGGTGAGCAGGCCGCCATGGTGCTGTCTGCCGTCCGGGGCGGCCGCGACGCCGATGGCGCGTTCGCCGACCGCATCCGCGCCCAGTACGAGCGGCAGGGCAACCCGTATTACTCGACCGCCCGGTTATGGGACGACGGGGTCATCGACCCGGCGGACACCCGGACGGTACTCGGGCTGGCCCTGTCCGCCTGCGCCAATGCGCCCCTGGAAGCCAGCCGTTTTGGCGTCTTCCGGATGTGAGCCGGTGATGGTGATGATGGCTCAGCCCTGCGATGGTGATGGTTCGGCCCTGCAAGCAGGCCTCACGCAGGCTTCGGAGGTCATGGCTCAGCCCTGCGATGGTGATGGTTCGGCCCTGCAA
>JAJPIR010000272.1 GCA_021324675.1 Actinomycetota bacterium
ATCCCGGCGAAGGTGATCCAGTAGTTGGAGTTGCTGTAGCAGCCGCAGCCCGGATTGACCTGCTGCGCGGTGCCGCTCTTGCCGGCGATCTGGTAGCCGTCCAGTGCAGCTTCCGGGGCGGTGCCGCGCTGTCCCGGCTCGTTCTGCACGACGGCGCGAAGCATGTCCCGCACGGTGCGTGCGGTCTGCGGGCTGACCACCCTGATCCCGGCTGGGCGCGGAGTTGCGGTCCGGGTGCCGTCCGGCGCGATCTCGGCACTGATGACACGTGGCGGGATCCGCACACCGTCGTTGGCGATCGCCTGGTACATGCCCGCCATCTGCAATACCGTCATCGACAGGCCTTGACCGATGGGCAGGTTGGCGAAGGTGCTGCCCGACCACTCATCCCGGGGCGGCACCCGGCCGGCACTCTCCCCTGGCAGACCCACATTCGTGCGCCGGCCCAGACCCATGCGGGTGAGCATGTCAACGAAACGATCTTCGCCCACGCGCTGCGCGGTGAGCAGTGTGCCGACGTTGGAGGAGCGGGCCAGGACTCCGGTGAAGGTCAGGTTCAGGATGCCGTGCGGCCAGGCATCCCGGACTGTCCGGTCGGCGACGCGCAATTCGCCCGGTACGTGCAGCACGGTATCGGGTGTGACCACGCCGCTTTCGATGCCCGCAGCGGCCGTGACCACCTTGTTCACCGAGCCCGGTTCGAAGGGACTTGACACGGCGGGATTGCCCAGCATCGCCGGAGTCGCTGCCTCCAGGTTGTTCGGGTCGAAGGCGACGTCGTTGGCCATCGCGTACACCTCGGCGGTGCGCGCGTCGAGGACCACCGCGCTGGCCCCTTTCGCGCGGTATTTCCGCGCGTAGTCGCGCAGCATCTGCGCCACGGTGAACTGCAAGTCGGAGTCGAGGGTCAGCTCCAGCCCCGAACCGGGCACCGGCGATCGCTCGGCACGCTCACTGCCCGGGATGATCGCATCCGAACCCTCCGCGGTGTCCACCACGCGCCGGCCGTCCCGGCCGGCCAGCAAGGCATCGTCGTAGCTCTCCAGGCCAACCAGGCCACGCACCTTGCGCTCGTCGGCACGCCAGTTCGCCACGCCCAGCACGTTGGAGGCAAGCTCGCCGCCCGGGTATTGCCTGATCTCCCGGTGCTCCGCGCTGATCTCCGGGAAGTCGTGCTGGATCGCCCGCGCTTGCGCTGGCGTCACCAATGGCGCGAGCAGCACTGTCTGGCGGTTGCTGCGCAGTTGGTCCAGGATCTCCTGCTCGGATGCTGCCGGGCCGAGCACCTGGGCAACCCGGCGGGCCATTGCCTGCTTGCGCACGTCCGGATCAGCCCGGATCGCCCGCTGCTCGGTGATGATCCGGTTGGGCTGAGCGTACAGAGCCTCGGCCGCCACGCTGAATGCCAGCGGCGTGCCGTTGCGGTCAGTGATGGTGCCCCGCTGCGCGGGCAGCAGCTGCACCGTTGTGCGCTGCTTCGAGGCCTGCGCCGAGAGTGTGCCCGCCTGCAGTCCCTGCACGACGCCCAACTTGACGCCAGCGACAACCAGCGCGGCAACGAGTGCCACCCGAGCCAGCCCAAGCCGGGTACGCAGACCGGTTGCTGAGGACCGGGACCGGACCCGGCGGGCCGGCCCGGTAGGCCGGCGGATAGTCGCAGTGCCCATTAAGTCCGGCCCGTCGGGTTAGGCACTGGAGGGGTAGGGGCGGGGATCGGCGGCGTGGACACGGCCGCCGCTGGGGGGATCGGCCCTGCTGGCGGCCGAGTCACCGGCTGCGGCTGAGCCGGTGACTGCGGCTGAGCAGGTACCGGCGGCTGTGGCGAGGTTGGTCCTGCCTGCTGCGGAGTTGGCGACACCGGCGGCGCTGGGGGCGGGACCGGCGCGGTGGCCCGCCGAGGCTGGCCAACCAGGGTGACGGTACCGTCCGAGCGGACGACCAGGCGGGCCGCATCTCCGGCCGGCACCATGCCCAGCTCTCGGGCCCGGCGAGCCAGCTCCGGCGCGGTCTCGAGGGTGGCCACCTGGCGGCTCAGGCTTTCCGAGCGTTCAGTCATCTGCCTGGCCACCTTGCGTGCGTTGTCCAGGTGGTAGGAGTCCGCGGTAGCGGCTGTGGACAACCACAGTGTGGCGACCAGCGTCACGGCCAGCAGCACCATGATCAGCATCACGAAGGGGGCGCGGCTGGTCTCCGCACCGCCCGAATCACGGGCGTGCATCCCGGTGCGCTGAGCCCGCCGAGCGTAGGCGCGGGCGACCGCTGGCGACCGCCCCCGTTGCGCTGCTGCATGCCTGCCACTGGGCACCGGGTCGCGGCGACCGGCAGGTGCGGTCGCCTTGCCCCGCGTCAGGGCCGCCGTACGCGTGGGAGCGGTCATGAGGTCGGCCCTCCCTGACTGCATCCAGGTTGCTCGGGCAGGGTGATGCGTTGCGCGGCGCGCAGCCGTGCAGAGGCCGCCCGCGGGTTGGCAGCAATCTCGGCCGGCCCGGCTCGCTCCGCGCCCCTCGTCAACACGCTGAGCTGGGGCCCATGCCCGGGCAGCTCTACTGGCATGCCGGCCGGCGTGCGAGAGGTGCTCAAACGGGCCAACGCCCGCTTGACGATCCGGTCTTCCAGTGAGTGGTAAGCCAGTGCGACCAGCCGCCCACCGACCGCCAGAGCGTCCAGTGCGGCAGGCACCGCTACGCGTAGTGCTGCCAGCTCGCCGTTGACCTCGATCCGCAGGGCCTGGAAGGTGCGTTTGGCGGGGTGGCCCCCCTGCCGGCGAGCGGCTGCGGGAATGTTCTGGTAGATGACGTCAACTAGTTCAGTGGTGGTCTCGAAAGGGCGCCGGGCGCGCTGCGCCACGACCGCGGCAGCAATCCGGCCGGCGAAGCGTTCCTCCCCGTAGTCCCGGAATATCCGGCGCAGATCACGCTCCGGATAGGTATTCAGTACGTCAGCCGCGGTAGGTCCCGTGCTGGGATCCATGCGCATGTCCAGCGCGGTGTTCCGGGCGTAGGAGAAACCACGTTCGGCGTTGTCCAGTTGCAACGAGGAAACGCCCAGGTCGAACAGCACCCCGTCGACGTGCGGGAGGTCGAAGCGGCGCAAGACCTGCGGTAGTTGGTCGTAGACGGCGTGCACCAGGTGCACGCGCCCGGTGTGCGCGCGCAGCCGGTCACCGGCGGCATCAAGCGCCTGCGGGTCACGGTCGATGCCGATCAGGGTCAGCTGCGGGTGAGCATCGAGCAACGCCGCTGCGTGGCCACCGAGACCAATCGTGGCGTCGACCATCACCGCCTGCCTGCTCGCCAACGCGGGACCGAGCAGCTCCAGGGACCGACCCAGCAGCACGGGGGTGTGCTGGAGTGATCCCGCCACCAGCAGCCTCCCTCCAGCCACCCCCGCCCCCTCTCCCCCACGCTCCTGATAGGGAGCCATGCCGCGGCGCCATCGAGTACGCCAGTCGCCCCCCGGCAACTGCCCGATACGGGTTCATATCGGCAACCACCGACTCGGTGCCGCCAGGTCTCCGCCCGGTGCCGGGTCCTGGCGCCGGGGAAGGTGCGTCAGGGCTGGCCGTCCGTGTCAGGCCTATCAGGCTCTGAGAGATCCGCAGGATGCTCTCCGGACGGAGACCTCGCGTCACCGAGTCACATCACCCCAGGCAGTACCTCCTCTTGGGCCTGGGCGTACGACTCCTCGTGTTCCTCCAGGTAACGCTGCCAGGCAGCGCTGTCCCAGATCTCCAAACGGTTGATTGCCCCAATCACCGCGCAGTCCTTGCTCAGCCCGGCGTAGCGCCGTAGTTCCGGCGCGATCGTGATGCGGCCCTGCCCGTCCGGGCGTTGCTCGTCGGTGCCGGCGAACAGGTAACGCTGGTAGGCACGGACCGCCTCATTGGTAAACGGCGCCTGTGCCACCTTGCGCGCCATCTGCTCGAACTCGGCACGGGGAAACACATAGAGGCAGTGGTCCTGTCCCTTGGTGACCATCAACCCCCCTGCAAGCGCATCACGGAACTTCGCCGGCAACGTCAACCGGCCCTTGTCGTCGAGCCGCGGTGTGTGCGTGCCCAGGAACACGACGACCCGCCTCCCCGCCTCCGGCGGACCGGTCGTGAAGCACCCCTGTGCTCCACGCAGACCCACCCTACCCCACTTTCTGCCACTGTCAACGTTTAAGCACTCTCTGTGTTCGTCCAGCCCAGTCGTCTGCGCAGTTCAGCGGGAGTGGTGGACGGTGGGGCGCGTACCCGGTACCTCCCCCGACGACCGAGAAGTAGACCGGTGCAGGCAGCGCTAAGTCAGGGCGCAAGGCACCCGCTGGACACGGCCAACGCTCCCCGTGGGAGAAAGTGGGGAGTCGGCCACCGCCGTCCGCACGGAGATGAGCACCTGACGAGGCAGGTGACGACACACACCTGACGAGACACCCGTGCGTCGCCTCGGTGGCAGCACAGCGATTTGGCTTCAACCCCGCTGCGACGGCTGCCTGTTCGTCGTTGTGCAGCACGGACGCCTTTTCGCCGGCCCATGCTCCGGCGATCCGGGAAGGCGGTCAGGAGGTCGCGTGAGTCGGCAAGATGGTCAGGATCGTGCCCTGCACCATGCAGATGCACCTGCCTTGCGGCACGTTGATGTGCATGCTGTGGCGCGGCGCATCACCGGCAACGTCGAGCGAGTACTCGTCGGTAAGCCCGATGCCGTGCACACCGCGCTGATCACCTTGCTCGCCGAGGGCCACCTACTGCTCGAAGACGTGCCAGGAGTGGGCAAGACGTCGCTGGCCAAGGCGTTGGCCCGGTCTATCGACGGCACGGTCGCGCGGATCCAGTTCACCCCTGATCTGCTCCCCAGTGACATCACCGGGGTATCGGTGTTCGATCGCAGCACCGGAGAATTCGAATTCCGAACCGGTCCGGTCTTCGCCAACGTCGTGGTCGGTGACGAGATCAATCGAGCTTCGCCGAAGACCCAGTCCGCGCTCCTGGAATGCATGGAGGAACGCCAAGTCACCGTCGATGGGCACAGCTACCCGCTGGACAGCCCATTCATGGTGATCGCCACCCAGAATCCGGTGGAGATGGAAGGCACCTACCCGTTGCCAGAAGCCCAACGAGACCGGTTCACCGCCCGGATCTCGCTGGGCTACCCCGATCCGATCGCGGAGCTGGCCATGGTTGACGAGCACGCTGGCACCGACCCATTCGCCAGCTTGACACCGGTGTCAACCGCAGCCGAGGTGAAAGTGCTGTGCGAGGCGGTTCGCTCGGTGCACGTCTCAACCGACCTGCGACGCTACGTCGTGGAGATAGTCAGCGCCACCCGGGCGCTGCCTGACCTCCGGCTGGGCGCCTCGCCGCGGGCCACGCTGCAGCTGATCCGCACCAGCCGGGCGAGGGCCGCACTGTCCGGCCGGAACTTCGTGGTCCCCGACGACATCCAGGCGATGGCACGGCCAGTGCTGTCCCACCGGCTGATGCTTACCGCACAGGCCCAGGTAGCCCGGGTCCACCCGGAAGAGTTGATCGACGATGTACTAGCGCGCGTACCGGTACCCCAGGCGCCGAAGCAACCCGCACCGGGCAGACACGACGTGCCGGACATTGACCACGGCCGCATTGCCATGCTCTGGCCACGCTCGCCTCAGAGGCACTGAGTGTCCGGGCGCTTGGGCGGCCTGACCACCCGCGGCTGGTGTCTGATCGCCGCCGGAGCGGCGGCAGCATTGTGCGCGGTGCTGGTCAACGAACGGGACCTGCTCCGGGTTGCAGCCTTCGTCATGGTGCTCCCCGTGCTGGCCAGCATTGTCGCCGGCCGGACCAAGATCAGGCTGCAGGCGCGCCGAGAGGTGACGCCCACGCCGGTCTCGATCGGGGGCCACTGCCGGGTGTCTCTGACGCTGCGCGGCGCGGGGCGCTGGAGCGGCCGGCTGTTGCTCGAGGACACGGTCCCCCGCTCACTGGGTAATCCACGCCGGGCAGTCGTGGCCCAGCTACCGCGCGACGCGGAGGTGCAGTTGAGCTATCCGCTGCATCCGATGGAGCGCGCGGTGCACTGGCTGGGTCCCCTGACCGCTCAGGTCACCGATCCGCTCGGGCTGGCGAGGTACCACCGCACGCTTGTCGGGGCCGATCGATTGGTGGTCCGGCCGGCAGTGCTGCCGCTGGCCGGATTGCCAGCCGGCGGGGAGTGTGGCGCTGCGGGCGGGGAACCGGTAAGCGCGGGCTCGGGCCAGGACGCCGTGGTGGTGCGCAGTTACCGGCAAGGCGATGACCTGCGCCGGGTTCACTGGCGCACGACCGCTCGGCGCGACGAGCTGATGGTCAGAGTCGAGGAGTGGGCACCCCGCGGTGGGATCACAGTGCTGCTGGATCACCGAGCTTCGGCGCACCGCGGCACTGGATCAACCGCAAGCCTCGAGTACGCCGTGTCGTTAACCGCCAGCGTCTACGTCCATCTGCGGCAACGCGGTATACAGGTGCGGTTGGTCACCGTGGACGGCGCCGTACTCGCGGGTGCCGGCGATGGCGGCGAGCGCCAGGCCGATGCGGCACTCGATGCGTTGGCCGCATTGCGTGCGACCGAACAACGCGATCTGATCCCCCTCCCAGCGACCGCCGGCAGACAAGATGTGATCGCCATCTTAGGCGCGCTCGGGCCTGCCGCCGTCGACCAGCTGCTGGTTCACCACGTGCGCTGCGGCCGCGGCCACGCGGTGCTGCTTGATGTCGCGGCGTGGGCCTCGGGCAACGACGACCACGGCGACGGCAAGTGGGCCCCTGATCCGGGGAAAGCCGCCCGAGTTCTCGTCGCTGCGGGTTGGACGGTGGCAGTGGCAGATCCGCAACACTGCCCCTCGGTGGTGTGGAACCAGCTGTGCACCGGCTCAGCCAGCAAGATGCGGGTACCGCAGTGATCGGCTGGGGTGAACGGGTACAGCCGGCCGTCATCGCAGGTGCCGCCGGGCTGGCTCTCGCGCTCACCGCCACCGCGTTGACCGGCGTGCTCACAGGCCCGCGCTGGTGGAGCTACCTCCTGCTGGGCATCACCGTGGTGGTCAGCGCCGGGGCGCTGCTGCGCTGGCTGCGGATGCCAGCGGTGGTGACCGCAGCAGGTCAGCTTGCCGCGCTCGCGGCGCTGGTCACCGCGGTCTTCACCACCAGCGGCTGGCTGCTGGTAGTGCCGGGATCAGCTAGCAGGACAGAACTGGCGGCCGTGCTGGCTCGAGCTGCCCAGCAGATCCGAGTCGGCCTTCCACCGGTGCCGGAAAGCACCGAACTCGTCTGCCTGGTGGTCGTGGCGGCCGGGCTGATGGCCATCGTGGTGGATTTCTTGGCCGTGTCTCTTGCCGCGCCGGCCTGCGCCGGGTTGGTGCTGCTAGCGGTGATCACGGTGCCCGTCGCGGTGTCGGACCGCATGCTGCCCTGGTGGAGCTTCGCGCTGAGCGCCGCAAGCTTCGCAGTGCTCCTTGTCGTGGATACCCAGCGCCAGCAGCGCGCCTGGGGCGACCGGGTCGACGCTGGCCCCGGCCGGCAGACCACAGCAGCGCCCGCGGCGCTTGCCGTCACCGCCAGCGCCATCGCGATAGCGCTGCTGGTCGGGATATCGGCAACGGCGGTGGGCACCGGCCGGGCGACAAACGTCCGGAATCGGGGAACGGTCACCGGGATCGGCTTGAACCCGTTCACCTCCCTGCGTGGACAGCTGTCGACCGAGCAAGCGGTGCCGCTGTTACGGGTGCAGGGGCTTGAGCAGCGGACCAACCTGCGAGCTTTGACCCTCAGCCGGTTCGTCAACGGGGTGGGCTGGCAGCAGGGTCCCTTGGATCCGGCGATCCCAGCAGGTGACGAGACCACCGAGCGGCTACCGCTGCCCGCCGGGGTAGCCACCCCGGTGCCAGGCTCTACCCTCCAGGTCCGGATCGAGCCGATCAACTACACGGACAGCTGGCTGCCGTCCTTCGGCTACCCGCTGGCACTGGGCGGCATCAGTCCGAGCTGGAGGTACGACCCCGACGCCATCACCGTCTTCGCCGACCGCCGCCAGCGCGCGGAGCCCTACACCGAGCTGGGCGTGCTGCCGCGGGTGAATCCGCAGCTGTTGCGCGCGGCGGGACGTGCGGGCACCGCGGCTTTCGCCGCTGCTGACGCGCGCTATCTGGATACCGGCGGGGTAGACCAGCGGGTGGTCCGGCTGGCAACACGGATCACCGCAGGCACCCGTACGGCATATGACGCCACCGTTGCGCTCAACCGCTGGTTCACCGATCCCAGCAACGGCTTCCGGTATGACCTGCGAACCCGTCCCGGCAACAGCGGGGATGCACTGGTGGACTTCCTGTTCACCGGCCACCGGGGCTACTGCGAACAGTTCGCCTCAGCAATGGCGATCATGTTGCGAACGCAGCACGTCCCCGCCCGAGTCGCGGTTGGCTTCAC
>JAJPIR010000333.1 GCA_021324675.1 Actinomycetota bacterium
CCGGATGCCCGTCTCGTAGAGAACACCACAGGCCACTAGATCCGGTCACCCAAATCCGTACAGACACGTCTAACAGGACACGTCTATCAGGTCGCCACTCACTCGACACAGCGTTCACACTGCTAGGCTGTGGGTGCCGAATAGCTGGCACAGTTTGCATTACGGCAAAGTGGGCCCTCACCATTCCCGAAAGCCGGGAACGATGCCCGGTCAGTTCGGACACGCGGAAGCCGGTCTGGGCGGCGAGTGCGAGCAGGACGTGGTCGCGACGGCCATGCCAGGTGGATCGATCCGGTGCGGTCAATATCACGTCGAGTTCAGCGCTGGTGAGGTAGCTGATGATGGTGCGCTTGGCCTGGATGTCGAGCACCCGACTGATCAGGTTGAGGTGTTCGGGAGCTTGCAGAGCGGCGTAGCGAAACAGTGAGTGAATCGCTGCGAGCCGGTTATTGCGGGTCGCAGCGCTGTTGCCTCGGACGGATTCCAGATAGGTCAGAAACTCGCCGATAGTGGCGGCGTCTAGGTCGGTGAGGTCCAGCTGGCTGGCCAATTTGCCGGTTTGGGCGTGGATGTAGCCAAGCAGCAGCTTGAAGGTATCGCGGTAGGACGCGATCGTGTGCGGCGCGGCGGCACGCTGGGTCATGAGCCGGTCGGTGAAAAACGCTTGGAGGATGGGCGCGAGAGTGGTCATTGCGGCCTTCCCGGCTGCTCATCGCAGGGTTGGCGGTGCGCGTAATAGCCGGGTTCTAGGCGTTGAGCGGCCAGGTGGAGCAGTGCGGGTACGGCCTGCAGGTACCAGTACGTCGCCTCGGTCGATGAGTGTCCAAGGAATGTGGACAGCACCGGCAGGTGGGCTTGGACATTGATGCCAGCCCGATACCAGCCGATGAGGGTGTTGACCGCAAAGGTGTGACGCAGGTCGTGGATTCTGGGGCGCCGCCGCTCCGGCGGCGTTCGGATTTCGGCTAGTACCAGGAGCTTGGCGAAGGTTTCCAGCACCCTGGGCCGCTCCACGTTTTCCGGATAGATACTATTCGTGTTGTTAGGCCGTCGATCGCTGATTCTGATAGTCGGCGTGAGCTTCCCGTGGTGTTCGGTAGCCTAGCGCCGAGTGGAAACGTTTTGCATTGTAGCGGAACTCGATGTAGCGCGTCACGTCTTTGCGGGCGTGTTCACGCGTTGGGTACACGGTTCGGTTGACCCGCTCGACTTTCAGTGTCGCGTTGAACGATTCCGCTTGCGCATTATCGAAACACGATCCTTTTCGTCCCACAGAATGCCGCACATCGAGCTGGGCGACCACCTCAGCGAACGCTCGGCTGAGATACTGACAACCCCGATCGGTATGGAAAATCGCCCTCGGTGCAAGGTCACAGTTACGCGCGGCCATGCGCAACGCATCGATAACAAGCTCGGCGCGCATGTGCTCAGCGATGGCGTACCCGATGCATTCTTTGGTGCAGCAGTCGATGACCGTGACCAGATAGGCGAACCCTGCCATGTCGGCAAATAGGTGATATCTCCAACCAATTTCTGGCCCGGCGCGTCCGCCCTGAAATCGCGTCCCACCAGGTCGGGGACCGCGTCGGCGCCGTCACCAGGCTGCGTGGTCGTCGGCCGCCACGGCCGTGGCTGGCACAGGACCAAGCCCAGCTCACGCATGAGATCACGGACCAGCTCGGGACCGCAGCCGTCGCCCTGGCGAGCCAGCGCAGCATGCACGCGGCGGTACCCGTACGTGCCATCGGACTCGTCAAAAATCGCCTGGATGAAAACGGTCAAGCGCTGGCGACGCTGGGCGGTGGCCGAGGCGGGTCGGTCGCGCCACTCGTAATAGCCCGAGGTAGACACCTCCAGCCAAACACAGCCTTCTCCGCGTCGATGAACGCAAACTTGTCGGTCACCGATACTCCTGCGCGAAGAAGGCAGCGGCTTTCCCCAAAAACTCGGTTTTCATTCGCAATTCACGGTTTTCTTGCTCAAGTTCTCGCAGCCGCGCCCGCTCCGACATGGTCAACGGCGGCTCGTCACCGGCGTGCTCGGTCCGATACTTGTTCACCCAGGATCCCAAAGTCCCCTCGTGAACGCCTATCTCCCGAGCGACATCGACAATTGGCCGCGACGTCTCAACCACCAACCGCGCCGCCTCAGCTTTGAACTCAGGACTATATTTCCGCCGTTTCTCCTGCACTCATCCTGTGGGTGCCGAACCGGTCATCCACGTCATGCAACTTGGACGTATTCGTATATCAAACCCGTCGAGCAGATCGTGACATCGCAGGTGGGGCTGGGATGGCGATGCAGGTGGTGGTAGTGACTTCGGTGATGCTGCTTGGCGCGGTGCGGGTGATGGCTAAAGGCAGCGAGGGCTCTCGGCCCAGCTACTTCCGTTTACTTTCATCAGGCGCCGAGCAGGCAGCCCTGGCATCCGCAACGCAAGAACGTGGTTACGCGCTCTGCGGCGAGCTTGTTGTCCCAGGCCGGATCAGCGCGGCTGACGCCGTGCGGGAGGGATGATCATGAGTTTCGACCCGACATTCGCGCGTACCGTGATGCTGCCTTTTGTGCAGGCGGCCTACGCCGTCACGGCTAATCCGACCCACGCGCCACAGTTACCCGACGGGTTCATCCAGACCACCCTGCTGACGGCCGACATGAGCCTGGTGACCGAGCTGCTCGCGTCTTTGGGAGCCAAGGCAGCGCCCCTGCAGGCCATGACGGCCGGTGGCACGGTGGCGGTCTACGGACTCATGGGCCACAACACAGCGACGCAGACGGCCTTCGTCGCCTTTCGGGGCACCCTGAGCCTGGAAGAGTGGCTGGCTGACTTCGATGCCGCGGCGCAGCCATACCTACCACTGCCGAATTTCGGTGACGTCCACGTGGGGTTTCAGGCCGTCTACCTGACCATCCGCGACAGTCTAAGAACGGGGCTTCCCCAAGCCTGCGCCGGATGTACGCGGCTTTTGGTCGCCGGGCACAGCCTTGGTGGTGCCCTGGCGGTGCTGGCGGCTCCTGATGTCCTGAATATGCCGCCCAAGCTGGAACCACAGTTGATCACCTTCGGTGGACCTCGTACGGGGTTGAGCAATTTCGCCGCGATGTTCAACGTGAAGATTGAAAGCTGCTTTAGGGTGGTCAACTTCCTCGATATCGTGCCCGCCGTGCCCCTGCCCTCGCCGCTGCTGCCCTACGCACATGTCGGAACGCTCATCCCAGTCGACAGTGGCGGCCCTATCGATCCAGCCACCCGGCACAGCCTCGAGGCCTACGAGCAAGGGCTGGAAAACGACGCTGCTCAATCGTTGATGCCCGCCGTCACCGCCAGCCTGGCACCACCGTCGCTGCTTTAGACGCCAGCCCAAATAGTCACCGCTCGCGTCACCCTGCGCGATTAGCTGTGGTGACTTCCGGGCATTTCTGGGATTCAATCCAGTCGACCGATATGGACTCGACACCGAGATCACCACTGCGGGATCCACAGCATTATAAAGAAATCACGCTAGGAGTTGTAATTAAATAACCTATTCTATACGGGGCGTGATGGTGTAGTTCCAGTCGCCATGGAAAAGGTGTGGGGTGAGGGGTATTGATTCTTTCTGCTGGTTGGTGAGTTTGATTTTTGTGGGGTAGAGATTGGGGTCGAGTTCACAGCGAACGGTCAATCCCGTGGTCGTTGTGGTGTTGGCGATGAGGTTGACGATGGTTTGGTAAGTTTCGAGTGGCCGTCCGCGCCAGTTTTGAGTGATTCTGGAGAAGAGCCGGTGTTCGATCTTATTCCATTTGCTGGTGCCGGGCGGGCAGTGGGAGACGATGATATCCAGCCCAGTTGTCGTGGCGAGTCGTGCGAGTTCGTGTTTCCAGAGCCAGAGTCGGTGTCCGTTGGATCCGCCGCCGTCGGCGGTGATGAAGATTCGGCGGGCGTTGGGATATTTCTTTTTGCCCATGTACTGCCACCACTTGTCGATCGTGGCGACGGCGAACACTGCGGTGTCGTGGTCGATGCCGACGGAGACCCAGGCGCTGTTATTGGCCAGGTCGTAGACTCCATAGGGAATGGCTTTGCCGTCGGCTTGTTCGGGGAAGTCATAGGTGGATACCTCGACCGGTTCACCCTGGGGATGCCATTCCCGGCCAGCCTGAGCGAACTGTCCGACGAGTTCTTTCTTTTTGGTATCAACGCTGATCACGGGGTCGCCTGAGGCGAGGAACTCCGTGGCTAGTTTGTTGATGTAGCAGAATTGATCGTCGCGGTCTGGGTGTTGGCTTCCCTCCATCTTCTTGCGGGTGCTTTGCAAACTGTAGCCGAGGAAGCGGAGGAGTTTGGCGACGGCGGTGTGACTGATGGGGTGGCCTGCCTCCGTCAATTGCTCGGCGAGTCTACGGGTCGATTTCGTGGTCCACCGCAGTGGCGATTCGGGATCTCCCCGTGTGTCCGGCTCGGTCAGATTCTCCAGTTCGTTTAACAGTTCCGGATTGGTGACTTCGGCTTTCTTTCGGCCGCCTCCCGGTGCTCGGACTCGATCGGATGGCTGCTCCGCGGGCTCGTTGTCGAGCTCGATTTTGCCGCGTCGAATCGTCGCCTTCGATACGCCCGTGGCTTCATGGACGGCGCTGATTCCACCGCGGCCCCACGATTTCGCCTCCGTTGCCAGCGCCAACCGTCGATCACGTTCATTCAAGCGAGGCAACAGATCCACCAAACGCGCTTTCATCGCCCAGAACGCGTCATCATTTCTGATCGCCACATTGCGAATTCTTCCACCTGGCTCGCACCGTCGGCCGAAATGACACGCGGCACGAAGAAGTCACTCGACCGAGATTAGTTATTTGTTTACATCTACTAAGGGTTACAGCGTGTCGTGGAATAGCTATCCCACCGGCATTGTGGCGTTGAAGGAAAGTTGAGGAAAAGTGCTGAGGATTGACCGCTGCGGGGCTCGATTGAATGGCCCGGGCGAGTTCGGCGAAGGCTGCAGGGGGCACCGTTGCATTGAGGCGAAGGGTGTCCTCTCCATGGCCCAAAGCAGCAAATCGTGCTCCCCAGGCCCACATTGCGCCGTTCTCCTTCTTGACTGTGACCCTTTTCGGGACCGATGAACAGGGTTATGGGATTCGTTGCAAATCCTGTCAACGTCGTAATGATCGGTAGGTCGGTGCGCATCAGAATCAGGATGATGCCCGGCAACTCTCATGCTTGCAGGTACCTCTACCGTTAGCTCGATTACCATGTGTAGCCAGAAAGTCAGAAGCAGTGACCACTTGCCACGTCAAGGTTCCATTGTTTATGTCGTAGCTACGGTCAACTGTGTTACCTCAAGGTAACCCCGCAAGATGACTGGCTGGACTTAATATCGGCGACGTTGGCGGATCACCCCACCGTTGCTTCGGCTGCTCGTCCTGTGGGTGCCGAACTGGTCATTCACGTCCGTGGCCTGCGGCGTTCCTGGGTGGTGACTGTCGGACATGACCACCGACCGTGACGGTTCGACTTGTGCCGTGCCAAAACTCGCCACAAGTGTGACCTGCGGCTTCAGCAGCCCTCCGTGATCATGACATGATCACCGGTCGTGTTGTTCCGTCTGCTGTATCTGACCACGATCAGGCGACAAAATCGGGCTTTGGTGCTGCGCCTGGCGCGGGAGAACCCCTCTTGGGGCCACCGTAGGATCCAAAGTGAACTCGCCGGAGTTGGGCATCGCGTCGGTACCGGCACGACTCGGCGGACCTTCTTGCACGCGCAGGCTTGCGGGCTGCTGGCCACCGATTTCTGCACCCTCGACACCGTTGCGCTGCGCCGCCTCTCTGTTCTGTTTGTGATGGCGGTCCGCACCCGCAAGGTCCATCTTCTCGGCGTGACCGCTCACCCCACGGCGGCCTGGACCACTTAGGCCGCCCGCAACCTGCTGACCGACCTCGGTGATCGCATCGACGCCTTCCGCTTTTTGATCCGTGACCGGTACTGTACAATTCACCGCCGCCTTTGATGCCGTCTTCGCCTCCGAAGCCATCACCGTGGTCAAGATCCCTCCGCGCACCCCGCAGGCGAACTGCTACGCGGAACGGTTCGTTGGCAGCGTCCGCACCGAATGCACCGACCGACTGCTGATCTA
Source organism: Actinomycetota bacterium (assembly GCA_021324675.1). Taxonomy (GTDB): domain Bacteria; phylum Actinomycetota; class Actinomycetes; order Mycobacteriales; family Pseudonocardiaceae. The sequence goes on from JAJPIR010000333.1 coordinate 6,114, forward strand.
CCACGAGCGACACGCCCGAGTTGTTCTTGACCGGTACGTGCGCCATTTCAATGACCACCGCCCGCATCAGAGCCTGGATCAACACCCACCAACCCACGACCCAGCCACCCTGATCCCCGTCGACACCCCGATCCGACGCCACCGAGTCCTCGGCGGACTGATCAACGAGTAGCGACGCGCAGCCTGACCCGATCAGAAAGATGCCTGCTCATAGCCCCGATCGAGTCTTGGCACGCCATGGGTGTAGATGGCAAGAAATGGACGGGCGGATACGGCATTATTCCCACCACGATTGCAGTGGTGCCACATCCGCGCCGTCCACCTCATTGTCACCAACGTGGGCGGTCACTCATACGCCGCAGCGGATGACTTCGCCTGGAACTTGCGGTCGGCTCGTCATGACAAAACGAGCAGACCCCAAGACTGACAATTCCAGGCAAAGGCATGCCCAATCTTTCCTAGTACCAGCGATTATTCCTGTAGTCCCAGTGCCAAAAATGCCGACGGCCTTTCTCGTCAAAGCCCCACCAGCCACGGGCCTTATCCCTGTCATGGATACGATGGGGATCGGGGTTGAATCCGGGCTTGGCGAAACTAAAGACTTCCATGATCCTCATTATTGCCTCCGTGTGTACTTTATTATCTTTCTAGGGCTGTCCTTGGGAAGACCTGGGCGCCAGTTATCCAGGGTCGACATGACAGTTGACGGATAACAGGTGACTTAAAAGCCGCGACCGTCTTGGTGGTAAAATCGCAGGCGACGGTGTCAATTGCGTTATTCGCCACCATCGGCAAACGTCACGAATACCGACTCAACCTAAGTTGGTGACCATTCGCTCATGGGAACCCCCTGGACGGCTCTGACCACGCTGGACCTTGCCCGGCGCGATCCCGCTGCCATCCCGCCGGACTCACTGCCTTAGACGCTCGGTGGGACTGGAGGTTGTCTCCACGGATGTTCATCACCTCAGCGGTGATCGTGCAGCGGGTCCGAGGCAGGGCTTTTGACGTTTGGCGTGTCGGATGCTCCGCCGAGACCGGTTCGTCTTGGTGGCTCGCCGACGCGAGACCCGAGGTAGTCCCGAGGGTCCGGGCAAACCACGGGGATCATGTCGAGGGTGAAGGCCCACGACGTGGTTGAGCAGGCGCCGCAGAATGTAGAAGTGTAGAGAAAAAGACTACGCACGCGTGAACTTAACAGAAGTGTTGCGGCATTCTTTACGATTGGTGTATCCGCCGAATTTTATGCCTATTCGACTAGCACTCAAGTGGCATGAAAGCATTCGTGTCCACAATTAGGGAGCTACGGCAATTGACCGCTCGGCACGGTTCACGCAGCCATCGGGAATGGCGGGAAGTGATACTCGACCATTGTCATCCGAAGGAAGAGTGGACAGTA
>JAJPIR010000361.1 GCA_021324675.1 Actinomycetota bacterium
ATCCAGACTGCGGTTCAAAGGTGGGCCTAGAGGTGCTGGACGTCGGCTTGTTTGGCGCGCACGGCTTCGGCGGCTTTGTGCAGCTCAGCCAGCTCGGTGTCGGTGAGCGGAATCTCGATCACGCGGCGCACACCTTCCCGGCCCAGCTCTGCGGTGACGCCCAGGTACACACCGGAAACGCCGAACTCCCCGTCCACCCAGGCACAGACCGGCTGTACGACACCAGAGTCGGTGTACACGTCACGGACCATGCGGGCCGCCGCGGCCGACGGGGCGTAATACGCCGAGCCGGTCTTGAGCAGCGCGACCACCTCGGCGCCACCGTTTCGGGTACGGGTGATCAGCTCATCGATCTTTTCGGTGGGGAGCAGGTCGGCTAGCGGCTTGCCGTTCACCGTGCAGGCGCTGGGAACCGGGACCATGGTGTCGCCGTGCGAGCCCAGCGTCAGCGTGCGCACCGACGACACCGGGACGGCAAGTTCCTCGGCGACGAAGTTGGTAAACCGCGCTGTGTCAAGCATCCCCGCTTGCCCCATCACCCGGTGCCGCGGGAAGCCGGTGGCCAGCTGCGCCAGCGCGGTCATCTCATCCAGCGGGTTAGACACGACAATCACCACGGCGTCCGCGGCATGTGTAGCGACGTTCTCCGCCACCTGCCGGACGATGCGGGCGTTGACCTCGAGCAGGTCCATCCGGCTCATGCCGGGTTTACGGGGCAGCCCCGCGGTGATCATCACGATGTCGCTGCCGGCGATCGCCTCGTATCCGGAGCCGTCGCGACCGGTGGTCACCCCGACCACCTTGGTTTCGAAACCCTCCACTGGCCGGGACTGGTTGATGTCCAGTGCCAGGCCTTCCGGCCTGCCCTCGATGATGTCGGTGAGCACGACAGTGTCGAACAGGTCGTACTCGGCCAGCCGCTGCGCGGTGGTCGAACCGTAAAATCCAGCGCCGATGACTGCGACCTTGCCCGAACGTGCCATGTGGCGAGGCTATCTCCGGCACCTAGTTGGCGGCCAGCGGTCCCCCGGTGATGGTCAGCGCCACGGCCAGCATCAACAGCCCGAACCCGGCGTAGGTGACAACGTCGAGGGTCCGGCGGCGGACGCCGAGCAGCCCCATACGTTCGGGCGGCAGGACGGCGCGCAACCCGGCGGCCAGCAGCAACGCGCCACCGATGATCACGGTGCCCTCCCGCCAGTGATACTGGGCGATACGCACCATGCCCACAGCCACCACGGCCAGGATCACACCGAAGGCCAGCTGGGGCCGCGGGCTCGTCCGCTGGGTGGTCATGCCCGACCGGCTCGCTCGGCAGCCTCGACGACGTTGGCCAGCAACATGGCCCTGGTCATCGGCCCGACCCCGCCGGGGATCGGCGCCAGGTACCCGGCGACCTTGGCCACCGCCGGATCGACGTCCCCGGTTAGCCCGGCGTCGGTGCGGGTGATCCCGACGTCGACGACGGCAGCGCCCGGTTTGACCATGTCAGCGGTGATCAACCCAGGATGCCCGGCCGCAGCGACCACGATGTCGGCGCGGCAAACCTCGGCGGCCAGATCGCGCGTGCCGGTATGGCACTGGGTCACCGTGGCGTTCTCGCTGCGCCGGGTGAGCAGCAGCGCCAGCGTCCGTCCGACGGTGATACCGCGGCCCACGATCGTCACGCCAGCGCCGGCGATCGGCACGTCGAAGCGGCGTAGCAGCTCCACGATCCCGCGCGGGGTGCAGGGCAGTGGCCCTGGCGCGCCGAGCACCAGCCGGCCCAGATTCACCGGATGCAGGCCGTCGGCGTCCTTGGCCGGGTCTATCCGTTCCAGCACTGCGCCAGTATTGATCCCTGGCGGCAGCGGGAGCTGGACGATGTAGCCCGTGCAGGCGGGATCGGCGTTCAGCTCGTCGATCACCGCGAACAGCTCGTCTTGGGTGGCAGTCGCGGGCAGCTCGCGTCGAATCGAGGCGATGCCCACCGCGGCGCAGTCGCGATGCTTGCCGCGCACGTAGGCGTGCGAGCCGGGATCGTCGCCGACGATGACGGTGCCCAGCCCTGGCGTTACCCCAGCGCTACGCAGTGCTGCCACCCGGGGCTCGAGATCAGCGAAGATCTGCTCCCTGGTCGCTTTGCCGTCTAGCACGATCGCATTCACGACACGCATCCTTGCACTCGAGCTCACGCTCGACGACGGGGCAGCGCGATCACCACGACCGACACCAGGGTCAGCGCGGTGCCGGCGACGGTGGTGATGGTGACCGGGGTCGGACCGGCGGGCAGGAGCACATCGAGCAGTAACCCTCCGACGAGTTGCCCGGTCACCGCGCCGACGGCCAGCAGGAGCACACCGGTGATGCCGACGATGGCCGCCCCAATGCCGACGGCCAGCACGCCCATGGGACCACCGATGTACAGCCACGGCGCTGCCGGCATCGGCAGTGGCCATTGCCCGCGCACTTCGATCTCCACCACCGCAGCGGCGACAAGCGCGGCAGTTCCGACGCCGAAGTTGACCAGTGCGGCCGCCAGCACTCCCGCGCGCGCCGGACCACCGCGCCGTGCGGCAGCCGCGACCAGCCCGTTCACCGCCTGCTGCCAGGCTGTACCGGCTCCCGCCAGCACGGGCAGCAGCACGAGCCAGGCGCTTAGCGCAGCGTCGATCCGGTGCGACACAGCCAGCGCCACGGCCGCCAACGCCAACCCGGCGCCGGTGACCCTGCGCCCAGTGACCGGCCGGGCACCGCCCGGACCGACGCCCGCCCGATCCACCAGCAGTGAGCTGACCGTCTGCCCGGCCACGACTGCCACGGTGAACACGGCCACCCCGATCGTCGCCACGGTCAACCCTTGGCACACGACCAGGAACGCGCCACACACCCCACCGAAAAGCTGGTGGCGGGACAGGGTGTGATCCCGGACGGCGGCACGCACCCGGCCCAGCCCCTGGCGCACCCTGGGTCCCGTTGCGGCCAGCGTGACGAGCAATAGCAGCCCGCCCAGGTTGGATAACGCGGCTGCGACCACAGCATCGTCGATCCGCTGGCCGAGCTCACCGTTGATCCGGGCCTGTACGGCCACGGCGACCCCGATGCCGAGTGCGGCTGCGGTGGCGGCCACCCGGGCACCGTGGGCTGGTTCCGGGGCGGTCGTCACCGCCCCAGGTCGACCAGCAGGCCGTGTGCCGCGGCGAAGCGGATGGCGGTGTCGACGTCAATCCGGGCGCCGGACAGCTGCGCCCCCACCAGAGCATCAGCGTCCAGCCGGGCGCCGCGCAGGTCAGCGTTGTCCAGGCGGGCGTGGTGTAGCCGGGCTCCGGTGAGGTCGGCTCCGGAAAGATCAGCACCACGCAGGTCGGCCCGCACCAGGTTTGCCTCGGTCAGCCTGAGCCCGGCGAGCACCGTCTCCCGCAGATCAGCGTGACCGAGGGCCGTAAGCCGCAGGTCGACTTCGCGTAGTGTCCACGGCCGTAGCCGGCACTCGCTGATCGTGCTTCCCAGCAGGGAACAATGGTGCAGCTGCGAGCCGGCCAGCATGGTGCGCTGGAAGGTGCAGGTGTGGAAGGCGGTTCCTCGGTGTTGCGAGTCACCGAGATCGGCGCGGCTGAAGTCGCAGTTGGTGAACCGGCAATTGCGGGTGCGCAAGCCGCGTAGGTCAGCGTCGATGAATCGGCAGTCGGCGAAGCAGCGCCCCGCCCACTCCTGCTGGGCGAACACTGCATCGGTGAAGTCAGCGTCGTTGATCGCCTCGTCGTCGGTCATGGGCACGTATTCACCCTCTCAGTACAGCCCGGCAGCCGGTGGGACGCCTTCCCCGTGCGTACAGGTAGGCGGCATACCGGGCACCGGGGCACGACACGCGCCGCATGGGGGCGCGACATCTGGTGCACGAGGATGCGACACGGGGTGCACGGGGGCGCGACATGCGCGGGCTAGCGGAAGTTTCGAGATCGGGAGCGCACCTGCATGTCCAGGGCGGCGGCGTGTTCGGCGAGCACGTTGATCACTCCCTCGGCGATCTGCAACCGGCCGCGCACCAGTAGCGCCGGGCAGGACCGGACGGTGGTGCGGTACCGGACCCAGAAACCCGGTGAGCAGATCACGTTCACCATGCCGGTCTCGTCTTCCAAGTTCAGGAACGTGACCCCGCCCGCGGTGGCCGGGCGTTGCCGGTGTGTCACTGCGCCGGCGACGAGCACCCGCTCCCCGTCCCCCTGCTGGGCCAGATCAGCGGCCGGCACCACGCCCAGCCTGGCTAGGTCGGCCCGGAGGAACTCGGTGGGAAAGCTGCCCGGCGAGACCCCGGTAGCCCACACGTCGGCGGCGGCGAGTTCC
>JAJPIR010000080.1 GCA_021324675.1 Actinomycetota bacterium
ATCGGTGTAGGTCCAGTTGAGCAGGGCGGTGTAGAACTCCTTGGCAGCGTCGACGTCAGCCACGGCGAGATCGATCCAGCACGGTGTCCCTGCTGGCCAGGCACTGGTGCGGATAGGCATGTGAACCTCCTATGTTGGGTCGCGGGCTCACTCAAGCACGTACCTCTGACACTCTCCGGCGGTCTCGATCCGGACGTGCCCATGACAAGCAGAGGGCCAGATCAACCTGGCAAAACAGTCGGATCAACCTGGCAAACAGCGGGTGACCACCTGATGAGCGTCGGAAGCTTGCTCATCCGCGAGGCGCGTACATGATGATGGCGACACCGACCAGGCAGGTAGCCGCCCCGAGGTAGTCCCATCCATCGGGACGGAACTTGTCTGCGAGCACACCCCAGACCAGCGAACCGGCGACGAACATGCCCCCGTAGGCGGCCAGGATCCGACCGAAGTGTGGGTCAGGCTGGAAAGTGGCGATGAACCCGTAGCACCCCAGTGCAATGATGCCCGCGACGATCCACAGCGGGCCGCGATGTTCTCGCCAACCTTGCCAGACCAGCCAAGCGCCGGCGATTTCGGCAATTGCGGCAAGGGCAAACAACAGTAGTGACCGGATGATGGTCATGATCGCTGACGATAGTGGGCATGCGTCGTCTTCGGCGTGCAGTTAGCGGACGAGAGTGTGAAGTGCGGGCGCCACGTCGGGTGGCGCTTCATCGATCGGCCACCATGCCAGGTCGACTGACTCCGAAGTACGTACTGGCACGGCCCCGGGCGGAGCGTAGCCGAGGAAACGGACGTCGAAGTGCCTCGTGGGTACTCCCAGCGAGCAGGTGATCGGATGCACGTCCAGATGGAGGGACTGCGGATCGATCTCCAAATCCTCGATCCCCGATTCCTCGGTTGCTTCCCGGAGCGCGGCCTCGGCAAGCCCGGCGTCACCGTCTTCGCAATGCCCGCCCAGCTGCACCCACCGCCCGACCCGGGGATGAAGGGTCAGCAGCACTCGCCTGCCATCGTGTGAGAGCACCACGGCCGATGCGGTCAGATGGCCGGGTGCACAAGATCGAGCGCAGGCGTCCGGACGCGCCGCCAGAAAGCCGAGAAACGCCTGGCGCAGCGCCTGCTGCCCCGGATCGCCGGGTGCCCATCCGGACAGCAACCGGACCGCATCGGCGTGCACAGCTGCATTCGGGGTAGCGATCATCGCGAGTGATTATCGCAGCACTAATCCGTCATCAGGGTCAGCAGGGGGACGAGGCTGCAAAGGCTCAATGGGGTACCCGATGGCGATCGCGCCAAGCGGCCGCCACGTCGCGGGTAGTGCGAGCTCGGCGCGGACCAGGTCTGGGCAGAACAACGTCGAGCCGATCCAGCAGGAGCCCAGGCCTTCGGCTGCCAGCGCCACCAGGAGACCTTGCACCGCGGCACCTGCTGCCACGGTGAACATCGTTTCCTCGGCGGTTTGTCGGCGCATATCGGGATAGCTGTGCGCCCCGTCCGGGACCGCGACCGGTACCACCACTTCTGGTGCGTCATAGAGCACCCTCCCGCGCCGCACCCGGTGCTCGATGCGGTCTTCGGTCATCCCGTCACCACGCAGGTCCGCTCGCCAGGCCTGCGCCATGGCGTCTAGCAGCCGCCGCCGCGTGCCGGGGTCAGCGAGCCAGACGAACCGGACCGGCCGTGTGTGGTGTGGTGCCGGCGCTCGCAGTGCCACCCCCACTGCGCGGCGCAGCAGCTGCGGATCCACCGGATCGGGACGGTAAGAGCGCACCGATCGGCGCAACAGCACCGCGTCTGCCCGGCCCGCGGCACGCCCTTGCTCGATCGCCTCCGCAGTGCCCAGCCGAAAAAGATCCTCGGCCGGCGGGCGGATCAGGTCTGCCGCGGTACTGCCGTCATCCGAGCTGGGCAATCCGCGCAGGACCGCCACCGGCACCGAAGCCAGCTTTCCCTTGACCAGGTCCGCGGCTGCGGCAATCTCGTCGGCGATGGCGATCTCGGTGCTGACCAGGGCATTACCGTGCTGGTCGACGGTGCCGATGTAGCGGCGCAGCACGCTGAGCCCGGCGGACCCGATCGCGGTGTCGGTCTGCCCGACTCGCCATGCCCTACCCATCGTGTCGGTGATGACGACGGCAACATCAACGCCGAGCTTCGCGGCCAACCCGGCTCGTAGCCGGGCAGCGCTGGCGTCTGGGTCGACGGGCAGTAACGCGATCTCATCGGGATCTACATTGGACGCGTCGACCCCCGCCGCGGCCTGAACCATCCCGAATGCGTTTTCGGTGATGAGGGTGCGATCATGACGGGCCAGCACGCGGCGTGCCTCGGCCACGATCAGCTTGTGGCGGGCGGCGTCCCGAGCCGGCAGGTCTGCTGGCACCGCGATCAGGCGACCCTCCACCTTGGAGACCACCTTGCTGGTGACAACGACGATATCGCCGTCGACCAGCCACGGGGCGGCCGTGGCGAGCGCGGCCACCAGGTCGTCGCCGGGCCGGAACTCGGGCAAACCCGCGACGGGAAGGATGCGGACTTCCCCGCCCGCTGCATGGTCGTTCACACCGCCAAGCCGGCCAGGTCCAGGGCCGCTGTGGCCATCGCTGCGGTCGCTGCGATGTCGGTCATCAGCAGCGGTACCTCCCGGACCTCCATCCCCGGCACTGGTGCCCCATCCCCAGTGTGCACCAGCCATCCGTCGAGGATCCCACCCGTGACGCGAGCGCCGTAATGCTCGCCCACTGCGCCTGCCTCGCAACGCACGCCGATGCTGGCCAGACAGGTCTCGGCCATCCCGCGCATCGCGCAGCCACCAACGATGGGCGATAGCCCGATCACCCGGGCGGTGGTGCTGCGCACCGCGCGGCGAATCGCCGGTATCGCCAGCATGCTGCCGATTGACACCACCGGATTGGACGGCGCCAGGAGCACGGCGTCTGCTTCGGCGATCGCCTCTCGCACCCCGGCTGCGGGCTCGGCCTCATCGGCGCCAACCTGCACGAACTCGCTCGCGGGCAGTGCTGCACCATGCCGGATCCACCACTCCTGAAAATGCATCGCCCGGAGACCCTCCGAGTCAGTGACTACGACGTGGGTTTCGCAGCGGTCGTCGGTGGCCGGCAACAGCCGCACGCCCGGGCGCCAGCGGGTGCACAGCGTCGCGGTCACCACTGACAGCGGGTAGCCCTCGTGCAGCATCCGGGTGCGGACCAGGTGGGTGGCCAGGTCGCGATCACCCAGTCCGAACCAGTCCGGATCTGCCCCATAGCGGGCCAGTTCCGCCTTGACCACCCAGGTCTCGCCAGCGCGCCCCCAGCCACGTTCGGTGTCGATGCCGCCGCCGAGGGTGTACATGCACGTGTCGAGATCAGGGCAGATCCGCAACCCGTGCAACCAGATGTCGTCCCCGGTGTTGACGACCACAGTGATGTCATGTTCGGCGGTGTCGGCCTGCTTGCTCGCCGCTTCGCTGGCTGGAGGGCCGATAGGGGGCAGGCCGAGCGCGGCCTTCAGCCCGAGCACGAAGCGTGCGCCGCCGACACCGCCTGCGAGCACCACGATCTTCACCATGATCAATGCTTGTCGTGGGCCTTGTCTGGGGCCTTGCCATCGGGCGCAGTGTGGTGGTTGAACGTGGTGTGTACTTGCTCAAACGGTTTGAAGCGCTCTGCGTCCACGTACAAACGGTACGAGGCCTTGTCCGCGGCAGTGAGTGCGACGTCGTTGATGAAGGGGGCGAGCAGGTTTCGTGGCCATAGCCGCCGCGCCCGTACCACGTTGATCTCCGCGCACAACACCACGATGACTGACATCAGGTACAGGTAGGCCAACAATCCGAGTACCAACCCGAACACTCCGTAGATCTGCGACGTGCCGCGCAGTTCATACCCGACGAAGTACGCACCGCCGACTTGCAGCGCATGTACTCCCACGCCGGCGCAAATCGCTCCGGGTCTCAGATCCCGCAGTGGAATCTCGTCGGCGGTCAGGATCCGAAATCCGATGAGGAAGGCACCCGCGTTGGCGGCGATGGCGATGGCGGTCGCCCCCAGGCGCGTCCAGACGCCGCCGTAGCCCAGGTTCGCGGCTAGGGGTCCGGCTGCAGACACTGCGGTCGTCACCAAGACCAGCGCGCCAAGGAGGACAAACAGCATCAAGCCGCGTAGCCGGGAAAACACCGGATCGGGACGGGCATAGCGCGGTACGGCCCACACCCGATTCAACGCCGTCTGAATCGCCACCGAAACACCCAGACCCCCATACACCGCGCCGAGCGTGCCCAGGATCACGCCGGTGCTGCTGCCTCGGATAGAGCCAACATTTTGCCGTAGTTCCGGCCCGATAATCGGGAATTGCTGCAGCGCCGAGCCGAGCAATGCCTGTTGTAAATCGGGGTTGTCTTGAAGCGTGAAGCCCAAGATGCTGATCAGCAACAGCAACAGCGGGAACAGGGAAACGAAACCGTAGTAAGTGATCAGCGCCGCGAGGTAGCCCCCCTGGTCGTCGACGAACTTGTAGATCACCCCCAACGGGAAGCCCAGCCAGGTATGACGCCGCTGGAAGTCGTCCAGGCGAGCCGTTACATTCATGTCCTTGTCCTCGCGACGCCCTCGCGATCCTGGAGTATCTGTACCCCATGGCCGGAGACGTTAATCAGAATGATAGGCCCGTGTAATCAGCGCCAGAACAGTAATTCCTGGAAACCTTCTGCCGCGGCCAGTTGATCGCCACCAAGTGCGGCGAAGACCGCGAAGCTCGCGCCGAACACCGCATTACCTGCTGCGGGGACGCCGATGACCACGATCAACAGCAGCAGTGGCGCGTACCAAACCAGGCGGCCAGCCAACCGGCGAGCGGATGCGGGCAGGTAAGGCTCCAGCACCCCGAATCCATCCAGCCCCGGCACCGGCAGGATGTTGAGGACGAAGGCGAGTACTTGCACAAGCGCGAGACAGGACAGCCCCGCTGCCAGACCCTCGGGCGGATCGCTGAAGGCCACCACCGCGCTGAGGGCAGTGCCTAGTACGAGATTGGTCAACGGGCCGGCCAGCGCGACCGCGGAGGCGATCGCTCGGGAACGCAAAGCTCCGCGGTCGATCCAGACCGCGCCGCCGGGTAACGGGATGCCTCCCAGGGCCAGCAGTAACAGCGGCAGGAGCAGTGACATCACCGGATCGGTGTACCGGCGTATGTCCAGGGTGAGATATCCCTTGGCGCGCACCGACCGGTCACCGCCGCGGTAGGCCGTCACCGCGTGCCCGAATTCGTGCAGACACAATGCGACCGCCCAGCCGCCGAGGACCAGCAGCACGATGCCGGCCGTACGGGCCATGCCGGTTGCGAAGGCAGCGAGTGCACCCCCGGACCCGGTGGCTGCGACCAGCAGCAAGAAAAGAGGGCTAGGAGCCAGGCTGGTGGCGCGCACAGGGTCACTGTCGCGCACCGGGCCATCGTGTTCCCTGCGGGGTGGGTCAGCTTCGGCTGTGTTGCGCGGCGTGTCAACCACGACACGCTGAGTGTGCGGGCTGCGCCGGCGCTACCCACTTGCCTCCCCCATGCCAGGGGTGTAATCACATGCTTGTTATTCTCCGCTGGCAGCCCGGGGGAGGCCCAAATGGGGGAAGACGTAGACCGGGGAGGAACTCTATGGCGAGGAGGGTGGACCGCCATGGATGAGATGGACATCAGCTGGGCCGCCGCAAGGGGGAGCGAGCACCAGGTCGACTGGACTCTGTACAGCGCGCTTGAGCAGCCGGACTGGCAGGAGCGCGCACTGTGTGCCCAGACAGACCCTGAAGCGTTCTTCCCGGAAAAAGGCGGATCGACCAGGGAGGCGAAGCGGATCTGCGCTGGTTGCGAGGTCCGCGCCGAATGCCTGGAATATGCACTGGCGTTTGACGAGCGATTCGGGATCTGGGGCGGTTTGTCAGAGCGCGAGCGCCGCCGGCTCAAGCGCGGTGCGGTTTGATTCCGCGATGCCGGTTGAATTTGCGTCGCGGGGACTCTGGGTCGCCCAGGATCTGAAGCGCTCGCCCGGGGACGTTACCGTGTGCCACCCCCCTCGGGGCCAGCAACGGAGTTGGATAGGGAGGAGTCGGTGTGTCGCGCAGCGCTCGGACGCCCGCCGGTGACCGCAATGCCCGCCCCGCGCGAAACTCGCACGCGTCCAGCGCGTCCAGCGCCGTAGCGGCCTCGGAAGTGCTCAGCCCTGCCGAGCAGAGTGCGGTGCCAGCCGGCGTCGCGGCTAACGGGACAGGGGCCGCCGGCGGCCCACCATCGAGCAGCCCGCCAGCCGCCGATGTCGGCGAATCCGGATCTCGCGCCCGCCCCCGGCCGTCGCCGCTACCCAGACACTCCGACTCCGGAGAGCCGCTGGGTGCTACCGAGTGCAGTGACTCCACCATCCTGCCGTTAGACGATGTCGGGATCGGTACCCGGATCCGGCGATTCCTGCTCGCTCCGCCCGCGCTGCTGACCATGGTGATGACCGTGCTCGCCGTCCTGGTGAACCGCCACCGCTTGGCCTTGGATCTGGCGGGCGGCCGACTGTTGCCGATGGAAAGCCTGGGGCAGACCTGGTCGTCCTACTTGGCTTCGTGGCATCCCGTGGGAGGTGGCAGTGCGGCGCCGGCACCGGCCGCGCTGGCTGTAGCCGGCATTCTGGGACTGCCGTTCGGATCGCCCAGCGCGGCAGTGTCGGTATTGCTCTTGGCGGCCCTGCCGCTGGCTGGTCTATCCGCCTACTGGGCCACTCGCGCCGTGCCTGTCAGTCGCAAGCGGCGAGCCGTCGCAGCGGCCGCATACGCGTTGCTCCCACCAGCTATCGCGGGGCTGGCCCAAGGCCGGCTCGATGTCGTGCTGGCGCATCTGTTGCTCCCGCTGGTGCTGTCCGGTGCCGTCGCGGTGCTGCGCGGTGGGACAGGTCGACGATCGGGTGGTTGGTTGTCTACCGCTGCCGCCACGGCACTAGGCCTTGCGGTGATCGGAGCGTTCGCTCCGTTGCTGCACCTACTGGTCGTGGCGGTCATGCTGATCGGTTTTGTGATGTTCCCCGCCCCGGGAGCCAGCACCATGCGCCGCGCAGTGGGGTTGTTCGGGGTGATCTTGCTGCCGCTGGGGTTGCTCATGCCGTGGCCGGCGGTGGTGCTGCAACGGCCTACCGTGCTGGTGCACGGAGTCGGTGCGGTGGTTCCGGAACAGTGGCCGGGCTGGGGTCAGCTGCTTGCATTGGATCCCGGTGGTGCAGGTGCCGTGCCCTGGGTAGGGGCAGTAGTGGTCCTCGCGGCGCTGGCTGCGGTAGCCCTGCGACCCTCCAAGGCGATGCTGCCCGGCTTGGGATTGGTGCTGCTGGGCATCGGCGCGTTGGTACTGCTGGCCAAGTTGCCGATGCGGCCTTTGGTCGGTGGCGACCCACGGCCCGGATTCCCTGGCACAGCGCTGCTGTTCATCGGCTGCGGGCTGCTATGGATCGTCTTGCTTGCCGTCGGTACCGCGGAGCCAGCGTGGTGGTCGCAATTACGGGCTCGGTGGGGCAAGCCACTGTCGGCGATGCCCTTTGCCGGCTTGGCAGCGCTGTCGGCCGCAGCCGTGGTTGCTGGTGCCGGTGGGCCGCTGACCGGTGGGCGGCCGGCGGGGCTCCCCGTGCTTGCTCCCTCATTGACCGCTGAGTTGGCTCGTTCCAACACATCTGTGCTGGTGGTTGGCTCTGCCGGAGAACCCGTACGGCTGACCAGGGGGCGCACTGCACGCTTCGGTGACGACGACATCGCCCCGCTGCGAGCCACCGGCGCCCGGCTGGAACGGGTAGCTGCCGCATTGCGGGCCGGCCAGCCGGGCGAGACCCCCGCTGCGATCGCCGACGCGGCGTCTACCGGTGTCCAATTCGTGGTGCTACCTACCCGCGCGCAAGGTGCCCGTGCGTTGGCGGCAGCTGGGGCGCTGGCCCGCAGTGCCCCGCCGACCGCGGACGGCCGGCCCGTGCTGCGCGTGGTGCGCCCGGTGCCGGGTGCAGAACTGCTGGGTCCCGCGCTGGCCGCGCAGGCACGTACCGGAGCTGCTCCGCCAATCGAGCCGGGGGTCAGTGGCGTCCTCGCTCCTGCCCAGCCGCCGCGGGTGGCGGTCCGGGTTGCTTCCGGTGCGGACGGGCGGCTGCTTGTCGTTGCGGCAAACGATGAACCAGGCTGGCATGCCAGTGTGGATGGTCACCCAGTACAGGTGGTCCGCGGCTGGGGCCACCAGGTCGCGATCCCGGTTCGCGGCAGCTCGGCCGAGGTGCGGGTGGCCCGCTCAGATGTGAGCCGGACGGCTCTATTGCTGGCCGAGGCGGCGCTCCTGCTGTTTGTCGCGGGCACAGCGTTACCCTCCCGGCGCCGCCAAAACCGGTAGTCGTGGCCCAGTAGCTGGTAGCTCAGCCGGGTGCTGCGGGACCGTCGATGATGTTCGGGTCGACTCCTAGGTAGTTCGCTACCTGCTCGACCAGCACCTCGTGCACCAGGTCGGAGAGGTCACCACCGTCGTGGGCGCGATTCTCCAGCGGGCGGCGGTACAGCACGATGCGCGCCCGCGTGGGCAGGCCAGCGCGGTCCACTCCAGCAGGAACGAGCCTGGCGAGTGGGATGTTTCCGTCCTCGACAATGTCAGCACCCCAGGTCACCGTGGTCGGATCACAGTCGATCACCTCGGGGACCTCGTCGACGGCGATATCCAGCCGGTCAAGCTCAGCGTGCCAGCGTTCGTCGATCGGTTCGAGCGCATCCAGCACGATCGCATCGAAGCGTTCCGCGCGGCTGCGAGCTGCAGGCAGCGTGGGCGGGTACAGCAGCCCCCGCACACCACGACCGCGCCGGTCCCGGCGCCTGCGCCCGCGGGAGCGGGTTGACCGGGTCATCGTCATCCACCGAGACTACGCCGAACAGGCGGGCGCACTGAACGAGCTACGCCATCCGAACGCATGAGTTGAGTACGCCGCGCGCCTGACGCAATCAGCGCGGCATGAGCACTATCCTCACAGGCCGTGCGTAGCGCGCGGCGGTGTTCGAAAACCGGATGCATGAACCCGGCGGTTGCCACGCTTACCTTTGTCTATGCCGATTCCACCGCGGTGGTCGGCCCGCTGGCCACCTACAGTGAGCCGCATTCCTACGATCTCTGCGAAGGCCACGCGCTACGGTTGACTGCACCGCGAGGTTGGGATGTTGTCCGTCACGACGGTCACTTCACGGAGCCCGAACCGTCCGACGACGACCTGACAGCACTGGCCGAGGCAGTCCGCGAAGCCGGTCGCCCGAACCGTCCGCCCGACCCCCCTACCGGTCCGCAACGTCCCCATCTCAGATTGCTGACCTAACCGCACTCTCTCTGCATCTAGCCGTCTGGCCCTGGGATCGACCGGATGGATTGGCATGGAATGGCACTGGGTAACTCTGCCGCGCCCGCTGAATGGGATGGCCACCGCAGATAGGCTCGGGAGGGTAACGAAGGGAGAGCGGTGGCCGACCTGTCAGCGATAGTCAAGGCCTATGACATCCGCGGTGTCGTAGGGGAGCAACTGGATTCTGAGATAGTGCACGATATCGGTGCTGCCTTCGCTGACCTCATCAGCCATCGGGACGGTTCGGCCGATGCCGGTTCAGTGGTCATCGGCCACGACATGCGCGAGTCGTCTCCCGGGCTGGCTGCCGCCTTCGCCGACGGCGTCACCAGCCGCGGCCTCGACGTCACATCGATCGGGCTGGCCAGCACCGACATGCTGTACTTCGCTTCAGGATCGCTCAACCTCCCCGGCGCGATGTTCACCGCAAGCCACAATCCGGCGCGCTACAACGGCATCAAGCTATGTCGCGCTGGTGCGGCACCGGTCGGTCAGGACAGCGGACTAGGCGAGATCAAATCTGCTGTCGAGCGCGGCATCGCGCCCGGGCCTGGCGGCGGTGTGGTTACCGAGCGTAACCTACTCGGCGAGTACGCACGTTACCTGCGATCCTTGGTGGACATGTCCGGGATCCGGCCGCTACGGGTCGCGGTGGATGCCGGTAACGGGATGGGCGGGTACACCGTGCCCGCCGTTGTTGACGGGCTGCCGCTGGACATCATCCCGCTCTACTTCGAACTGGACGGTAATTTCCCCAATCACGAGGCTAACCCGCTCGACCCAGCGAACCTGGTGGACCTGCAGGCGGCCGTGCGCCAGCACGGCGCGGATCTGGGTCTGGCCTTCGACGGCGACGCAGATCGCTGCTTCGTGGTTGACGAGCGTGGTGTGCCGGTCAGCCCCAGTGCAATCACTGCGCTGGTGGCCACCCGAGCGCTGGTCACTGAGCCCGGAGCAGCGGTGATCTACAATTTGATCACGTCGCACTCCGTGCCTGAGATCGTCGCCGAGCACGGTGGGCAGCCGGTGCGTACCCGGGTTGGCCATTCCTTCATCAAGCAGCGCATGGCGGAGACCGGGGCGATCTTCGGCGGCGAGCACTCCGCTCATTACTACTTCCGCGACTTCTGGCGGGCCGACTCTGGCATGCTCGCCGCGCTGCACGTACTTGCCGCGCTTGGCCAGCAGCCGCACCCGGCCTCGGTGTTGATGGCCGAGTACAGCCGCTATGCCTCCTCTGGAGAGATCAACTCCACGGTCGACGACCAGCTCGGCCGGATGGCCGCTGTCAAGGCGCATTTCGCCGCACAGCCCGGCGTCGAACTCGACGAACTCGACGGCCTCACCGTACGGTGCCCCAACGGTGCGTGGTTCAACCTGCGTCCGTCGAACACCGAGCCGCTGCTGCGACTGAACGTCGAAGCCCGCGACGCCACCGCGGTCGAGGCACTGCGCGATGAGGTGCTGGCCCTGGTGCGAGGTTGGTAGCTCTTCAAGGACTACCACCGGAGGATGGGGTGGCCTTCAAGAGCTACCAACCTGCGGTGACTGAGGAGGATCGGAGATGGTCGTGGGCTTGGACCCGCAGCTGCTGGAAATCCTGGCGTGCCCCTGCCCGCAGCACGGCAAGTTGAGCAGCGGCACTGCAGCTGATCCGGAAGCGGACGCGTTGACCTGCACCGCCTGCGGGCGGAGCTTTCCTGTGGTGGATGGCATCCCGGTGCTGCTGTTGACCGAGGCGTTAGCCGGTACTGGCCCGGAAGCCCGCCAGGTGGACAGCGAACCGGGCCGTAGCCGCGAGCTGGGCTCAGGGTGATGCCTCCCGATATGGGGATCAGCGGGGAATTCGACCACGACTTACTCGACGATCCCCGGCGTCTGGAAGCCACCGACACCGGTGGGTTGCTCCGCGCTGCGGCCACGGCGGGTGCCCAGGTGCGTTCCACAACGGCCGCCGCGGCGGAGGCTGATCTTGCGCAGCTGCGCGGAGATCGCCCGCGCGCACTGGTGTTACTCACCCGGCCGGGAGCCGCGCCAGCCGCCGCGCCGCTGCTGCTCGCACTGCTCGGCCCCTCGTGTCCGGTGCCGGTGGTGACGACGCGATCGGTGCCGATGTGGGTCGGCGCGCTGGACGTCGTGCTGGCCAACACCACCGACCCCGGCGACCGTGAGCTGGCCGAAGGTATCGACCGGGCGATCCGCCGGGGAGCCCAAGTGGTGCTCACCGCGCCTGCCGACGGTCCGGTGGCGGCTGCGGCCGCGGGCCAAGCAGTGCTGTTGGTGCCCCGGATGGAAGTACCCCCCGCGTTGACGTTGCCCCGTGGATTGACCGCCGGCCTGCTGGTGCTGGACACCCTTAAACTGCTCAAGACCGACACCGAAGTGCTTGCCGGTGAACTCGATAGGGAAGCTGAGCGCAACTACGTTGCCCACGAATCGCTGGTCAATCCCGCCAAGGCGCTGGCGCTGCGCCTCCAGAGTCGAACGCCCTTGCTCTGGGGCACCGATCCGGTAGCTACGGCGGTGGCCGGTCACTGTGCCGGTGCCCTCGCCGCGCATGCGGGCGTCGTCGCGCACGCCGCAGGATTTCCCGAGGCGGCAGCGCTGCCAGTGCTGCGCCAGGAAGCCAGCCGGGCGGGCAGTGAAGCTGAATTTTTTCACGATCCATTCGAGGAATCTTTCGGCGACCAGTCGGGCCGGATGCCGGCGATGCGGCCGGTGCTTCTGGGCGTGCCGGCCCCCTACGCCGCAGCTCGCTACCAGGCCGAGCGCGCTGCGGCGTTGGAGGCATTGCCTGGCGCTGATCTGGTGACTGTCGACGAGGAGTTGATGGTGCGCCATGACGACCCGGGTGCGGCCACCTATGCCGCTGCGGTGCTGGCCTTACGGTTCGACTTCGCCGCGCTTTACCTCGGACTTGGTCGTGGCCTGCTGGGCGGCCCTGGTTGGGTGAGTTCGACCGGCGCGTTCGGCCCTCGCATGAACGACTAACCGGTGACCGCAGGAGGGACTGTGGAGCTGTTGCGCAACGCGGTTCGGTCTTACGCCTGGGGCTCCCGGACTGCGATCGCGGAGCTGCTCGGTAACCCGGTCCCCGCCCCCCACCCGCAAGCTGAGCTGTGGCTCGGTGCGCATCCGGCGGACTCGTCAGCGCTGCTGCATGCTGATGGCAGCCAGACGTCGCTGGTCGCAGCCTTGCGGACGGATCCTGCGCGTCACCTCGGTCCATGCTGCATTGCGCGCTGGGGCAACCGTTTACCGTTCCTGCTCAAGGTGCTCGCGGCCGAGGAGCCATTGAGCCTGCAGGCGCACCCGTCCGCGCAGCAGGCTGCTGAAGGATTCGCCCGCGAGGACGCGATGGGTCTTCCCAGGGATGCTCCCGAGCGCAACTACACAGATGCCAGCCACAAACCCGAATTGATCTGCGCCCTTACCGAGCTGCACGCGCTGGCTGGTTTCCGGCACCCGCGGCGCACCGTCGAACTGCTCGCCGTGCTGGACATACCGCAGCTCGAGCAGTACCGCGCGGGGCTTGCGGCCGAACCGAACGCCCACGGTCTGCGTACGCTCTTCACCACCTGGATCACCATGCCGGAGCGTGCGGTCAAGGCGCTGCTGCCTCAGATCCTGGATGCGTGTGTGGCCCGGCTGCGCCGCAATGGCAGCGATTTCCGTGACGAGTGCCGGGTGGTGCTGGAGCTGGCTGGGGCGTACCCGGGCGACGTAGGAGCGCTCGCGGCCCTGCTGCTCAATTACGTGGTGCTCAGATCCGGTGAGGCTCTGTACTTGCCAGCCGGAAATCTGCACTCGTACCTGCGCGGCACAGCTGTCGAGATCAGCGCGAACTCGGACAACGTCCTGCGTGGCGGGCTGACCGCCAAGCACATCGACGTCCCCGAGCTGTTGCGGGTGCTGGACTTTTCCTACGGTGACGTGTTGGTGCAAGCAGGCCAGCGGGTAGGGCCGCACGAGACGGCCTACGACACCCCGGCCGAGGAGTTCAAGCTGACCCGGCTGGAATGGGCACCTGGTGACGCAGACCCGATCTGCTTGCGCAGCCCATTTCCTCAGATCCTGCTGTGTACCCAGGGCTCGGTGGAGCTGTGGTCGCCAGGAGGCAGACGCGTCACGGTGCGGCGGGGCGGCTCGGTGTGGCTGGCCGCCGCCGAACCAGACGTCACGGTGTGCCCGGGCCCTGGCCCGGTTCAGCTGTTCCGGGCCCTGCCCGGGTTGAAGGAATGATCATCCGGTTAGTAGTACGCCGGTGAGCAGCACAGGGGAGGCGTCGCGGTGTCCGCAGGCGGTGGGGCAACGGCGATCGTTGCGGCGTTGCTGGCCAACGCTGGTATCGCGGTGGCCAAGTTCATCGGCTTTTTGATCACCGGGTCGTCGTCAATCCTGGCTGAGGCGGTGCACTCGGTAGCCGATACCGCCAACCAGGGTTTGCTGCTGCTGGGACGCCATCGCGCCCGGCGACAAGCCACCCTGCAACATCCTTTTGGCTACGGTCGTGACCGCTATTTCTATTCGTTTGTGGTGGCCTTGCTGCTGTTTAGCCTCGGCTCGGTGTTTGCGCTCTACGAGGGCGCACACAAGATCTACAGTCACGACCCGATCAGCTCTCCACTGGTTGCCATCGGGATCCTGGTGGTCGCGATCGTGCTCGAGAGCTTGAGTTTCCGGACCGCGATCAGGGAGTCCCGGCCGGTCAAGCGGGACGGCAGCTGGTGGCAATTCATCAGGCAGTCCAAAAGCCCGGAGCTCCCTGTGGTGCTGCTGGAGGATGCCGGCGCGCTGATTGGGTTGCTGTTCGCGTTCGCTGGCGTCGGGCTGTCCGTACTCACCGGCGACCCGCTGTGGGACGGGCTCGGCACGCTCGGTATCGGGCTGCTGCTCGGTGCCATCGCGATCATCCTCATCGTGGAGACCAAGAGCCTGCTGATCGGGGAAGGCTCAGATGCCGAGGAACTGAACCGCATCCGCGCTGCGCTGGTCGGCCGCGGAGTGGACCGGGTCATCCACCTCAGGACGCAATATCTCGGGCCGGACGAGCTGCTGGTCGGGGCAAAGATCGCGGTACCGGCGACGTTGCCCAGCGTCGAGGTGGCACGGATCATCGATGAGGCCGAGGCGCGGGTTCGTGGCGCTGTCCCCGCTGCCCGGATCATCTACTTGGAGCCAGATCTGGATCGCACCCCGGCTGGCACGAACTGACCTACGTCATGAGGGTGCCGTCGAGGTAAGGAGCGTGGTGGGTGTTTGAGTCGCTGCTTGTCGCCAACCGAGGTGAGATCGCTCGCCGGGTCATCCGCTCCGCGCGGTCGCTGGGAATCCGTACCGTGGCGGTCTACTCCTGCGCGGACGCTGGGCTGCCGTTTGTCGCCGAGGCCGACGAGGCGGTCGAACTCAGCGGGCCTCCCGCGCAGGCGTACCGGGACGCTTCACAGCTGCTCGATATCGCACGAAAGACCACCGCTCAAGCCGTGCACCCGGGCTACGGGTTCTTGTCCGAGGACACCGGCTTCGCCGAGGCCGTCGATGATGCCGGCCTGATCTGGGTCGGCCCCAGCGCCAAGGCGATTTCCGTGATGGGCGACAAGGTGGCTGCGCGCAACACCGTGGCAGCGGCCAGCGTCCCCGTTGCGTCGGGTTCGGATGGTGCGGTGACCACGCAGGACGCCGCGGTCGCGCAGGCACAACGGATCGGCTTTCCCGTCATGCTCAAGGCTGCTGCCGGCGGCGGTGGGATGGGCATGGCGGTGGCCGGCGACGCTGACACGGTGCGCACTGAACATGCCAAGGTGAGCGCATTTGCACAGCGACTCTTCGGTGACCAGCGGTTGTTCGTCGAACGGTACTTCCCGCGGGTGCGACACGTCGAGGTGCAGGTTCTCGGACTGGTCGGTGGCCGGATAGTGACTCTGGGGGAACGCGACTGCTCGGTGCAGCGGCGGCACCAGAAAGTCGTCGAGGAGAGCCCGTCACCCGCCGTGGACGCGGACCTGCGCCTTCGAATGCAACGCGCGGCGGTGCTCGCAGCCTCCACCGTGGACTACCGCAACGCCGGAACGGTGGAATTCCTGCTCGACCAGGACACCGGCGAGTTCTTCTTCCTGGAGATGAACACCCGGCTGCAGGTCGAGCATCCCGTCACCGAGCTGCGCTACGGCGTAGACCTGGTCGCAGCCCAACTGTGCATTGCCGCTGGTGCTGATCCTGGTTTTGACGTCGATGCAGTTGTGCCCACTGGCCACGCGATCGAGCTACGGGTCAACGCTGAGGATCCGAAGCGGTTCCTTCCTGGTCCCGGGCCGGTCACCGAGTGGGTAGAGCCGGTTGGAGATGGGGTACGAGTGGACGCCGGTTACACCAGGGGTACAACCGTGACGCCGTTCTATGACTCCCTGATGGCCAAGCTGGTGATCCACGGTTGCGATCGAGCGCAGGCACTGGCCCGGGCCCGGGCGGCGGTGGCCGGGTTCACCATCACCGGACCCCGGTGCAACCTGCCCTTCCACGCCGAGCTGCTGGAACACCCAGACTTCGTCTCTGGTGATTACGACACCGGCCTGGTGCCCCGGATGCGCCCCTAGCCCCTCCGGCGTGTCGTGCCCTCACGCGCGCCGTGTCGCGTTCTCGCGGACCGACGTCGCACGGTGTGTCGCGTTCTTGTGCACCGTGTGTCGCGTTCTTGTGCGCGGTGTGTCGCCCTTGTGCAGGCGTCATGGCTGTTCGCTCCCAAGTGCCGATGAGCCAATCGGTGGAGGCGGTAGTCGGCGTACCAAGACCGACAGAGCAGGGCTGTGCGCACCGCCGTTAGGGGCCCGCCGAGCGTGAACGCCCGACACACTGAGCGCGAACGCGCGACACACCCTGCGGGGACGCGGACACACCCTGCGGGGACGCGCGACGCGCGAGGCACGGGGGAGCGACACACCGCGCGGGGGAGAGGCCATACGCGGGGATAGCGTGTGCTGTTGTGGGGCGGTTGGTGGTCATAGAGGGTTTGGATGGGGCGGGTAAACGCACCCTCGCCGACGGGTTGGTGACCGAGCTCGACGTACGGGGAGCAAAGGTCGCCAGGATGGCGTTTCCCCGTTACGACACCGATATTCACGCCGATCTGGTCCGCGACGCTCTGCATGGCAGGCTAGGCGACCTGGTTGGGTCGGTTCACGGTATGGCAGTGCTGTTCGCTTTGGACCGGCGAGACGCCGCTGAGCAGCTGCGCGCCCTACGAGCCGGCTACGACGTGGTGTTGCTGGATCGGTACGTCGCATCCAACGCGGCTTACGGTGCTGCACGGCTGCACGAGGGCGTCGACGGTGCTTTCGTTGAATGGGTGCAGACCTTGGAGGTGGACCGGTTCGGCGTGCCGGTGCCCGATCTCCAGCTGCTCTTGCGGGTACCGCTCGATATCGCTGCGCGGCGCGCCGATTACCGGGCAGCGGCGGACAGCGCGCGCCCCAGGGACTGTTACGAAAAGGATCGCGGACTGCAGGCTAGGTGCGCGGCGATCTATGACGGGCTTGCCGCCAGAGAATGGCTCGCACCGTGGTCAGTCATTGACGGGACGATCCCAGCGCTGGACGGATTGGGCGAGGTGGTGACGCGGATCCTCGACGGGTGAGCCGCCCGACCGGGGAAAGCGTCACGCGCAATGCCACGATGGTCCCATGGCAGCTCGTGTGCTCGTAGTTGAGGACGACCCTGCAGCGGCGGAGATGTTGGCCATCGCGCTGCGCCAGGCGGGCTTCGAGACCGCGGTGGTCTCTGAGGGTACCAAGGCCCTGCCTGCGATGCGGGAACTCAAGCCCGACCTGGTGTTACTCGATCTGATGCTGCCGGGCATGAGTGGCATCGATGTCTGCAAGGCGATCCGCGCCGAGTCAGGTATCCCGATCGTGATGCTGACAGCGAAGAGTGACACGGTGGATGTGGTGCTGGGCCTTGAATCCGGGGCGGACGACTACATGATCAAGCCGCCGAAGACCCAAGAGCTTGTGGCGCGGTTGCGTGCCCGGTTACGCCGCACCGAGCCTGAGCCCGCCGAGCAACTCACCATCGGCGATCTCACTATCGATGTACCGGGTCACCAGGTCAGCCGGGACGGAGAGTTGATCTCACTGACTCCCCTGGAATTCGATCTGCTTGTTGCGTTGGCCCGCAAGCCGCGCCAGGTGTTCACTCGTGAGGTGCTCCTCGAGCAGGTGTGGGGTTACCGGCACGCCGCGGACACCCGTCTGGTCAATGTGCATGTCCAGCGGCTTCGTTCCAAGATTGAACGGGATCCTGAGCACCCCGAGGTAGTGCTCACCGTGCGCGGCGTCGGGTATAAGGCCGGTACATCGTGAGGGCTGCACCGTTGTGAGTCCCCGATTCAGGGGTCGGTCTGCGGTGACCGCGCTGACGCAACGGGCCACCGATGCCTCCGCGGCGGCCGGCGAGTTCACCATGGCGGCGGGCGCGCTATGGCGCCGATCCTTGAAGGTCCGAGTGGTGAGCAGCACCGTGGCGTTGTCGTCGACGGTCGTGCTGGTGTTGGGCATGCTGTTGCAGGCCCAGCTCGCCCAGCGGCTGATCGAGAACAAAACTCAGGCCGCGCTTCTGCAGGCCGACAACAGCAGGGTGCTGGTGGAATCCGAGCTCGGTGCAGTGGATCCCACCTCGGCGTCGCTGGCCGCCCGGCTGACCACCGCGATCGATCGCTTAACCAATCCGGACCCGACCGGGGGCGGTCCCACCACGGCCAACGCCGGCGCGTTCGAACCGGTGCTAGTGGATGGTGGTGGGCCATCTGGAGAGGCCGGAACCGGTCAGAAAATCGGCCCGCTGGAAGACGTTCCCGCGGTATTGCAGTCCGCGGTGGAACGTGGCGCGCTCGCCCACAAGATCAGCACGGTGCGCCGGGGCTCAGCGACGGTCACCATGCTGATTGTCGGCATGCCAGTGGCCAGCGCGGGTCGAACCATGCAGCTCTACCTGCTGTTCCCGCTTACCGCCGAACAACGCACGCTGACACTGGTGCAGTCCACCCTGGTAGTTGGCGGCGTGGTGTTGCTGGTGCTCATCGCGGGCATCGCTAGCCTGGTGACCCGCCAGGTGGTGGTGCCGATCCGGCAGGCGGCTGAGATCGCTGAACGCTTCGCTGAGGGCCACCTCGATGAGCGGATGCCGGTGGTGGGTGAGGACGATATCGCCCGGCTGGGAACCTCCTTCAATGAGATGGCCGCCAGCATCCAGCGGCAGATCCGGCAGCTCGAGGAATTCGGTGAGCTACAGCGGGGCTTCACCTCAGACGTCTCCCACGAGCTGCGTACGCCGTTGACGACCGTGCGGATGGCCGCAGATCTGCTGTATGACTCGCGCGACCAGTTGCACCCGGTGCTGCACCGCCCGACGGAGCTGCTGGTGCGTGAGCTTGACCGGTTTGAGGCATTGCTCGCTGATCTGCTGGAGATCTCCCGGGTCGACGCTGGCGTCGCCGAGCTGCAACTTGAGCCCGTCGATGTGCGGACCACGGTGGCGGCGGCAGTGGCCTCGGTTCGTGCCGTCGCCGACCGCGCCGGCACCCCGCTCGAACTGCAGCAACCGGCCGAGGAGGTGGAAGCCGAGATCGATCCGCGGCGTGTCGAGCGAATCGTGCGCAACCTGCTCACCAATGCTCTGGATCATGGGGAGGGGCGACCAGTCCAGATGACTGTCGCCGCGAATGCCGACGCGGTGGCCGTGCTGGTACGCGATCATGGCGTCGGGCTCCAGCCCGGTCAAGAGGAGCTCGTGTTCAACCGCTTCTGGCGCGGCGATCCCTCCCGGGACCGGCGGACTGGAGGCACTGGACTGGGCCTGTCGATCAGCTTGGAGGACGCCCGGCTTCACGGCGGCTGGTTAGAAGCCTGGGGTGCATCTGGGCAGGGCAGCGCCTTCCGGCTCACCCTGCCGCGCAGACACGGTGACGAGCTGACCAGCAGTCCATTGCCCCTCGGGCCCGACGACCCTCGCCCTACCTCAGGCCACGCAGATCGCGCAGCAGCGACTGCTGCAGTGGCAGAACTTGAGGTGGCAAAAACCCAGGCAGCAGAACTTGAGGTGGCAAAAACCCAGGCAGCAGAACTTGAGGTGGCAAAAACCCAGGCAGCAGAACTTGAGGTGGC
>JAJPIR010000119.1 GCA_021324675.1 Actinomycetota bacterium
GCCGCCGTTGCCACCGTCGCCATCCTTGCCGCCTGATCCGCCCGCGGCGCCTCCATTACCTCCGGCGCCGCCGATGATCCCGCCATTGCCGCCGTTTCCACCATTGCCACCGTTACCGTTGAGGCCGCCGCCGGCGCCACCATTGCCCCCGGCGCCGCCGATGATCCCACCAAACCCGCCACTACCACCGTTTCCCCCGTTGCCCCCAAGGCCAAGCACACCACCAGGACCTCCCGGAAATCCACCGAGTCCACCCTTGCCACCGGCTCCTCCCGCGCCACCGACGATCAGGGCAACCCCTCCCCTGCCACCATCGCCACCGTTGCCGCCATGACCGCCGCTACCATTGGGAAATCCGCCTTGAGCGCCGTTGCCGCCGGCACCTCCAACGCCACCGCTACCGCCAATCAGACGGAGGAGACCGGTGTTGCCACCGAAATCGGTGCCGTAGCGCAGGTTGCCGGTACGGCAGCTGGCCGCGCAGCCACCGTGGTGACCGCCTCGCCCAGGGGAGCCCCCGTTACCGTCGGTGGCAGCGTTGGCGGGCAGCGCCGACAGAGCGAGCAACCCACCGGTGAGGCTGGCGAGCACCGCACGAGCGACAGCGCATGTCATGGGGAATCTCCCTTCAGCGGTGCTCGCTGTGATCGATGAGCACGCGCCGATGTGATGATCAAAAGCCTGCACCGCCGTTGCCACCAGCGCCGCCGTTGCCACCGGCACCCCCGTTGCCGCCTGCGCCTCCGGCACCACCAGCACCCCCGGCACCACCGGCACCCCCGGGTTGACCGGGTTCACCGGGCTGACCGGGTTCACCGGGCTGACCGGGCTGACCGGGTTCACCGGGCTGACCGGGCTGACCGGGTTCACCGGGCTGACCGGGTTCACCGGGCTGACCAGGCTCACCGGTTTGGCTCGGTGGATCTTGTTGCTGTGTGGCCGGAGAGACGGATTCACCCTGGCAGCCCACACACACCACCCCAGCAGCCAAGATTGCAGCAAACACCGCGATGATTTTTCCTATTTGCGACCGACGATTTAACTCCCGAATCCTATTGCGCGGCATTGTGCAATTCCTTCGGTCTACATTGTGATACACGATCCTCCGCTCGCAGCGGAGAACCATAACACTGTTATTACGTGAACTCCGCGGTTACCTTCCTTAAAAATCGCGTCGAAACAACCAAAGTAACCGTGGTCAAACCGCTCCACCTTAATGGAGCAACCGGTTCACCATTGTGTGACAGATCACATACGTTCCGTGCGAGTTACCGTCGCGCAATTAGAAGCTGAATGGAAACTCGCAATGACAATCAGATGAAAGGTCGTCGCGCAAGCCGGAGGCAGTCAACTCGATCACCTCCGAGACCTTTCCTGCGCCATCAGCATGTAACGGGAGCAGGCCACGCAGCCGCTAGGGGCAGCCGTCCGCGGAGGTTGTGGTCAGCTGACGCCGTACTTCGATCAGTGCAGACGCCAGCAGACCTCAACCGATCGGGCTGAGCACGCTGGTGACCAGCGTCGTGCACCAATCGAGTAGTTCCCGATCCCGCAGCGGGGGTGCGCCGATACCGCCGGAACTGCTGGGTAGGGGCACGGACAGGGTCGTCACCGTGGACTTGTACGTGGCTTGAGGATAAAGCCGCCCCAGCCGCACGAGCTGGGAGTCTCGCAGGGTGACGGGCGCAAACCGCAACCTGGAGCCCTGGACGGTCACTTCCGCGACCCCGTGCGCCCGGCACACCTGACGGAACCGCGCAACGTCGAGCAAGGTGACCACAGGCGGCGGCAGGGCGCCGTAGCGATCTCGCAACTCGTCGGTGATCGCAGCCAACGCGTCACCATCGACGGCCTCTGCGATCTTGCGGTAGGCCTCCAGCCGTAGCCGCTCACCGGGGATGTAGTCGTGCGGCAGGTGCGCGTCCACCGGTAGCTCCACCCGCACCGGGGTCAGCTCAGCGACACCATCAGACGGGGCCGCCCCGGCCGCAGTGCGGAACGTCTCGACGGCCTCCCCGACCAGCCGTATGTACAGGTCAAAACCGACCCCCGCGATGTGTCCCGACTGCTCTCCACCGAGGATGTTTCCTGCGCCTCGGATCTCCAGGTCCTTCATCGCCACCGCCATGCCCGCACCCAGCTCGGCATGCTGCGCGATGGTGGACAGCCGGTCGTGCGCCGTTTCGGTCAAAGGTGTCTCGGGCGGGTACAGGAAGTAGGCATACCCGCGTTCCCGGCCACGCCCGACCCGCCCGCGCAGCTGATGCAGCTGAGCCAGCCCCAGCAGGTCGCCACGCTCCACAATCAGCGTGTTGGCGTTGGAGATGTCCAGCCCGGTCTCGACGATGGTGGTGCACACCAGCACGTCGTACTGGCGCTCCCAGAACCCGGCGACGGTGCGCTCCAGCTGGTCTTCGTTCATCTGCCCGTGCGCCACCGCGATCCGCGCCTCGGGCACCAGCTCGCGCAGCCGCCGGGCCGCCTTCTCGATCGACGACACCCGGTTATGCACGTAGAAGACCTGCCCGTCGCGCAGCAACTCACGGCGGATCGCGGCGGCGACCTGCTTGTCGTCGTAGACCCCTACGTAGGTCAACACCGGGTGGCGGTCCTCGGGCGGGGTGAGAATGGTCGACATCTCCCGGATACCGGCCAGCGACATCTCCAGAGTCCGCGGAATCGGGGTGGCGGACATGGTCAGCACATCGACGGCGGTGCGCAGCGCCTTGATGTGTTCCTTGTGCTCGACGCCGAACCGCTGCTCCTCGTCGACCACCACCAAACCGAGGTCTTTCCAGCGCACACCCGGCTGCAGCAGGCGGTGCGTGCCGATCACGATGTCCACCGTGCCGTCGGCCAGCCCACGAAGCACCTCCGCCGCGTCGGCCGGGTTGGTGAATCGAGACAGGCCGCGGATGGTCACCGGGTAGGAGTGCATCCGGTCGCCGAAGGTCTGCAGGTGCTGCTGGGCGAGCAGCGTGGTGGGCACCAGCACGGCTACCTGCTTGCCGTCCTGCACCGCCTTGAAGGCGGCCCGCACGGCGATCTCGGTCTTGCCATAGCCGACATCACCGCAGACAACCCGGTCCATCGGCACGCCGCGCTGCATATCGGCCTTGACCTCGTTGATCGCGGCGAGCTGGTCAGGGGTTTCGGTGTAGGGGAAGGCGTCTTCCAGCTCAGCCTGCCACGGGGTGTCCGGACCGAACGGGTGCCCGGGAGAAGCCTGCCGGGCCGCGTAGAGCTGCACCAGCTCAGCGGCGATCTCCTTGACCGCCTTGCGAGCCCGGCCCTTGGTCTTGGCCCAGTCCGAGCCGCCGAGCTTGTTCAGCGTGGGCAGCTCACCACCGACGTAACGGGTGACCTGGTCGAGCTGGTCGGTGGGGATGTACAGGCGGTCTCCTGGTTGGCCGCGCTTGCTGGGTGCGTACTCCACCAGCAGGTACTCCCGGGTGGAGCCGTGGACGGTGCGCTTGACCATCTCCAGGAACCGGCCGATGCCGTGCTGCTCGTGCACCACATAATCGCCACTACGCAGCGCCAGCGGGTCCACTGCGTTGCGCCGGCGCACCGGCATCTTCGACATGCCCCGGCTGGCGGTGCCGCCACGCGCCCCGGTGATGTCGCTTTCCGTAAGGACCGCCAAGCCCAGCGCGGGAATGGCGAAGCCGTCCTCCAGCGTGGCTCGCACCACGGTCACCGTGCCCGCTGACGGGGGCGCGGCCAGCCCGGCAGCAGCGTGCACCGCGGGCACGTCAGCGTCACGCAACTGCTCGCAGGCACGCTGGGCAGTGCCGGTGCCGGGCACCACCAGGACGGCGGCGCCACCGGCGGCGGTATGTGCGCGCAGGTCCGTGAAGGCTCGCGTCACGTCGCCGTGGTAGGCCTGGGCGGGAATGATCTGCAGCCGTAGCGCGCCGTGCGACTCGGTGGTCAGCGGGCTCAGCGTCCACCAGGCCAACCCGCTACGGCGGGCGTGCTCGGCGACCTCACCCAGGTCGCGGTAAGCCGAGGCGGAGAGGTCCAGCGCAGCGACGTCGACCGGAGCCGCTCCCCCACCGGCGGCCACCATCCAGGACGCCTCCAGGAATTCCTGGCCGGTGCGGACGAGGTCGGCGGCGCGAGTACGGATCCGTTCCGGGTCAGCGAGCAGCACATGGGTCCCGGTCGGCATGGCGTCAGTGAGCAGGGACAGCTGCTGCCCAGCGAGCACTGGGATGAGCGATTCCATCCCCTCTACGGGGATGCCGGAGGCCACCTTCTCCAGCAGTTGCGTGACCGGCCCCGGCAGGGCCTGCGCGACGAGATCGGCCGCAGCAGTCCGTACACCATCGGTGAGCAGCAGTTCCCGGCACGGTGGGGCAATGAGCTCATCGGCGGGCGCCAGGGTGCGTTGGTCCGCGACGGCGAACGAGCGGATCTCGGAAACCTCGTCGCCCCAGAACTCCACCCGCAACGGGTGATCAGCGGTGGGGGGAAAGACGTCGATGATGCCGCCGCGGACAGCGAATTCGCCGCGCCGATCAACCATGTCCACCCGGGAGTAGGCCAGATCGGCCAGCCGGGCCAGCACGCCGTTGAAGTCATGCTCCTCACCGACGCGCAGCCGCACCGGCGCGATCTCGCCCAGACCGGCGATCATGGGCTGGATCAAGGAGCGCACGCTGGTGACCACCACCTGCAAGGGGGCGGCGTCCGCAGCGTCCTCTTCGGGATGGGCCAGCCGCCGCAGTACCGCCAGCCGGTGGCCCACCGTGTCAGGCCGGGGAGACAGCCGCTCGTGTGGCAAGGTCTCCCACGAGGGCAGCTCCGCGACCACTGCCGGGCCCAGGATGTCGGCCAGCTCAGTGCTGAGCTCGCCGGCTTCCCGGTCGGTGGCGGTGACGGCCAGCACGGGATGCCCGGCGTGGGCCAGTGCAGCGACCACCAGCGGGCGAGTGGCGGTGGGCCCCTGCAGCTCCAGCTCGGGCGCGCTGGCGCGATCGAGCAGTGCCCGAAGTGAGGGTTCCGGCAATACCGCATCGAGCAGCCCGGATAGGTGAGCAGATGTGGTTGGTAGCGCAGTCGCTACAGGCACCGTGGTGGACCTTTCGAACAACGAACGTCCTTGACGCAGAACGACCCCCACCGGTACGCCGACCGGTCGCTGGCGAGTCGTACCTACCACGATACCGACCGGCCTCGTCGTCCGATCACCCAGGGTTGGTAGCGGTTTGCGGCAGCGACACGCCGGGTTGGTAGTCCTTGAAGAGCATATTACGTGCTGGCACCGGGCGATATCGGTAATCGTACAGCTCGTTACGTTGTATCCTCAATTCGACAATCGTTTATCTGCCACTTGGGTTCGTGACGCTAAATTATCCGACCAGAAATATGTTTATTGTGGGGTGGGGATATTGACGGCCGCCGGGGGTACGGGCGAATCCGGACAATCCGGTCGACCCGACACAAAAAGTGTTGTACTCGGCGACGATCACGCGGTATTCGTGGAGTCGCTGGTACCAGTGCTGACCGGCCACGGATTCCGAGTACCTGCGGTGGCCCGCAGTCTGGCCGGAACAATCGAGGCAACCCGTCATCACCAGCCCAATGTCTGCTTACTCGCCCGGCGATTTTCAGATGGTGACGGCGTCAGCGCGATCAGCCGTATTAGCGCGGTGAGCCCGGCGACGCGAGTACTCATCCTTGCCGCAGACCGTGATGCCGATGCGATGCGCCACGCCGTGCGATTAGGTGCCGCTGGATACCTGCACAAGACTTGCGGTGTCCGCAAATTGGTGCACACGCTGGAGCGCATTATGGACGGCGCGGTGGTCCTGGATGCACCCCGAACGAGCACGGCACGATCCGACGTCTCCGAGGCCCGCCGGCTGGCTGCTCACCTCACTGCTCGGGAGCGGGAATGCCTGGCGCTGCTGGTTGAGGGGCTCGACACCCCCGCCATGACGATGCGGCTCGGCGTGTCGACCACGACCGTACGAAGTCATGTTCAAGCGCTGCTGACCAAACTCGGGGTGCACTCCCGGCTCGAGGCCGCCACCTTTGCGGTGCGCTATAACCTCGTCGACCACGACCAGCATGGCGCGGAGACCCGCACGAGGACGGGGTAGCGTGACAGGGTCCAAGCCGCTGAGCCCGGTTCGCGGTGTGACCCCGGTGCGGGTATTGCTCGTCGACGATCAGCAAATGCTGATCGAGGCACTCGCGGCCAAGCTTTCGACCGAACCCGACATCGTGGTGGTCGGGCACTGCACCATGGGCGATCCTGACCCCGGCGGG
The DNA here is from genome assembly GCA_021324675.1 of Actinomycetota bacterium. Classification (GTDB taxonomy): domain Bacteria; phylum Actinomycetota; class Actinomycetes; order Mycobacteriales; family Pseudonocardiaceae. Next base: position 6,280 of record JAJPIR010000119.1, read on the forward strand.
CTCGCCGCCGTGCTGGGCCCAGACGTGATCACCATCGAGGTCACGCAAGCCCGCGACGCCACCGCACTGCTGGCCATGTTCCGCGCCGCCTGGCCCCCGGCCCGATTCGTGGTGCTCACCGCCAGCCGGGATCCTGACCAGGCGGTCGAGGCAGCGCGGGCGGGGGCTGACGGCTGGGTCTCGAAAGAGTCCTCTATCGACGTTCTCACCCACGCGCTGCGCTGCGCCAGTCAAGGACAGGCCTGTTTTCCTCCCGAACAGTTAGGCCGTGTGCTCGAAGAGTTGCGGGCCGACGTCGGGCGGGCGCAACGCCGTGACGGGCCGCTGGAGGTGCTCACTCCCCGGGAGCGCGACGTGCTGATGTGCTTCGCGCGGGGCCGCGGCGCGGCCGACATTGCCGCCGAGCTCGGGGTTTCGGCACACACCGTGCGAACCCACACGAACAAGATCTTCGCGAAGCTGGGTGTGCACAGCCGGCTCGAGGCCGTGGCCATAGCGCGCGAGGCGCTGCGCCGAGCGCACCATGGCCTGCCTCCTGAACCGAACGTACCGATCGCCATCCCGGCGCAGGAGGCCCTCGTGCGGGCCGGACCGTAGCGTCGGCTCACGCCATGAGTGAAGCGATCTCCAACACCTGCCCGAACAAGTTCCCGAACCAGCACGGGGACAGCCCGCTGCCGCCGGTGTTGATGTACCACTCGGTGGCCCCGTACGAACAGGATCCGTACCTCGTCACCGTGCACCCCGCCCGGTTCACCCAGCAGCTGCACTGGCTGGATCGGCGCGGATTGCGGGGCACCTCGATGCGGGAGCTGCTCGCGGCCCGGCGGGCAGGCGCTGACCAGGGTCTGGTCGGGCTCACCTTCGACGACGGCTACGCCGACTTCATCGAGCACGTATTGCCCGCGCTGGCCCGCTTTGGCTTCACCGCGACGGTATTCGTGATCGCCGACCTGCTGGGTGGATCGAACAAGTGGGACGCGGCCGGACCACGCAAGCCGCTGATGACCGTTGACCAGATCCGCCACGTCGCCCAGCTTGGGATGGAGATAGGTTCACACTCACGAAGGCATGTTTCCCTGACCTCACCCTGCGATCTCATTGGTGAGGTTTCCGAGAGCCGAACCATCCTCGAGGACCTGATCGGAGAGCAGATCCTCGGTTTCTGCTACCCGTACGGGCACCTCAACACGCTGGCCGTGGATGCCGTACGCGAGGCCGGCTACCAGTACGGTTGCGCCATCTGGTGCTCGCCGCTGACCAGCGTGCATGCTCTGCCGCGCATCTACGTCGGTGACCGGGACGGTCCCCTGCGGTTGCGCGCCAAGTGGTACCGGCGGCGTTACCAAGAACGGCTGCGCTGTTCCCCGCGATGACCGGACTCAGCGTGTTGCATGCGGCCCAGCCCACCGAGGCGGGGGTCGCCGCCTATGTCGCAGGGGTGGCCACTGACCAGCTTGCCCGTGGATGGCGAGTCGCCGTGGCATGCCCGCCCGGAGGTCAGCTCGCCGCTGCCCTGGCCGCACGTGGCATACCGCGATTGCACTGGCCCGCGACCCGCGCGCCCGGCCTCGGCACGGTGCCCGAGACCCGGCAGCTACGCCAACTGATCAGCATGGTGCGGCCCGACGTGGTGCACCTGCACTCGGCAAAGGCCGGTCTGGCCGGACGGCTCGCGGTGCGCGGACGCCGTCCCACGGTATTCCAGCCCCACGGCTGGTCCTGGCTGGCCGCCCGGGGTGCCACCGCGCGCGGTGCGCTGGCCTGGGAACGTCTCGCCACCCGATGGACCGACCTGCTGGTCTGTGTCGGCGAGGGCGAGGCCGCTCATGCCCGCCGCCGGCGCGTGGGCAACCACCACCTCGTGATCCGCAACGGGGTGGACCTGGCAACCTTCAAGCCGTGCGGTCCGCGGGCCCGCGTCGCTGCCCGGGAGCTCCTGGGGATCGATCCGGACGCGCCACTGGCAGTGTGCCTGGGCCGCGTCACCCGGCAGAAGGGCCAGGATCTGCTCCTGACCGCGTGGCCCCAGGTTCGGTCACGCTGCCCGGAAGCGCAGCTGTGCATCGTCGGCGACGGTGAGGCACTGCCCAGGTTGCGCGCCCGGGCGCTGCCCGGCGTGCATTTCCTCGCACCGGTCACCAATCCGCGGCCCTGGTATGCGGCGGCCGATGTGGTGGTGCTTCCCTCGCGCTGGGAAGGCTTGTCACTGACCTTGCTCGAGGCGCTGGCCAGCGGGTGCTCCGTGGTGGTCGCGGACATCCCCGGCCTGGCCGAAGCGGTCACCGCCGGGGTCGGCGTCCGGGTCCCAGCTGGCGATGCCGGTGCCCTGGCCGGCGCTGTGGCTCGGCGGCTGGCCGAGCCCGATCTGCGGGCCGCCGAAGGACGTGCCGCAGCCCGGGCCGCGCGCGCGTTCGACGTGCGGCGCACCTATGACCAACTCGCTGCTGTTACCGCTGCACTGCATACGCGTAGCCGGTCAGGTGACCAGCGGTGGATTCAGCCGCGCCCTCCGCGGCTGAATCCACCCACACGCTGATCTCTTGCCGGGGTCGTTTACCACACCCAGACCCCGGCATCCCTCTGCGACTTCCCGCGACGACACACCGTAATCCGACGAACGGCGTAGGTGACCTACCGCCTATGACGGAGGCTCGCGTGCCGGCCTGATGCGACTGTCGGCAGGGCGGAAAGAGCACAGGGTCGGGGGACACAGTGGCGCAGCAGCGGCTTTCGCTTGCAATCAATGGACGTGAGCGGCTCTACGAGCGACGTCTCGTTCCTTTTAGCCCACCGGAGGCACAGCCGGGCACCGGAAATGGGCGACTAAAGCTGGGGGCAGTGGCGATCGTGGGCCTTGGGTACGTCGGGCTGCCCACGGCGTTGGCGCTGCTCGGTGGGGCCGCCGAGATCACCGGCTACGACATCAGCGAGGACCGCCTGCGCGATATCAAGTCGGGAGAGGTTGATCTGTGCGAGTCGGATCGAGCACTGCTGGACAAGGCGCGCAGCGACACCAGCTTCCAGCTGACCACCGACGCCAGTGCGCTGTCCACGGCCGACGCGGTGATCATCTGCGTGCCCACCCCGGTGGACGAAGACCATGTTCCGGATCTCGTCGCCCTGCGCAGCGCGTGCCAGACCGTCGTGGAGCACGCCCACCCGGGACAGACGATCATCCTTACGTCCACGAGTTTCGTAGGCACCACCCGCCAGCTGCTGGTCGAACCGCTGCACCTGCGCGGCCTGACCGTAGGCACCGACGTCTACGTCGCGTTCAGCCCGGAACGCATCGATCCCGGCAATCCCGACCACGTCCAGCGCGAGACCCCCCGGGTGGTGGGCGGGGTGTCGAAAAACTGCAGCCTGCAGGCCGCGCGGGTGATCGGCGCGATGACCGACACGATCTACCTCGTCAGCTCCCCAGAGGCGGCCGAGCTGACCAAGCTGTACGAGAACATCTTCCGCGCGGTCACCCTCGCGCTGGCCAACGAGTTCGGTGCTGTGTGCGCCACCCTGGGGCTGGACCCGATCGAGGTGACCCTGGCGGCAGGGACCAAGCCCTACGGTTTCCTCGCCGCGTTCCCCGGCCCGGGAGTAGGGGGGCACTGCATCCCGTGCGACCCGCACTACCTGCTGTGGCAGCTACGCGACGCCAAGGCGCCTACCCCGCTGCTCAAGCAGGCGATGCAGTCCATCCACGCGCGACCAGCCCGCGTCGTCGAGCGCGCAGAGGAGGTGCTCGCCGCCGGAGGCCGGTCGCTAGACGGCGCCAAGGTGATCGTGGTCGGGGTCAGCTACAAGGCCGGCGTCAGCGATGTGCGGGAATCTCCGGCGCTGCTGCTGATCGACTGGCTAGTCGAGCGTGGTGCCGAGGTCGGTTACTACGACCCGCTGGTGGCGACCATGACGACGCGCCAGGGCCGTGTGCTGAGCAATACCCCAGTACCCAGCGGCGCCGCCTGGGACCTGGCGATCATCCAGGTGGTGCACCCGGCCACCGACTACAGCTGGGTTGAGGACTGCCCCCAGGTGCTCGATGCGACCTACCTGTTTGACGCCGTCCCGCATCGCAGCGTGGTGTGAGGACGGCGTCAATGACTCACCTCCAACGGGCGCACCCGCGTCCAGCGCTGGACACCAGCACACCAGCAGTCATTCTCAAGCTCGACCACAACGTCATGCACCATGGCGGGCTGGGTGCGATCCGCAGCCTGGGGCGCCTCGGCGTCCCCGTCTACGGCATGCACGAGGATCAGCTGGCACCCGCGGCGCGGTCGCGCTACCTGCACGGGAGGTGGATCTGGCGACCGGAGCCTGACGATGCCCACCGGGTGCGCGCCGGGCTGACCAGGCTTGCCGAGCGGATCGGCCGCCGGTCAGTGCTCATTCCCACTGACGATGCCGGCGCCATCTTCCTCGCCGAGCATGGCAGCGACCTGCGTCAGTATTTCCTGTTCCCCGATCCACCCACGAGCCTGCCGCGCCAGCTGGCCGGCAAGTACACGCTGTACCAGCGATGCCGCGAGCTCGGCGTGCCCTGCGCGGCGGCCGCACTACCCGAGACCTTCAGCGGCGCCCGGCGCTTCGCCGAGCAGACCGGGTTCCCGCTGGTGGCCAAGCTGGCCACGCCGTGGCAGTCAAAGAACGCCAAGAAGCTGCGCAGCACGACGGTCATCCGCACCCACGACGACCTCACCCAGACCTGGCGGGCTTGCGACGAATCGGGCAGCGGCGCGCTGATGTTGCAGGAGTACGTCAAGGGATGGGACTACTTCTTTCACGCTTACTGCGATACCCAGTCACGCTGCCGGCCTGGTTTCGTCGGGATCAAGGAACGCTCCTACCCCGCGCAGGCCGGGCTGACCAGCCTGGGGCGCTGGGTGGCCAACCCCGACCTGCACCACCAGGCCAGCGAGCTGGTAGCGCGCGTGGGTTTCCGGGGCATCGTCGACCTCGACTACCGGTTCGATCCCCGCACGGGCACCTACAAGCTGCTGGACTTCAACCCGAGGCTGGGTGCGCAGTTCCGGCTGTTCTCCGACAGCGCAGGTGTCGACGTGGTGGTCGCGGCGCATCTGGACCTGACCGGCCGGGAGATTCCGCACGGGTCACCCCATCTGGGCCGCAGCTTCCTGGTGGAGAACTACGACCCGATTGCGGCGCTGGCCTACCGGCGCCTCGGCCTGGATCTGAAGTCCTGGGTGGCTTCACTGCGCGGGGCCGATGAGCTGGCCTGGTTCGCTCGGGACGATCTTGCACCGTTCGGGTTGATGTGCCTGCGCATGGGATGGCGGGCCATCACCCGTCCCCTGGCCCGGCGGGGCACTCGCCGACCCATCACCTCACCACTACCGGCACGGAGGACCCTGGCATGACACACGGCATTGAAGATCCAGTTGACGTTGCGATCGTGGGAGCCGGCCCGTACGGCCTGTCGCTCGGCGCGCATCTGGGCGCCGCGGGCGTGCCATTTCGCCAGTTCGGGCTGCCGATGCAGTTGTGGCGGGAGGCCATGCCGGCCGGTATGTACCTCAAATCACAGGGGTTTGCGTCCAACCTGTCCGACCCCGCCGGACGGCACACCTTGCGCGCGTTCTGCGCGTCAACCGGCCGGGAGTACGCGGACTACGGGCTCCCGGTATCGCTGGAGACGTTCGTGGCCTACGGGGAGTGGTTCCGCCGCGCCGAGGTCCCCAACCTGGAAGAGCTGATGGTCCTCGACGTAACCAGGGACGTGACGCAAGCAGGCGAGCAGTATGTGTTGAGCCTGTCCGACGGCACCGTGGCACGGGCCCGCACGGTCGTGGTGGCCACCGGGGTGCAGCACTTCCCGTACGTGCCCGCCACCCTGGCTGAGCTGCCGGCGCAGGTATGCACGCACCCCAGCGCGCACGACGACCTTGGCGTGTTCGCCGGCCGCGAGGTCGCCGTCGTCGGCGCCGGGCAGTCGGCCCTGGAATCGGCCGCGCTGCTGCACGAATCCGGGGCCCGCGTCACCGTGATCGCCCGCACCTCGAAGCTGGTGTGGAACGGCGAACCGCTGCCCGCGCAGCGGTCGCTGCTGCGGAAGCTGCGCGAGCCCGAGGCCACCCTCGGTTCCGGATGGGGCACCTGGTTCTACTCCACCCAGCCGCACCTGTACCGGCACCTGCCGGCCGCCCGGCGGATCCACACCGCCCGGACCGCGCTCGGGCCGGCCGGTGCGCCGTGGCTGCGCCCTCGGGTGGAGGGCAAGTTCCGCACGCTGCTCGGCCACACGGTGCGGTGGGCGGCAGCCGAGGATGGCGCCGTGCGGCTCGGCTTGCGCGCCGCCGACGGGACCACCAGGGAGATCACCGTTGATCATGTACTGTCCGCCACCGGTTACCGCGCCAACCTGGAACGGCTGACCTTCCTGGACGACAGCCTGCGGGCCAAGGTGCGAACCCTGGCCAGCACCCCCGACGTCGGACCAGACTTCCAATCCACGGTGCCGGGCCTGTACTTCATCGGTCCCGCGGTAGCACCCACCTTCGGCCCGGTCATGCGATTTGTCTGCGGTTCCGACTACGCCGCACGGACGGTCACCCGGGCACTGACCACCACCATGCCGAAGCCGCGTGCCGCCGTCGGAGCCCGCGGGTGACGACCTCGCTGCTCGCCCCC
>JAJPIR010000256.1 GCA_021324675.1 Actinomycetota bacterium
CAGGATGTGCTCCGTGCCGATGTAGTTGTGGTTGAGCATCCTGGCCTCTTCTTGGGCCAGCACAACCACCCGCCGCGCGCGGTCGGTGAATCGTTCAAACATTGCGCACTCCTGACTACCGCGCTACCCACGCGATCGGTACTGGGTCACACAGTCCGTGCCGTCACTGTAGCTGGCAGACGGCCTCGCTCGCTGCTGAACTGCGCCCCCAACTCTTGGTTGCAACGCACTCAGGCCTGGTCAGGATTCCTGACGGGCAGAGCTGTCCGCTCTGGGTGAAACTGAACTCTCTCGGGTGGTCCCGGCGTACCACCTTGTGCTCGGGGGTATTCAGGCTGCTAGGTTGCTCCACATTAGGTAAGGCAACCCTGAGTAGTCGCTGGCGTGGGAGGAGTGAGCGTGCTGCACTCGGCGATGGGCAACCGGGAGTCGGCGGCAGCAGTCAATCCTCATCATCCGCATCCGCTTACCGAGTCGGTGGCGGCCGTGGATCGTGCCGTCGGCCTGCTGTCCTTTCGTGTGGTCGATGTCGTCGATGACTCAGGGCTGCCCCAGGTGCCGGATCCACGGGGTAGAGGGTGGATCGAGTGCGAGCACGCGTTGTCCGATCCCACGTTCTTCGCGCGGTGGCGGGCCAAGGTGGCTCGCTGGCTGACCGAGCAGCACGCCATGCCGGCTGAGGTCGCCGTACCGGAAAAGACCACCGGTGGCTACGTCCTGCAGTGGTACCTGATCGTCCCGGCCTACCTGGGCGCGCTGCTGTTTCACTCCGCGCGGCGGGTTCCCGGCCTGGCGCCACAGCGACTGCGGTTCCGGCTTGATTCAGCGACGCTGCGCGAGGTGGCTCTGCGCCCGGGACAGTTCTGGTGCCTGCCCGGTGATCCCGACGCCGGTCATCCCGACGCCGTACCGGTACCCGATGCGGCGGCGTTAGCCCGCGTATTGCGCGATCAAGTAATCGCGCACGCCAGCCGCTTTCTCACTATCTACGGCCCGCAGGTGCGTTTCGGGCGCCGCACGAAATGGGCCACCGTGACCGATGTACTCGATAGCGGGCTACTCCTGGCAGGGCGCGCATTGGGGTCACCGCAGGCAGGCGCGGCGGATGCAACCTTGGTGCTCGGTTCCGGCGAGAAACCCTTGACCTCTGCCTCGACAATCTGCGAAGTCACTGACGATCGGGGACGCACGCACTGGACGCGCCGACGCGGTTCGTGCTGCTTCCTCTACGCCCTGCCCGGCGCCGAGCGTCCCTGCGCCAGTTGCCCGCGCATCAGCGCCGCCGAGCGGGCGCGCATTTTCGGGACGCTTGACCAAGCGTAAAGTTCGCGCAGCCCTTATCTTCACTTCTGTGGAACCCAAGCGGGCGGATCACCTTACTCGCGACCGTCGCTTGCCGGCAGTGGTCGTCAATCCAAGCAACCTCAACGATCCTGCGGCGTTACGGGTGCGCATTAGCCAGATATGCGCAGAGCTTGGATGGGCATCACCGTTGTGGCTTGAGACCACCGTTGCGGATCCGGGATGCGGCCAGGCCCGAACAGCGCTGTCCGCTGGTGCCGATGTCGTGGTCGTCTGCGGGGGAGACGGCACAGTTCGCCACGTCGCGCAAGTCCTCGCTGGATCAGGCATTGCTATGGGCTTGCTACCTACCGGCACTGGTAATCTGCTAGCCCGCAATCTGGAAATGGTGATAGGTGATCTAACCAAAGCTACCCGGATCGCATTATCCGGCGATAACCGCGCGATCGACGTCGGTCGGGTGCTGATCGACGATCGCGATGAGGAGCAGGTATTCCTCGTCATGGCCGGAGTAGGCTTCGACGCGGCAATCATGGCTGGTGCACCGCATGAATTAAAGTCCCGACTTGGCCCGCTGGCGTATTTTGTCTCCGGGATTCGCGCATTACTTGCACCCAGGGCAGGTATTACCCTTGCGGTGGATGGTCGGATTGAGCCCTGCCGCCCAGTCCGCACGATAGTGGTAGGTAACTGTGGCCGGCTTCTTGGCGGGCTGGTATTGCTGCCCGCCGCTCGGGTAGATGATGGGCTGCTCGATGTCGTATCCATCGGGCCTAAGAGCATCCGCGGCTGGCTAGTGGTAGCTGCCCGGGTGATCAGCCGTCGCCGCCATGGCCACCGGATCGTGCAGCACTGGCAAGGCCGCACCGTCATCCTCAAGTCGGAGTCTCCACAGCAGGCGCAACTCGATGGCGATCCGGTCGGCGAGGTTTGCGCGATGCACATGCGTGTCGACCGTGACGCCTTGTTGATACGTATCCCTCCGGCAGTCGGAAGCGAAGCACCCGATGGGCGGCGTTCCGCTGGGTGAGCCCGGGGCATCTGGCAGGCATCGGACACTGATGGTCCGTGCCACCGCTATGTTTGCCGGAACGGCGTGGTTGCAGTTCGCCGGATACTGTCGACAGCTAGATCCTTAGTACGTCGGCGCCGGCCCTTGGAGTGATCCGTTAGGTATTGCTGTTAGCTGTAGGCTAGCCAGATAGTGCAGATATCCTACGCCCATGATGTACGGGTCCTTAAACGACCCTCAGCACCGGCGGCTGATGTGCTCATTGCCAACCTGTAGTGACTTAATCCATCCACTACGCACCGGTGCCGTCCCTCCTAGACGGCACCGGTGTATACAACTTCAGTTTCCCTTGTGATAAGCGTCTAATACCTCAGCTGGTATACGACCACGGTCTGAGACATTGAAGCCGTTCTTCCGGGCCCACTCACGGATCGCCGCGTTCTGTTCACGGTCTACCGATGCCCGACCACCGCTACTGGTACGGCGCGCCGGGCCTGCGGCCTTGCGGCGACCGCCGCCTGCCTTCCGAGCGTTGCTGACATAGTCGGCCAGCGAGTCGCGCAGCTTCCCCGCGTTAGCAGCCGACAGATCAATCTCGTAAGACACACCGTCTATACCAAACTCAACGGTCTCTTCGGCAGTACCTCCGTCGAGGTCATCGACCAAGGTAACGGTGACCTTCTGCGCCATGCGCGTCGTCCTCCCTCAGGGACGTGGTGGAGGGAGCCATCGCCCGACGACTCCACAATGACAACGAGCAGGTTAGCCCATTTCCGTAGGAAATGCTAAATCAACTCACTCATTGTGGTCGTACCAGCGGAAACAGGATCGTCTCACGGATACCCAAACCGGTGAGTGCCATGAGGAGCCGGTCGATCCCCATTCCCATGCCCCCACTCGGCGGCATTCCATACTCCATCGCAGTGAGGAAGTCCTCGTCCAGCGGCATCGCCTCGTCATCACCTGCAGCCGTGAGCGCAACTTGCGCCTCGAAACGTTCCCGTTGCACGACTGGGTCAACGAGCTCCGAGTAGGCAGTGGCTGACTCGACAGATCTGATGTAAAGATCCCATTTCTCAACGACACCAGCGAGACTGCGATGCTGCCGGGTCAGCGGGGAGGTGTCCACCGGAAAGTCCTTCACGAAGGTTGGAGCGTACAGATCGGGCACCACGAGGTACTCGAACAACTCTTCTACCAGCTTTCCAGGTAGCCAGTCGGGATGTACCGCAAGACCCACTCGTCGGGTATGGTTGAGCAACTCGTCATGAGTGGTCTCTGGGGTGATCTGTTGCCCGAGTGCCTTCGATACCGCATCGAACAGGCTGATCTGTGCCCATTCACCACCGATGTCGTACTCACTGCCATCGGCCAGTCGCACCGTTGTCGATCCGAACAGATCGCGCGCCACAGTCTGATACAACCGGCGGGTAAGCTCTGCCATGCCCTGATAGTCGGTGTAAGCCTGGTACACCTCGAGCATGGTGAACTCTGGTGAGTGGGTGGAGTCCGCACCCTCGTTGCGAAACACTCGGTTGAGCTCAAAGACCCGCTCCATCCCACCAACCACGCAACGCTTCAAGTAGAGCTCTGGTGCGATGCGCAAGTACAGGTCGGTGTCAAGTGCGTTGGAGTGAGTAACAAACGGCCGCGCCGCGGCACCACCATGCACGGTCTGCAGCATCGGCGTCTCAACCTCAATGAAGTCGAGAGAATGCAGCATCTCCCGGGTTGATCGAACCGCATCGGCGCGCATCCGGGCAGTGCGCCGAGCGGCCTCGTTGACGATCAGATCGAGATAACGTTGCCGAACCCGCGTTTCCTCGGCAAGTTCCTTGTGCGCGACGGGAAGGGGACGTAACGCCTTTGCCGCCATCCGCCATTCTCGAACTTGTATGGACAGCTCCCCACGACGGGAGGCAACCACTTCTCCGGTCACAGACACCAGGTCCCCGAGATCGACATCGGCTTTCCAAGCCGCCAGCCCTTCAGCACCGATATCCGCCAGGCTGAGCATGGCCTGCAGTTCGGTCCCATCACCTTCGCGCAGCCGCGCAAAACAGAGCTTGCCGGTATTGCGTAGGAAAATAACCCGACCCGTCACGGCGACCTGGTCGCCGGTGACCGCGTCTGCGGGCAGCCCGGCGTAGGTCTGGCGAATGTCTTTCAACGTACGAGTGCGGGGCACCTCGACGGGGTAGGGATCCAGCCCGGACGCCAGCATCCGCTCCCGCTTGTGCCGGCGCACCCTCATTTGATCGGGCAGGTCGTCGTCGGTAGGAGATAACTGGGTGGTCACGATGGACAACCTAGTGATCCGCTAAACCGGGCCGCCGGGCCGGTACCGCCGATCCATGGCTGACCCGCCCGCACGGCGCGCGCGTTCTTACGGATCCGTGGCCGCCAGGTATGCCCAGCACCGGCCCGGCTACCCAGATCAGGCGGTGGCGTGTTCGCTGCACTCATCGCCGATCAATGGTCAGATACTCGGTGTCGTCGCGGGACCGGCAAGCTCACTGACGCGGTGCTGCCGTGCGGAGTTACCGCAGCGGCAGTGTTGGTCGTGGAACCCGACGACGAGATGCGCGCGCAGATGTCCCGGCCGTACCAAGGCTAGGCTCCGTTCTGGGATTGCAGAGCGGAGCCCTCCGGGTACGGGGTGGTAGACGCCATCGTGGTTGGGCAGGCATTTCACCGGTTCGACTCACCGGTTCGACGCGGATCGGGCGCTCAGGGAGATCTCCTGGGTCCTGTGGCCAGGAGGCGTGCTGCGGCATCAGGCAACGCCGTCGACGAATCGGTGAGCTGGGTAGCTGGATCGGCTACGGCACCTGCGCTGCCATCCGGGATGGTGGGATGTGGTTTCGCCGAGCTGCCCGAGCATCCGCGTTTGACCACTTGGAGCAACGTTTGGCTCGCGCCGGCCGCGCACCATCGACTCGCTGCTGGACACCATCTCGACCCATTCCTGGGCCTCACCAGCCCACCGATCAGCGGGCCGCCAGCTTCGCCGCCATGCGACAGTTCCTCCAAACACATCCCAGCACCCGTGACGGCAGCTTCGAGCTCCCCATGTGCACCCTGGTGGCCTGAGTAAACCGGCGTGGCTAGAAGTCCGCACGTGGCATTTGGCAGCGACACGCGGGGCACGAGGGCGCGACACGCGGGGGTTAGGTGATGTTGCGGGCGAAGACCATGCGCAGGCCTCGCAGTGTCAGGTGGGGGGCGTGGTGGGTGATGGTGTGCGACTCGGCGATCAGCAATGGAGCCAGACCACCCGTGGCGATCACCGCCACGTCGCGCTCGGCACCTGGAGCCAGCTCCGCGGCGATCCGGCGCACCAACCCGTCCACCTGGCCCGCGAAACCGTACAGCAGACCGGACTGCAGCGCTTCCACGGTGTTCTTGCCGATTACCGACCGGGGCCGGGAGAGCTGCACCTTCACCAGCTGGGCAGCTCTGGTGGCGAGTGCATCGATGGAGATTTCGATGCCCGGAGCCAGCGCACCGCCGAGGAACTCCCCGCGCGCGCTCACCACGTCGAAGTTCGTCGAGGTGCCGAAGTCCACCACGATCGCGGGACCGCCGTAGAGGGTATACGCGGCCAGCGTGTTGACGATCCGATCCGCGCCCACCTCACGCGGGTTATCGCAGAGCAACGACACTCCGGTGCGCACCCCCGGCTCCACGATCACCCGGGGCAGCTGCGGCCAGTAGCGGTCCACCATCACCCGCAGCTCACGGAGCACCGCGGGGACGGTGGACAGCGCCGCGATACCGGTGATCTTGCCTGTGTATTCCCGCAGCAGGCCGCGGAACGTCAGCGCCATCTCATCGGCGGTCATCCGGGCATCGGTTCGCATCCGCCAATCGTGCAGCAACGCGGCGTCTTTGCCGGCGCCCTCGCGAGGGCCATCGAACAGCCCGAGAACGATGTTGGTGTTGCCGATGTCTACGGTAAGCAGCACTCGGGTGCCCCCACCGCCGGGTCACCGCGGCCCGCCACGTCAAGCGCACTGCCCTGGTGCACGATCCGGTTGTCGGCGTCGACGAACACCACCCGCGGCCGGTAGTGCCGCGACTCGGTTTCGTCCATCGTGCCGTAAGCGAGCAGGATCACCAGGTCCCCCGGCGCCACCAAATGCGCCGCGGCACCGTTGATCCCGATCACGCCGCTGGATCGGGCACCGGGGATGACGTAGGTCTCCAGCCGGGCACCGTTGGTGACGTCCACGATGGCGACCCGCTCACCGGCGAGCAGATCGGCGGCGTCCATGAGGTCTTCGTCCACCGTCACCGACCCCACATAGTGCAGGTCCGACTGCGTCACGGTAGCCCGGTGAATCTTGGACTTCAGCATCGTCCTGAGCATCACAGGCCTCCCAGGTGGAGGGACACGTTGTCGATCAGTCGGGTGGACCCGACGGTGGCGGCCACCAGCAACCGGGCCGGTCCCCCCGGCGGGGCGGGACCGAGCTGGGGATCGCGCAGGGCCAGGTAGTCCAGCACCACGGCAGGCTCGGCAGACAGCACCTCGTGGGCGGCAGCGAGCACCGCCTCGCCACCACGCGCCCCTTCCCGTGCCCCGGCAGCCAGGGCTGCGGGCAGGGCCACCGCCGCGGCGCGCGCTGCGCGATCCAGGTGGACATTGCGCGACGACACCGCTAGCCCGTCCGGGTCGCGCACGGTGGGCAGCCCGATCACCTCCACCCCCATTCGCAGGTCGGCGACCATCCGCTGGATGAGCACGAGCTGCTGGTAATCCTTCTCGCCGAACAGTGCGCGGTCGGGGCCGACGATGCCGAAGAGTTTGGCCACCACCGTCAGCACCCCGATGAAGTGACCGGGCCGGCTGGCGCCTTCCAGCTCGGTGCCCAGTGCGCCGGGCGCGACGGTGGTACCGGACCCGGGCGGGTACATCGCCTCGACGGAAGGCGCGAACACCACGTCCACGCCCTCCTCCTGGCATATGGCGAGATCTGCGTCGAGCTGGCGGGGGTAGCGGTCCAGGTCGGCGGGTGAATTGAACTGCAGGGGATTGACGAAGATCGACACGACGACAGTAGAGTCCGGGGCATCAGGAGCGCGCACGGCATCGGAAAAAGACTGGGCGGCGCGGATCAACGATCGGTGGCCGGCGTGCAGGGCGCCCATCGTCGGGACCAGCACCACGCGGCGGCCAGCCCGGCGCGCCGCGCGGGTGGTCGCGGACAGTGCGGGCGGGTCGTCGTAGACCGCTACTTCGCCACGTGACGTAGCCCGTACAGCAGTCACCGCGACCCCTGCAGGGTCTCCCGGATCTGGGTGGCGGCTGCAGGCGCCAGCAACCCGGCTGCCTCGGCCCGGTCGGCGGTCCGGCAGGCCTGCGTGCGGTAGGGATCGAGCAGCTGCGGCGCGGATTCCGCCAGCACCCGCAGGTGCAGCCGGACCGTGTCGAGGTCACCACGGGCCACCGGCCCGGTCAGGGCACGGTCGCCGTGGCGCAGCGTGTTGTCCAGCGCCGCCTCTAGCAACGGGCCCAGCAGCCGTTCGGCAGGCACGACACCGGCGTGCTCCAGGGTGTCCACCGCGTCCCGCACCAGGGTCGCCAGATGGTTGGCGCCATGCGCGAGCGCCGCGTGGTACAGCGGCCTGGCCTCAGGCGGCACCCATACCGGCTCGGCGCCCATTTCCAGCACCAGCGCTTCCCCGACGCTCCAGCCAGTCTCGTCGGCCACTGTGACGCCGACACAAGCCCCGGCCAGCCGGGCCACGTCCTCCGCACGGCCGGTGAAGGCCATCGCGGGATGCAGGGCCAGCGGCAACACCCCGCAGTCCATCGCTGGGGCCAGCACGTCCACCCCGCGAGCGCCGCTGGTGTGCACCACGATCTGACCCGCACGGAACGCTCCGGTCGCAGCGAGCCCGGCAACCAGACCCGCCAGCACATCATCGGGAACAGCGAGCAACACCAGATCGCTGCGGCGCACCACGTCGTCGGGTGCCAGTACCGGGGCATTCGGCAGCAGGTCCTCGGCGCGGCGCAGCGATGCTCGTGACACCGCGCTGACCCCGACCACCACATGCCCGGCACCAGACAGCGCGGCGCCCAGCACCGAGCCGACCCGTCCGGCGGACACCACACCGATGGCGAGCCGGGCAGGCCGGTCGGCCACGCCTGGCAGCGCTGCCGTACCCGACCGTGGCCTCGTTGCCATCGCCGTCCTCCCAACGTTCCAGTCCCACGCTGGCCGTGGGTACCGGACTGCCGCAGGTTAGCTCCACCTTTACTGGAAGCGCTCCTTTGGGTGAGCAGCTTCACCCCGGAAGGGTTGCGGGGCCGGTGGAGTCTGACCGGCCCGCGGAGGTTGAGCGGCCCGCGGAGGTTGAGCGGCCCGCGGAGGTTGAGGGGCCCGGACCGCCCGGTCCCGGGCGGCCTTGAGTTCGGCGAGTGCCTCGTGATGCCACCGCCGGGTATCCGGGCTGGCGGTGTCGCGCTGCACGCGGTCAGAGAGGAACGCCAGCTCGGTGACCGCATTCTGGTAGTCGTGCACCGCGCCGGCGGCACCGTCTCCGGAACGTCGCCGGACCTCGTCGCGCCAGCCTCGGCGGCCGGCCTGGCTGGCCAGCAGGGGGACCTCGGTGGGCGCAATCCATCCGGCACTGGCGAACCCGGGCAGCGCGGCGGAGACCATCCGCTGCTCGCGGCGGCGTTGCCACACCACCAGCGCGATAAGCCCACCGAACAGGGGCACCATGATCACGCCATAGACAGCCGGCAGGTATCCCAACCCGGCAGAGGCATTCCACAGTGCATGGAGCCCGACCGCCCCGAGGTAGCCGGCGACGACGTAGCCGACCCGGTGCACCAGCACCCCGCCGGCCAGGTTGCGCCGGCGGGCAACCAGCCCCACCGCGATCCCGGTCAGCGCGGTAAACACCGGATGCGCGAACGGTGAGAGCACGCCGCGAATCAGGAAGACAGTGGCCACACTGCCGCCGTCGACGGCGAAGGCGCGCCCGAAGTACAGGATGTTCTCGATGAACGCGAAGCCCGCGGCCACCAGACCGGCGTAGACGACCCCGTCCACCATCCCATCGAGCTCGCGCCGCCGCAGGCGCAGCAGGCCGACCAGGAACGCACCCTTGAATGCCTCCTCGACGACTGGCGCGGAGATCACGGCCGCGACCTGATCACCACCCCCGGTGGTTGCGATGTCGTTGACCAGAGAGGCACCGACCACCGAGATCCCCGCGCCCCACAGGAACGCAGCCAGCAACAGCTGGGGCGGCTCGGGTTCCCAGCGATCCACCCACAGGAACGCGGTCACCACCGGCAGCACGGGGAAAACCGCCGCCGTCAGGCCGGCCAGCTCAGCAGCCCCACCGATGGCGAAACTGATCAGCCCAAGCGCGATGAGTACCGGGACAGCCAGCGCGATCAACCCGAGCACCGCCGGAAGGGTTGGCCGGTGATGTGTCACGGCCCGGCAGCCTATGCCCTTACCCCTGCGTAATCTCTAGCGCCTGTTCCGTGGATTTTGCGGTCCGGCACACACGACTCGCGGACATCACGACCGTGGTGGCTCATCCGGATCCTCCGGCGTGCGGCAGCAATGCTCGAGCCACAACGCGGCCGCGACCAGCGCGGCCGCGCACACCGCGCCAATCGATGCGGCGATGGTGTCTGACGCCGCTGAGGCCAGCTGGGAGCGCAAGGGCAGCACGTGGGCGAGCACACCCAGCCAGGCCCCACCGGTGATGGCGCCGGCCAGGGAGGAAGCCTTGGCCAGCACGACAGCCTTGGCCGCAGCTAGTGCCTGCACCGGCCGGCTGCCCGGTCGTTGCCTGATCCGTGCTCGCAGCGCGTTGCCGAGGAGCCCTTCGGCGATTGCAAAGATGAGCAACGAGGTGCCGGCCGGCTGCGGCAACCTCGGGACCGCGCCGTAGGACAGCTGCAGTACCAGATTCACCAGCACCCCGGCGACTACCGCAGCCGCGATCAGATCCCGCGCTCTAGTGAACGTCACGGTGACCCGAGCCTTGCGTCCCGCAGCGTCAGGTCGTCACGACGCTGCACGCCCCGGCGCTGCTCGGCCGGCAGCGCGGCGACGAGGTCAGCCACCGGGCCGTGACCGGGGAGCACCGCGTCGGGGGCCACCTCCAGCCAGGGCACCAGCACGAAGGCCCGCTGATGAGCCCGGGGATGCGGTAGCGTCAGCTGCGGGTCGTTCCGGCGGGTCTGGTCGACGTCGATCACGTCGACGTCCAGGGTGCGCGGACCCCACCGCAGCGTGCGGGTGCGCTGCGCGGCAGCCTCGCAGAGCTGGCCACGGCGCAGCCAGTCCTGCGCACCCGCATCCGGGTCATCGACCAGCAAGACAGCGTTGAGGAACTCATCCTGCGGTACCCCTCCCCATGGCTGCGTGGCGTAGACCGCCGACATGGCGTGGACGACGTCGCCCAGCTGCGCAACACACCCCCGCAGGTACCCCAGCCGGTCTCCCACGTTCGATCCGATCGACAGCACCGCCCTGCTCACTCCGGACCCCCAACAACGGCACTCCGCATCCAGACTGCGGTCGCAAGGAGCCCGAAACGGCGGTGAAGCATCCAGGCTGCGGTCATCGGCGCCCCCGGACCAAGGTGACCGAGACGTCGGTGAACGGGTGCGGCAAGGGGGCGTGAGGTTTGTGCACGGTGACCTCTACGGCCTGTACGCGCTGGTCTGCCAGCACGTCGTCGGCGATCCGCGCGGCGACGGTCTCGATCAGGTTGCACGGATCTCCGGCGACGATCTTCGCAGCTCGTTGAACCAGCGCGGAGTAATCCAGGGTCCTGGAGAGCTCGTCGGTGGCCGCGGCGGCACGCAGGTCTAGCCACACCGTCGCGTCCACGACGAACTCCTGCCCGCTGCGCCGTTCGTAGTCGTGAACCCCGTGCCGGCCATGGACCCGCAAACCGGTGAGGGTGATCCGGTCCCCGCCCCCGCTCACCGGGTAGCCCCATCCCAGCGCTGGGGGCCTCGACGTGCAGGGGCGGCGGCACTGGCCTGCCAGGCCGTGGCGACGGCGATGGCGTCGCGCGAGCCGGTCACATCGTGCACCCGGACTCCCCAGGCACCAGCCGCGGCAGCCAGCGCGGACACCGCGGCAGTGGCGGTATCCCGGCCATCGCAATGGCGATCCCGGCCATCGGCACCAGCCAGCAAGGAACCCAGGAACCGCTTGCGGGACGCGCCGACCAGCACGGGGAATCCCAGTTCCGTGAGCGCGTCGAGATGGCCGAGCAGCGACCAGTTGTGCGCGGCCGTCTTGGCAAAGCCCAGCCCCGGATCGAGCACCAGGGCATCGGGATCGACACCGGCCAGCACCGCAGCATCGACCCGGGCCACCAGCTCGGCGCGCACCTCGGCGACGACGTCGGAATAGCGGGCCAGCTGATCCATCGTGTCGCTGTGCCCGCGCCAGTGCATGAGGATCCACGGGACCCGGCACCGCGCCATCGTCGGCGCCATCGCCGGATCGGCCAGGCCGCCTGAGACGTCGTTGACGATGATCGCTCCGGCTTCCAGCGCGGCCTCAGCCACCGCGGCGCGGGTGGTGTCCACGCTGCACGGCACACCACTGGCGGCCAGCTCGCGCAACACCGGAACGACCCGGGCGATCTCGGTGCCCGCATCGACGCGGTGGGCTCCCGGACGGGTGGACTCGCCGCCGACGTCGACCAGGTCAGCGCCCTGCGCGCGCAGCGCCAGGCCGTGTGCTACCGCATCGTCGCGGTCCAGGTGCCGCCCACCGTCGCTGAACGAGTCGGGGGTGACGTTGATGATGCCGATCACCACGGACCGGCCGGGATCGGGGATGGCAGGGTGCACTGATCACCTCCGCATCATCAACTCCAGCACCTCGCTGCGGGAAGAGGCGCTGGATTTGAACAATCCCCGGACTGCCGAGGTGGTGGTGATCGAGCCAGGTTTGCGGATGCCGCGCATGGCCATGCAGAGATGCTCGGCTTCGATCACCACGATCGCCCCGCGGGGCTCCAGGCGGCGCACCAACGCGTCAGCGATCTGTGAGGTGAGGCGCTCCTGCACCTGCGGGCGCCGGGCATACAGGTCGACCAGCCGGGCCAGCTTCGACAGCCCGGTCACCCGGCCTGCCTCGTTGGGGATGTAGCCGACGTGCGCCATGCCGTGAAACGGCACCAGGTGATGCTCGCACTGGCTGTACATCGGGATGTCCCGCACCAGCACCAGCTCGTCATGGCCTTCGTCGAAGGTGCGCTCCAGCACCGTGTCCGGGTCGAGGAACAGGCCGGCGAACATCTCCTGGTAGGCCCGCGCCACGCGGGCCGGAGTCTCGCGCAAGCCTTCCCGGTCCGGGTCCTCCCCGCAGGCGATGAGCAACTCGCGCACCGCTGCTTCGGCCCGGACTCGATCGAAAACCCGGGGCCGTGACGTGACGTCCGGATCTGAATTGACAGTGCTGGTCACTGTGGATCTCCGTGCGCTGGAAGTCCCACGCCCGGGTTCACCATCAGCAGGCTCAGTCGGCAGCTGTTCACTCGCCGACGATCAGCCGGCGGACGGCTGATCGTCGCCGGGGTTGTCCTGCGGCCGGGTGCCAGCAGGTCCGGGTCGCCAGGATGGGGCGGGCGGCTCGGTTGCGGGGCGCCACCCCGGCGGGGCACCGTAGTTCGGTGGACCCGAGCTACCGCGCGGGTACGACGACGGGCTGTAGGGCGGTCCCGGCTGCCCCGGATGCGCGGCCGTTCCGCCGTTGACCATCCCCGTGGGATAGCCAGGGTGTGGCCCAGCACCGTTGGGTCCCGGATGACCGGGTGGCCCATGCGGGGGGCCGCCAGGAAGATCATCGCCACCCGGCGCCACACCCACCGGCGTCGGCTCCCGCCTCGGCTGGGTCGGCGGCCATGGCTCGCCGCGCTCCTTGGCCAGCTCTCCGGCCGTCTTGATCGGCGGTTTATCCGACGGGGTGCGCCCGCCGAAGTCGTTGAATGCGGTGATCCGCGGCCGCTTCTCGACCCCGCTGAAGACACGCTCGAGGTCCTTGCGGTGCAGCGTCTCCCTTTCCAGCAGCTCCACGACCAGCTCGTCGAGGATGTCCCGGTAGGTGTTCAGGATCTCCCAGGCCTCGGTGTGCGCGGCCTCGATGAGCGCCCTCACCTCCTCGTCGATCTCGTGGGCGACCTCGAGGGAGTAGTCCGGCTGGCGGCCTGCGGAGCGGCCGAGGAACGGATCACCCTGCTCCTGGCCGTACTTCACCGCGCCCAGCCGCGCGCTCATACCGTATTCGGTGACCATCGCTCGGGCGATCTTGGTGGCCTGCTCGATGTCCGAGGACGCCCCGGTGGTGGGCTCGTGGAACACCAGCTCTTCGGCCGAGCGCCCGCCCAGCGCGAACACCAGCCGGGCGATCATCTCCGACCGGGTCATCATCTGCTTGTCGTCCTCCGGCACCACGAGCGCGTGGCCGCCGGTGCGCCCGCGGGGCAGGATCGTCAGCTTGTACACCGGGTCGATGTCCGGCATCGCCCACGCTGCCAGCGCGTGGCCGCCCTCGTGATAGGCGGTGATCTTCTTTTCCTGCTCGGAGATGATCCGGTTCTTGCGGCGCGGGCCACCGATCACCCGGTCGACGGCCTCTTCCAGCGCCGCACCATTGATCAGCTGACCGCCCTCTCGCGCGGTCAGCAGCGCGGATTCATTGATGACGTTGGCCAGGTCAGC
>JAJPIR010000116.1 GCA_021324675.1 Actinomycetota bacterium
CCGGCGACCCACACTGCCAACCACCATGCCGACCCGGCGACCCACACTGCCAACCACCATGCCGACCCGGCGACCCACACTGCCAACCACCATGCCGACCCGGCGACTCGCACTGCACGAATCCCAAGCCCGGAAGCAATCCCAACCCGGGAAGCAATCCCAATACGGGAAGCAATCCCAATACGGGGAAAAATCCCTGCCCTCCGGGGATGTTCATGCAAAACGGTGCATGCTTATCCTGTATTATTGGAGCGGGTGGTACCTGTGGGCCTAGTGTTAAGTCAGAGACCAGCGGACCAGCAGTAAGTCGAGAGACGCAAGTTGCACCTTCGCCGACCCCTCGAATTCAACCGAAGCAAACACCACCGTCAACGGCGACCGGCAAACCGCACCCGAGTGGGACGGGACCACCGTCTAACTACGACGGAACGGCAGTAAATCCACGGATTCAACCAAAACAAACACCACCGTCAACGACGACCGGCAAACCGCACCCGAGTGGGACGGGACCACCGTCTAACTACGACGGAACGGCAGTAAATCCATGGATTCAACCGAAACAAACACCACCGTCAACGGCGACCAGCAAACCGCACCCGAGTGGCCCAGGTTTGAGCGTTTGCCCCGCCACGGGGAATCCACCGGCTGCCAGAGATAGGTGCCCTTCGCCCCACCATGGCTAGGTGATTTGCGATCGACGGCAGCGTTTGCTGCGGGCTCTCCGGGCATTCACGATCACTTGGGAGCGTTACAAACAGCGACGGCCAATTCGCGCCGATAACAAAATAATTGTGACTTTCATTGGGTGCGCCAAGGGCGCACCGACCCTAGCTGAACAAAGACAGCAACCCAGCAGCGGCCATTCGGCGCCTCCAACACGGTCATTTAAATACGTACCGTTTCAGTAACTGGCCGGCTTCGGTCGTTCGCATCAGCATCGAGCGCCTTGACACACATCGATACCACAATCTGCCTGCCGTCGTAGGTTGGATGCGCAGGCCTCCTTCGTCGAATGGGCGTGAGCACCGGGAAGAGCAGAGACCTGCTCCGACATCGCATCAAGATCCTTTAAGCTTGTTCCCACCTACGACGAATCGCTAGAGGCAACGGTGACGTTTTCCGGACGCAGGGCAGCTTCCAGTGCCGAAGTCACGCCGTCCGGGTCATCAAGGCGGACGATGCGCACCAACGGGGACGCTGCCAGCTGGGCGGCACGCTCATCACCACCTTCTCCAGCGGCCGCGGCAGCGATGGCGTCGGCCGTACGTCCCGCGCCCGCCACGACGATCACAGGACGACCAGCCTCGAGGCTGTGCCGGATATCCTCGTAGGTAATCGCGCCTCCGTTGATCACGAGGGTGGCCGATGGATGATCCCCCGCGACCACTTTCGCCACATCCGAGAGCCATAAGGACTCGTCACCCCACGAGTCGCCCGGCACTAACACCACGTGCGTGTGGTGCGGTTCGAGATCCACCGCATCAGCAACGGCTTCTGCCACGTCAGGAGCGGCGACGGTGCCTCCCGCCGCCACGCCGATGAGTGGAAAGCTCGCGCCGGCAGCGTCATGCGCTTGCCCCATCACTTTCATCACACCAGTATCAGTTCCGCCGTCCACAACGGCCGCACCCCACTGGTCTAGCGCGGGGACAACACGTGCACGCACGAGGGCCGCGATCGCCGCAAGATCTTCCGAAGCCATCCCGCTGGCTCCTCCGACAGACACCAAGACGGGACGCCCGCTGCGAACGGCAAGAGCGCGCAGAGCAGCGGGTAACTCACCACGTCGCTCCACACGGGCGCATCGTGGGCCGTGCACGTCGATCGCGGCTGTCATCATGGGCGACTCCGTCTGTCACTGGATCAATCACGGCAATTATGTTGTCGCCACCGACTTGGCCTACGGTCTCATCGCGCAGCTTGGCGCGCATGTTAGCTAACGGGTGAAACAGTGGCGCATCCGGATGCTTGCATGGAAACACAACGTGATCACCTTGATCGCTGCTGTACAAGACTAGTAGGAGGGCTGGCCGGGACCACAGCCAAAGATGCCGCTAACACTGCGACGAAAGATCGTTTGCTCAAGCACCCACTCGCGCTGCGATATATAGCTGTGAAGCCATGTCGACAGGTAGGTTCTTTTCGAGCCTAAAGCAAACGTCTCAACGTTGGCAAATTGCCTATAACAGCATTGCAACCATTAATGGGAGACCAGGCGACAACGACTTTTATGTGCAGACGCAATCATTGTTTGCGTTGCAATATCCACCAGAGTATCCCCTGTTAGCACAATTAGAGCTGCACGCCCGGTCGCCACCGAACGCGCAGATTGAATCGAGCATCACACCACTGCCATCAAACAGGGATCCCTCACCGCCGGTGGGGAAGAGATGACTGCGCAGTGCTCCGGCCGAGAGCCGCCTTGCTACTGCCACGGCCATGGTCTCCTCCTTCGGGTCAGCGTTCCGCCAGCACGAAGTGATACGCTCACTTCTGAGCGTCTAGTGTAGCTGTTTTCTGCGCCTAAAGTGATGGCCTGGATATGGCGCATTACCGTGGCCAAGCCAGACACCGGGGTACACACCTTCTGCTCAGTGGGCGACAGGGGCACGGCGCAAGGCATCCCCAGATGTGCCAGCCTACTGGGAAGGCCAGTCTGCACTCCGACCTCGAATACGGTCACCATCGCCCGCCGATCCGTCTCCATGCCAGCGAGTAAGATCTCGAGCGCACGGCACGCCGGGCAGTCCTGAGATACATACAGGTGAACACTGCCAATCACATCAGGACACGGTTGGATCTTTTCCTGCTTACCGGTTCGGAGCCGGCCACCCAGCCACAGCCCCGCATAGACGAGTACACCGGCGATCGCTATGGCGACGGCGCGCTGCACAAGCGCGGGGCGCGGTTGCGCAGCCAACGTCAGCGACAGCACTAGCAGCCCAGTGGACAGGCACATGCCAGTAGCGTTAAGGACCACATGAGTGGGGCCGATCACGGTCAGCCGTATCGGCCCGAAGCAGCCGCATGGGCGTCCACGCAGTCGCCAGCCCGCGGCGGTCAGCACGGCGTAGCTACCAGCCGCCACTCCCGAGGCAATCCCTTGTGACCCCAGCCAAATGAACATCAGTGCGGCCAGCTCACCGCCTCCGGCGACGCGTGGCCCCAGCGGGGGCCGCAGTATGCCAGTTCTTACTGGCCAGGGGATCCTCGCAAGTGGCGTCATCAACTTCGCCAGTCCCCCGATCATCAGCGGCCCTGCTAGGAGAGGTAGCAGGAGCTCAACTAACACCTGCATCAGGTCCCTTTCGTCCGCCTTCCTCGATTCACTGGGTGATCGAAAGCAGCCAGCCCTCGGCGATCAGCCGGTCAGCAACCGCGCGCAGGTTGTGGGACGCGACTTTCCTGCCAAGAAGGAGGGCTTGAATCGCCACTGCGTCGGATTCGCCGAACTCGGCTATCGCCAAGGTATCCGCGGCAACCAAAACCAGGCCACCGAAGGGTAACCAGGTCGCCACCACGCCTGGCGCAAACCGCAGTGGCTGCGTGTCCCAGATCATGAATGCAACCTCCGTTACGGGCTTCATGACCGTAGCCAGCGATCGAGCCACACCGCACGTAATATTGGCAATGCGTACTCGGTGAGCACCATGCCGTCGGCGAGCGCTGCGGACAGTGCGGCGGGATCGATCAGTCCCCGTTCCGCCAGGGCACTACTTCGCGAAAGCTCAGCGACAATTTTTCTGCGTTCGCGCAACAGATAGCGGGCGGCCACCAGGCGAGCCCAGAAGCTGCCAGGAGACTCGCGTACCGGGCCAATGCCGTGCCGCGACAACTCGGCTCGGAGGGGCAGGTGATTGACGAACAGCCCATCATCAATCTTACCCATCTCTGAGGGAGATAGCGTGGCGGCAGCCGCCAGTACTCCTGGTGCCAGCGCTGGGTAATACATCGATGCGGCACTGTCACTCAGCCACAGCTGCCTGATCGTCTCTTCGAGACGGGCGTAAAGCGGGCCGATGCGGACACGATGCTCGGTAAGCATCGCACGCGAGGCCAACGACGCAGAGCCCAAGCACGCTCGCCCTCTGCCGGTGAGCCCCGGCAACTCATGGATAGAGCCCACGGGTGGCTGGCCTCCAGTGGCTGCCAGCGGGTTGTGCTCGGCTGCTGGGGTGCTGGAGCCCGTCGATAGAT
The DNA here is from genome assembly GCA_021324675.1 of Actinomycetota bacterium. Taxonomy (GTDB): domain Bacteria; phylum Actinomycetota; class Actinomycetes; order Mycobacteriales; family Pseudonocardiaceae. The sequence goes on from JAJPIR010000116.1 coordinate 4,198, forward strand.
CTCGCCGAAGAATGCGCCGGGCATGACCAATCGTCCGGAGCCTCCCACTATGGTGAAATGGTTCACAGGATCGGAGCCGGTGTGATCTGGGCCCAAGATTGACATTGTGCAGGTCGCCAGTAGTCAAAGATTCCAAACCTACTCCGGTAACGATACCCCGATCTAGTTCCAAACCGACTCGCCGCAGCACCTGGCTGGGGAAATAGACATCAGGCAACGGCGGCGCCGCTTCGGTTCCCGTAATATGATGCGCAGCTATCTCATCGACGAGATCCTGACATATCACCATAGCCGTACGGCCGTGCACACTTGGCAACTCAGGCTGATAAAGCGGTGAAGCCAGGGGAACGTGCACGAGTGGTGGGCATACCCCGGCGTTAATCGCGCACACGGCCATGAAGGTGGAGGCCAGCCCGCCGCTGAAAGCAAGCGCCCAGTCACCACCAAGCGTGGCAAACCATTCGGTGATCGCATCAGCCAACTTTGCCTGGACCTGCGAGGCCCGCTGAGCCGGTGGATCAGGTTTTGCAACCGTCACCACAATTCCTCCCGGATCCATGCGAAGGGTGCCACCGACCACGAGGCGACGCACGCCAGGCACATGAGTAGCGTCTGGTGGAAACGGAACTCCATGGATAAGTGATAAAAGCGTAGCGTCCGCCACAGTGGCGCGGACATCTCCGCGAGTTAACCGCGCCAGTTCATCACTGCATTCAATCACGCCGTTATCGATCCGATAGAACACTGCATGGCCAGGCCACCGGCAGGTCAATGCCCAAGATTGTTCGGTCTGTTCGAGTCGTAGCTGACCTTGCGGAACCGCTCCGGCGCCCGAGTATACGAGCCGAGAAGGGGCACGATGAATTCGCAAATACATGCTCATATGTCGATACCCCTCTGAGGGGTGGGTGCTACACACAGTACCTCGACATATTGCTCGCGCACGGGCAGCGAGGTGGAAACTACATCGCCTCCACATTGCACCCATGCAAACAGTCCTGCGGGAGGCACCCACGGCACAAGTTCGCGACCCACGTGGAATGACGCAGGGACACCGAGGCGGCGCAATGCCACGGTCAGAAAAATCGCGTCTTCTAACGGATCGAGGAAGCCACCGAGCACGCGTCCACGCAACCGCAGGTCCCGGACGAGAGCGCCCAGCGGCCGCGAAGCGGCCCGGGCCACGGCTACCACTGCACCGTCCCAGTTCAGCCGGTACATAGAGCCCTTGTCACGGGATGCGGCGACGAACCGCAGTCCCGCCAGCGCGGCCCAGCTCAGCTCACCGATCATGACCCCCGCTCACATTTGGTCGAGAACTCCGCTGATCTGTCAATCGCAGGCGGCTAGCTCCAGGTGCAGCGGACATCAACGGACACGGCTGTTGGGTCGAGAGATTAGGCGGGAGCAGCACCGGTTTCATAGTTTTTTGCGGCACACCGGTGAGATGCCGACAGTCGGAGCGAGTGGGTTGAAAAATTGACGGCGTCGGTGGCGCAATGTCCGTAAGTTACGGATCGACTGGTGTACCAAGCCAGCCTGTTCCCAACACGGAGTAGATATGTTGCGGCTTGCAACGGTCGTCGCCGAAGGTGTCCAGCGTCCGTCCGCCCGGGCCCTGGCTACTGGGACCCGGCTGGCCTGGCGAGCCGGTGCCGCTTGGGTTGCCCTGCTGGCGATAGTGACCGTGATCTCATCAAGCCTTCCGATCGCCGCCGCGTGGCTGACAAAGTTCACATTAGACCGCATCGTCGTCGGCGACTCCGCCGCTACCTTGATCGCCGTGGCAGTGGCACTGGCAATGGTGGGCTTGCTCGCAGCAGTGTCATCGCACGCCATACCTTACTTACGAACTGAACTGGACAGGGCCGCCGGCTTGGCTGCGCAAGATCAGCTTTATACAGCGGTCAATCGGCTACCCGGTCTGGCCAAGTTCGAAGACCCGGACTTCCTGGATCGACTGCGCCTTGCACAACTGGCAGGCGGCCGCACCCCTAGCGAGGTGGTGACCGGCGGCCTGGCGATCCTTGGCGGCCTGGTCACTATTGGCGGGCTCTTCGGATCGCTGTTTGTGCTAAGCCCAATGATGATGGTGGCTGTATTCGCCTCGGCAATCCCCTCCCTTGCTGCCCAGATCGCATTATCCCGGCGGCGGGCCGCGACGATGTGGAAACTCGGTCCCATTGAACGGCGGGAGCTCTTTTACTCCCGTCTCATGGCCGATAGCCAGGCAGCGAAGGAGATCCGGCTGTTCGGTGTCGGTGGTTTCCTGCACGGCCGCATGCTGACCGAACGACGACGGGCCAATGCCCAATACCGACAGCTGGATCGTAGGGAGCTCATCATCCAAACCGCCCTCGGTGCGCTCGCTGCCGCCATAGCAGGTACCGGGCTTGTATGGGCCATCAGCCGCGCTCGCCACGGACACCTCACAGTAGGCGATGTATCGATGTTCGTCACAGCCGTGGCCACTATACAGGGCGGCCTGGCCGGATTGGTCGGCCATGTGGCCTACACCTATCAACAGGTGATGCTATTCGAGCATTTCCAATCGATACAAGACGCTAAACCTGATATCACTATCCGGAGATCCCCGATACAGATTCCGCCGCTGCGGCACGGCATCGAGGTTCAAGACGTTTGGTTTCGCTATACTCGGGAACACCCGTGGATACTTCAGGGCGTCGACCTCACCATCCCCTACGGCAAGACCATTGGCCTCGTCGGCCGCAACGGCTCCGGCAAGAGTACCCTCGTCAAGCTGCTCTGCCGGTTCTATGATCCGACCCGAGGCAGCATCACCTGGGACGGTGTCGACCTGCGGGAGATCGATCCAGCCGAACTGCGCGCCCGTATCGGTGTGGTCTTCCAGGACTTCATGAACTACGACTTGACCGCGCGAGAGAACATCGGTTTAGGCGATCTCGCCGCACTGGACAACAACCGGCGAATCGAGCAAGCTGGGCTCCAGGCCGGAATACATCAAGATTTGGCGGCACTGCCCCGCGGCTACGAATCCCTTCTGACCAGAACTTTTTCCGACCGTACCGACCCCACGGCCGGCATCTCGCTTTCTGGTGGGCAATGGCAGCGGATCGCGCTCGCCCGAGCCATGCTCCGTGGCGACCGAGATTTTCTTATTCTCGACGAACCAAACTCAGGGTTGGACGCCGAGGCCGAATATGAAATTCACACTCGACTCGCTGAACACCGCCGAGGCCGCACCACTTTGCTGGTGTCTCACCGCCTTGGCGCTCTACGGGATGCCGACCAACTGGCTGTGCTCGACCAGGGGCAGATCGTAGAGCACGGAAACCACACCCAGCTGATGGACCGACACGGCCTTTATGCTCGACTCTTCACAATGCAGGCCTCCTACTACCGGGCTGATCATCAATGAAAGGTCTGAGGTAGGCGGCGATCGCGCTGCTGCGTTCGACGTCAGCGGGCGATCTCGGGAGTGCCTGATCGACCCGACATGCCATGGCCGGACGTCGTCGCCTAGCGGCGAGTCAGCGACGTGCAGCTGGTCTGACGTGCAGCTGGCCTGTCCTCGCCGCGGCCCGCGGATCGTCCAGCTCCCCGGCCGAACAGATCTTGACGGCAAGATGCTTGAGGACTGCAAAAAGATGTATCAAATCCGCGTATCAGTACTCGATAAAACCAAGGTATGCGCTTGAACCCAAGACAAGATCAAATGCAGACTGGACGCCGCCGTGAAATACGACTATCGTCATAAAAAGGACACAGGGCGGGATCAATACTACGGAGAGGGCCGCCCGGCTGCTGCCTGGAGCAGCGTTGGTGCTGCTGAGCCGTCGGGTGAGCGCCAGAGTGCTCACCGGGAAACCTTGGCTGATCTGCAACCACCTCGTCACGTGGCGGACACGGCTGATTATGCGGCGTTTCTCTCGTACAGTCACGCCGCTGACCCTCAGCTCGGGCCTGCTGTAGAGCGCGGCCTGGAGCGGCTGGGGAAAAAGTGGTACAGGCGGCGCGTTTTAAATGTCTTCCGAGACGATAGCGAATTGGGTGTCTCGCATGCGCTGTGGCCCGATATTGTCGCCGCACTGGAGCGGTCTAACTACTTTGTGCTGCTGGCTTCTCCGGAGGCGGCCCGGTCAGAGTGGGTAGGTCGGGAAATCGAGTGGTGGAAAACGAATAAGCCAGTTGAGCATATTCTTCTGGTGATAGCCAAGGGCGAGTGCCACTGGGCTGCAGGTGACTTTGATCGCAAGCGATCGACCGCTATCCCGCCAGCGCTGTTCGGTGTGTTCTGCGAAGAACCGCGCTGGCTTGACCTTTCTTGGACCCAAGAGGAGACCCACCTCGACCTGCAGCACGGCCGGTTTCGGGACGCGATCGCACAACTTGCCTCTCCAATCCGCGGGCAACCCAAGGCCGATTTGGAAGCCGAAGACGTCCGCCAGCACCGTGTAGCACTCCGCCTGGCCGTGCTCGTCTCGGTGGCTTTGCTGCTGCTGTCGGTTGTGGCCGGATTGGGTTGGAACCGCGCGTTGGTCAATGGCAAGGAAGCCGGTCGGCAACGCGACACCGCTCTGTCCCGGCAGATTGCCCTCCAGGCTGAGCGACTGCTTCAGACTGACGTCTCCCTGGCAGCTCAACTCGACCTCATCGCCCGCAACGTGGGACACGAAGATTCGGACCTCGACACAACGCTGCTCACGATGGGAAATACCGCACTATCTGCGCCACCGACCGGCCACACCGAGTCGGTGAACACAGCAGTATTCAGCCCTGATGGGCGCACGCTGGCCAGCGGCAGCGACGACCATTCCGTGCGGTTGTGGGATGTGACCAACCCGGCACACCCCACCCCACTGGGCCAACCCCTCACCGGCCACGCCCAGGGAGTCAATGCCGTAGCTTTCAGTCCTGATGGGCGCATGCTGGTCAGCGGCAGTAACGACCGTTCCCTGCGGTTGTGGGATGTGACCAACCCGGCTCATCCCACCCCACTGGGCCAACCCCTCACCGGCCACGACGGAGAACTGCACGCGGTGGCGTTCAGCCCCGATGGGCACACCGTGGCCACCGGCAGCGCCGACAAAACAGTGCGATTGTGGAACCTCACCGATCGGACTCACCCCACCCCGCTGGGCCAACCCCTCACCGGCCCTGCCAAATCCATTTCG
>JAJPIR010000005.1 GCA_021324675.1 Actinomycetota bacterium
ATCGGCGTGCTGGGTTCGGTTCCGTACCGGGCTGCCGGGCTGGGTTTGCTGATCGGGATCGGTTTGCTGGGCAGCCTGGTCGGCGCCTGCATTGGCATGACCATCGGCACATTCGTGCCCCCCACAAAGATCAGTATGGCATTTTCGCTGATTTTCACCCCGCTGCTGTTCACCGGCGCTACTCAGTACCCATGGCCGTTGTTGACGCACCTGCGCTGGTTTCAGATCGTGACCGCCGCCAACCCCATCACCTACGTCAGTGAGGGCATGCGGGCAGCCCTGGTGCCGAGCATCCCGCATATCCCAGGGTGGATCTGCGTCCTAGCACTGATCGGCTCGCTCGCCGTTTTCGGCATCATCGGCCTCATCGGCTTCCGTCGCCGAGCCGTCGACTAGCCGCTTCGCCGCTTCCTGACCCCGATATTGAGACATATCGGGGTCACAAACGGGTCGCTAACCCCGACATGTCTTCATATCGGGGTTGAGGGCCCTTGCTGGGAAGGTGCTTGATCAGATCGCCGACGAATACTGAGCCATAGGTTTGGCTGAGGTACGCTATGACCTCGGCGTTGGCCATCCCGTACACCAGGTATTTCTCAACCTCATCGAGCGTCATTCCTTCGGCAAAACTGACCGGCCGGCCTGCCCCCGCGGTGGCCAGCCCATAGCACAGGGAGCCGGCGGCACCTGCGGCGCAGCGTCGAGTCTTACTCAACCGGAGGCCTTGCCGCCTGGCCAGCTGGCGCAGCCGGTTCTCCCGGGCTTTTCCCTTGACCCACAGCCCTAGCCGGGCAGCAGCGGAGAGCCTGGCTGTTGCCTGCTGCTGTGTGCCGGTCAGGTAGGCCGGGCAGCACCCTTCTTGCTCATCCGATCCGAGTGCTGCCCAGCTGAGGGACTCCTCGGGCTGCTCTGATAGGGATCTATGTCCCCTGCGTTCGCAAGGCATGATCTCAATCCTCCTCGGGGAATCACACTCGAAGTTATCCCACCCGAGCGGACTGCTATTACCTTTTGTTGCCTCTGCTTCTTTTTATACGTCCCTTGTTAACCCACGCGAAGATGCGCTTTGGTCCGTGTCGCGCATGGCGCTAGCGAGCCGCTGAACGTGACGCTTTCCGGTGGCCAAGTGGAATGCTCCGGGAGATGAAAAATCGATAAACGAAAACTTGAGAGACTATTTTTCCATTGGTTTGCCGCGTGCGTAGCCGTGCGAAATCAAACCGCGGCTTGTGGTCAACAAATCGTGATGATCGCGGTAAGTTGCGCGCTAAGCGGCAGTTGTGCACCACGCGTAGCTTGAGTGTTTTTTCGTGCGGGTGAACAGGGGATGCACAAGCGGTGGCATGGACAGCGGAGGTAGCAACTGTCCGCTGACACTTTCCCTGCAGCCGGTACCCGCTGAGTATGAGAAAGGTATAGCGATGACACCGCCAACCTCTCCACAGCCTCCGCCCAGTGAACCGCCCAACTCGCTGTCTGCTCGAGGGCGAAGACGTGGCGTGGAGAACACATGGGAACTGCCGGTCCAGCAACCGCACCATGCGCCGCCGCCCATGACGCGCGCAGACAGCCAGGACACGGAAGTGTCCGCGCGCCGGTTGTGGGCCGGTGGCGGCGCAACCGCAGTAGTGGCAGCCGGCATCGGCGTGGTCGGGGTGTTGCTGATCCGTGGCCTGCTGGGCATCCCGATCTTGTCGGCGAAGGGCCAGCTGGTGGACCAGGCGATGGCAGTCGTGCCGATCTCGGCGGCGCTGGCCGCGCTGGTGGCCACCGCATTGCTACACCTGCTGTTACTGACCACCCCGCGACCAACCGCGTTCTTCGGTGCAATTTGCGCGATCGTCGTCGCCATTCTGGTGCTCCAGGTATTCCTTGTGGGGGAACCACGGAGCAACAGGTGGCGACATCGGTGCTGTACGTGGTTATCGGCGTGGGAATCAGTTGTCTGTTGTCTGGAGTGGCGCGTACCGCGGTACGTTATTTTGCGCGCAGTGGCAGCGCCCCGTGGTGATGTCAGGTCGCCTGGTGTACCGACGATACATGTTTTGATTCGCCATCTGTTCGCGCGCGGGTTCGTAGCAAGTCATGTCTGAGGCGTACTCATTACTGCTACGGATACCAGGCGGTCAGCTCAGCGAGAGATCCAAGCGATTATCATGAGTTATTTTTCTGGTGCTGCTTACCCGGCCAGTGCCCACCGGATCGTCCTGGACGACACCTTCCGCGACTTGTTGGCCTCCGCCCTGATCGCGCGCCACCGCACGCAGCTTTACCGCCAGCCCGAACTGATGTTGATGCGGTCCACTGGGACGCCGACCAATGGGCCCGGGCTGAGGCCGACGCGCTGCTGGCACACGTCCGCGCATTGCTGAGAAACCGAGCATTGTAACCACCGGCAGCTGCTGGATAACCGCATTCACGCACGCGCTGAGGGTCGCTGTGGTACTGCAGTGGTGTGGGCTGGGGCTGCCGGGAGAGGATGATCCCGTGACGGCTCGGTTTAACGGCTCGGCTACACCCGCTGCGGGCCACGGGGTTTCCGC
>JAJPIR010000231.1 GCA_021324675.1 Actinomycetota bacterium
AAGGATCATCCAGCGCAGATCGCTCCCGTCCCGCGCAAGATGGGAGGATGAGCTTTCGCGCGGAAGCCTCCTCAGTGGATCAGTCTGCGCACCCGAATCGTTGGCGCGCTTTGGCTGTCACCCAGCTGGCAGGCTTCATGAGCTTGCTCGACGTCAGCATCGTCAACGTTGCGTTGCCGTCCATCCAGCACAGCCTGGGTACCTCGGTAGCGCAGGTGCAGTGGGTGGTGTCCGGTTACGCGCTCACTTTCGGGTTGGTGCTGGTAGCCGGCGGGCGATTGGGTGACGGCTTAGGCCGGCGCCGGATGTTCCTCCTGGCACTCACCGCTTTTGTGCTGACCAGCGCGTTGTGCGGAGCCGCCCCCAATGCCGAGTTGCTTGTCGCCGCTCGGCTGCTGCAGGGTTTGGCCGCGGGAATGCTCACCCCGCAGAATTCCGGTTTGATCCAGGTGCTGTTCCGCGGTGCCGAGCGCGGCAGAGCATTTGGCATTTTCGGTGCCACGGTCGGGCTTTCCACAGCGGTCGGCCCGGTGGTCGGCGGCTTCATCCTCAACGTGGCGGGGGAGCAGGATGGCTGGCGGTGGATCTTCTACGTCAACGTTCCGATCGGGCTGGTCGCCCTGGTGGCAGCTTGGCGGCTGGTGCCGTCCCGACCACGTAGCGGCACACGGGTCATCGCGGACATTGATGTGATTGGAGCGCTGCTGCTGGGATGCGGCGTGCTGTGCCTGTTGCTGCCCCTGGTGCAGGTCGACACCGGGGGCCTGCGCCGCCTGTGGTGGTTGTTCGTGTTGGCACCCGTGGTGACCGCGCTGTTTGTTCGCTGGGAGCAGCGGATGGTGCGGCGCAATCGCCCGCCTTTGCTCGACACCCGGCTGCTGTCCGCCACGCCGGGTTACTCGGCAGGAGCCGCGCTTGGGTTGGTGTATTTCGTGGGCTTCAGCGGGGTCTGGCTCGTGTTTGCGCTGTACTTCCAGCACGGATTGGGTTACACGCCGCTGCAGTCCGGCCTGGCGGTGACGCCGTTCGCCCTCGGTTCGGCGTTGTCAGCAGCGCTAGCCGGACGGTTGGTGACCAGGTACGGGCGCCGGCTGACCGTTGTCGGCCTCATCAGTGTCGCGGTGGGATTAGCTGGCACAGCGGCGGTGCTCTATGTCGCACCCGCCGCCTGGGCTGGCTGGTGGGCAGCGTTGCCGTTGCTGGTGGGAGGTATCGGTGGCGGTGCTGTGATCTCTCCGAACATCACGTTGACCTTGGAATGCGTGCCACCCGAAATGGGCGGGGCCGCGGCCGGAGCGCTGCAGACGGGTCAGCGAATCGGATCGGCCATCGGTACGGCCACGCTCGCGGCGGTGTTCTACGGGATGCTGGGGCACGGCAGCCACAATTACCGGGCGGCCATCGCGGCGGCATTGCTCACCGGAACCGGGTTTGTCTGCCTGGCTTTGCTGATCGCGGTGTTAGAACTGCGGGTTCGCCAGCGTCGTGCGGCACTTCCCGCGCCGGACCAGGCCAGCGTTGCTGAGGCGGACGTGCATCGGACTTGATCACGCCCTGGCGCGACTGTCGCGGTGGCAACTGCGTGCGCCGTACGATTGGTGCGATGGCGCAGAACCGGGTACGGGTCGGCGGGCCGTATTTTGAGGACCTCGCGCACGGGCAGGTCTTCGCCGATGCACCGGGACTGACGTTGACGTCGGGCTACGCGGCATTGCATCAGTCGCTATCCGGCGATCGGCTGCGGCTACCGCTGGATCGCGAGTTGTCCGCGGCGGTCACCGGTCGTGCCGAGCCGTTGGCCCATCCCACGCTGGTCTGCCATGTCGCGATCGGCCAGAGCACTGCGCCCTCGCAGCGGGTCCGCGGCAATTTGTTCTACCGCGGGCTGCGACTGCTGCGGCCGGTGCACCTGGGTGACACATTGCGCGCCCGCACGGAGGTCGTTGCATTGCGGCAGAACCGCCCGAAACCCGGACGGCCGCCCACCGGTCTCGCCGTGCTCCGCGTGCGGGTCAGCAACCAGCTGGATGAACCCGTGCTGGATTACTGGCGCTGCCCGATGATCCCGTTGCGCGATCCCGCAGCCAACACCGGTCACGCTGACAGCTTCGACCACATCCCCACTGATGCTGAGCCCGTCGATGACCTGCCGTGGGGTTGGCGACTCAGTGCCTTCCGGCCCACCGAAGTCCAACCCGGCACCATCTACGACATCGAGGTTCGCGATACCGTGACCGGCGCGCCAGAACTGGCCAGAGCCACCCTGAACCTCGCGGCCACGCACACCGACCCCGCCGCGTCCGCGTACGGGCGCCGCCTGGTCTACGGCGGACATACCATTTCCATTGCCGGAGCGCATGCCACCCGGGCTTTGCCCGACCTGGTGACGATCGTGGCATGGCGCAGCTGCGATCACATCGGCCCGGTGTTCGAGGGTGACGTGTTACGCACCGAACTGCATGTCGAAGCGGTCCATGTCCGGGATGGTTACCAGCTCATCGACCTACGGGCGCTGGTGCATGGCTGCCCCGCGGCTGACGCCGGCGATCTGACCGTGGTGGACAAGCCAGTGTTGGACTGGCGATTCGTCGCGCTGGCTCGGTAGGGAGGCGTGCAATGGCCGGAATCCTGGCAGGTATGCGCGTGGTGGAGGGCTCGGCGTTCGTGGCGGCGCCGTTGGGTGGGATGACCCTTGCTCAACTCGGTGCCGATGTCATCCGCTTTGATCCGATCGGCGGCGGGCTCGACGCCCACCGCTGGCCGGTCACCGCGGAGGGGAAGAGCCTGTTCTGGGCTGGTTTGAACAAGGGCAAGCGTTCGATCGCAGTCGACATGCGATCGCCGCAAGGCCGGCAACTGCTCGTCGACCTGATCACTTCGCCGGGTGATGACGCGGGGCTGTTTTTGACTAACTTTCCAGCTGCGGGCTGGTTGAACTACCCCGCCTTGGCGTCCCGGCGCCCTGATTTGATCATGATGAACATCGTGGGCAACCCGGACGGATCCTCTGCCGTCGACTACACGATCAACCCCGCCACCGGCTTCGCTTGGACCACAGGACCGGATGCCCTTGCGACCCCGGTCAACCACCTGCTGCCAGCTTGGGACGTCGTCACCGGCACCTTGGCCGCCACCGGCCTGCTGGCCGCCGAACGTAAGCGGCGGATCACCGGGACCGGCCAGTTCATCCGGCTTGCCCTCGCCGATGTGGCCATGGCCACCGTCGGCCATCTCGGCTACCTCGCCGAAGTACAGATCAACAACACTGAACGGCCCCGGTATGGCAACTACCTGTATGGCGCATTTGGGTGTGACTTCCCCACCAAGGATGGCAAGCGGGTCATGGTCGTCGGGCTGACACCGCGGCAGTGGCGCAGCCTGGTGACGGCCGTCGGGATCGGTGACGCCTGCGCTCAGATCGAGAAACTACTCAGCGTTGACCTGTCCAAGGAGGGTGATCGTTTTGCCGCGCGCCATCTGATCGCCGCCCTCATCGAGCCCTGGGTTGGTAACCGGACACTGCGTGAAGTCGGCGAGATTTTCGATACACATGACGTGTGCTGGGGGCCATACCAGACATTCGCGGAACTCGTTGCCAACGATCCCCGCTGCTCACCCGCCAACCCCATGTTCGCCAACGTCGAGCAGCCGGAAATAGGGACCTACCTCACGCCTGGCTCGCCGATCGAATTCTCCGCCGACGACCGGATCCCGCCTGCGCCCGCACCCCGACTCGGCCAGCACACCGATGAGGTTCTTGGTCAGATTCTCGGCTTGTCAGCTGCAGAAATTGGTCGGCTCCATGACGATGGTGTCGTCGCCGACGCCAGCGCTGGCTAAGGACCGCGCAGAGAGCTGAGCTGTGCGCCGAACCCCGTTGCGTTCATTCCTGCTTCATCCCGGACAACGACCAGCAGGTGTTCTTCTCTTTCTCAAGTCGATTAGGTTGCCTGGGTTCGTTCGCGGTGACTCTCAACCCCTAACGATCGACCTACCGTGGCGGATCCTGCTTACCCAACCGCTGCTTGAGCATGTCGGCACCCTTGGCGATCTGGTCTGAGTACTTGCCGCGAGTCCTCTTGTCAGCGAAGTCCCCTACCTTGTCGATGCCCTGCTCAACTTTGTCCGGATGCTGGGCCAGCACATCTTGGGCCTTCTTCTTCAGCTCGTTGAACTTGTCACCAATGCCCATGAGTTCTCCTCCCCGTCGACGAAGCAGATTCCTCGTCTGTTACCCGCGATCAGGTGGTGATCCGCGCAGCACCACCGACAATAACCCGGCTGGGGCCAATGACGGCGGCGAGGGCTCACGCGGGTGGGTTCACACAGCTGGGCTGGAGAATCGCCTGCACGTGAGGGTCGTTGATGTTGTCCTTGGTGACGAAGGCAACGCCGGTGTCCTCGCTCGATGCCACCTGGCCGGTGCGTACTGTCTGCATCATCGCGTTGACTGAGTCGAAGCCCATCCGGAACGGGTTCTGCACAATCAGCGCGGTGATTGCTCCTGACGTGACTCCCTTGACCTCGTCCGGTGACGCATCCCAGCCGATCAGTTTTACCTTCCCAGCCTTTCCCGCTTGGTTCAGCACGTTGGTGGCGCCAACCACTCCGGGCTCATTCGCCGCGAAAATCCCGTCCAGGTTGGGGTTGGCGGTCAGGATGTTCTCGGTGACCGACAGTGCGGTGTTGGGGTCGCTGCTGCTGGATTGCTCGGCCACCAACGTCAGGTTCGGGTGCTTTGCAAGTCCCT
>JAJPIR010000117.1 GCA_021324675.1 Actinomycetota bacterium
CCACAACCGTCAGATCAACGGCTCGCCGGGCAATCGGTTCCCATCGAGCGGGTAACCGTGTCTGTTCAACGCCGCTGGACACTTAGCCTCCCCGCGGTGATTCCGATCAGCATGAACAGAAGGTCCCCGGTGCCCCGCAGCGTGAGGTGCGGATCGAGGACAGTGAGAATGAGCACGAACCACCAGCACACCCACAACGCCGAAGCAGCGGCGCCAAGGGCGCTCTGTTGGTTTTCTGGCCGGTCCATGAGCTCGCGCGTGCGGCGCAGCACCACGACCGACAGCCAGACGAATGCGGCCAGCAGCGGGATCCCGCCAACCCACAGCAGTTCGAGATAGCCGCTTTCCAGGTAGATGACGTCGCGCCATCTCTCGGGCGCCTCCAGCACCGAGTCCGGTGAGACGCCCATCAGGACATTGATGAACCCAAACCGCGGCAGATAGAAGTTCGACAGGTTGTTCCAGCGTCCGATCCAGCTGCGCGGCACACCGAACTCACTGAACCCCTGCAACCGGCCGATCAACGCAGGCGCACCGATGGCCAGCGCCACCGGCACCAACCACAGGAACCGCAGGGAACTGTGGCGCACCCCGCTGAACCGCCACAAGATCAGCGCTGCCGCCACCACGGCGGAGATCCAGGTGGAGAACTGCCCGGTGGCGAGCACACCTGCGCCGAGCACAAGTCCCAGACCTAGCCGCTCCCAGCGTTCCAGCAAGCCCCGGATCCCGCAGCAAACGATCAAAGTCAGGCAGATGATGATGTAGTCGCCGGTGGCAATCGGCGAGGCCAGCGTGGTCGTTCCTCGCTCAGCGAGTGCGGCCGAGTTGCTGTCCGGTACCCACACTGCTTGCAGCATCGAGACGACCGGGCCGAAGTGCAGAGTTTGCAGGATTGCGATCACCGCGACGACTGCGCCCGGCCAGACGATCAGCCGGAAGCACCGCACCAGCTGGCCATCGGTGCTGACGCTGAAACGCACCAGCAGGTAGATGGCGACGAGCTTGCAGACCGGCAGCACCGCCGCAAGATCGGAGCTCGTCAGCGTCTGGCCACGCAACAACATCGACAGCAGCGGCCAAGCCGTCGAGGCCAGCAGGAAAATGCCCAGTGGTATATCGAGCTGATGTAGCTGCAGCGGTATCCGCTCGCCCCTGCACCACTGTAGGTAAGCACCCGTCAGCGCTCCGGCAAGCAGTACCACCAGCAGCGCTTCGTTGGGCCGTACCAGCGGAATGAGATGCCCGCGGTCAATCCCTGCGATGAGCGGCAGGGTGCCGAGATAGGCATATGTCGCAAAGATCGGCCGGTAGGCGGCCGCAGCGAATATCCCGACCAGCGCCAGCACCCCGATCGCGGCCAGCGCGATGAGCGGGCCAGCGGCGACCGCGAGAATCCCGCCGACCACCGCGCAACCAGCAGCCCCCAACCCCAACCAGCGGCTCACCACCGGGCTTGGTGAATACCCGCCGGCAGCGGGAGCCGAGCCAGCCCCCCCAGGGGCGGGAGACGAATTAGAACCCGGCGGGAGGGTTTGTGTCATGACCCACCACCTATCCGTCGCACCGCGACACGCAGCACCAAGACATAGACCCCGAGCGCAACCACGCCACCCAGGCCGAGAATTGCGAGATCGACGAGCTGATCTCCGTGATCACTTTGTTGGATCCACCACATCGTGGCAGCCACCGGAAGCAGCGCGACCGTGGCGACCAGCGCAGCAATCAGCCCGCGGACGTCCACAAACCGTTCCGGATGGATCGCGCGCCGCACCCGGCTCAGCACCGTCCCGGCAGCGGCCAGCTCACCGGCCAGGATGGCCGTGACCAACCAGACCAGACGCGTTGAGTCAGTAGGCAGCAACAATGCCGCGCCCGCGGCCACGACGATCACGCCGAAGGCCACCTCGCTGGCACGCCTCGGTATGAGATCGTCGAGCCGGGCAAATAGCGCCCGGCGGCCGATGTCATGCACCCCACCGACCAGTTGGGCCACCGCCACCACCGCCAGGCAGGCAGCAAGAGGCCCGATCAGGTCCGCATGCCTCAGCTCGCCGTTGGCCAGCAGGTTTGCGGTTGGTCCGGACAGCACCGTGAGCAACACCAGCAGCGGCAGGCTGGCAATCACCGCATAGGACAGGCCCTGCCGCCACCCCGAAGCAAAGGTGGCACCATCCTCGCGGTGTGCGGCGTCAGCCAGCCCGGGCAGAGCCGCCATCGACACCGCCCGGGCACTGACATAGGACAGCGCGAAGAACACCGAATAGGACAGCTGCACCACGAAGGTGCCGCCCGGGACCGTGCCGGCCAGTGCAAGAAGTACGTACATCGCTGCGGTCGGCCAAGCGGCCACCCCCACCGAGCGCACCAACCTGCGGGTCATCTCGCGGGTCTCCGGGTCATGCCGCCAGCGCATCGACGGCCAGCTCAGCAACCCCACCCGCGCGGTGCCCACCAGTTGAAGCGCCGCATGCAATGCGACCGCCACGGTGCTGCCCAGGCCAAGCGTCAGCACCAGCCCGACCGATACCTTGGTGAACTCCAGTCCGCTCCCGTAGTACCAACCGGCGAAGAGCACCGTCAGGATCAGGACACCGTTTTCCACCACCTGCGCGCCCGCCGCCAGCGCGAAGCGACCGCGCGCCTGCTGGGCGGCCATGCCCAGGTGCAGCAGGATGTACAACGGAACCTGCGGCGCGACGAGCAAGATCAATAAGGTGGTGATCCACAGCCCTCGATCGTGTGTAGCCGCGTCCGGGATCCCGAAGGTGAGCGTCCAGGCAACCGCTGGCGACAGGATCAACAACAACCCGACCACTGCAGCCGAGATGGCCAGCAGCCATCCCGTCACCTGGCCCAGCAGCTCCCGGCCCCGGGCCACGCCGCCAGCACCGACGGCGTGGACCAGTCCGGGGACCACCACCATTCCCAGTACCGGCCCGGCGATCATCGTGAACACCATGTTCGGTACGACGTAGCCAGTCTGGAAGGCGTTGGCGAAGAAGGTCGGCCCCAGCACCGCCCCGATTACGACCACGCGTAGCAACCCCGTCACCCTGCTGACCAGCGTCCAGCCGGCAACAGTGGCCGAGTTCCGAGCCGTAGCGGTCGGAGCCCTGAGGTCGTCGAGCGCTGTCACTGTGGGGGCGGCCACGACCGGGGCCTCACGGCCTCGTCCGGCGCCGGACACTCATTGCCACCACCACGCCGGCCACGATCATGCCGACCAGGGCGCCGGTGCCGGCAGCGATCAGCGGTTGCGGGAACACCGGATCGGGCAACGAGTATGGCGGCGTGAGCAGCTGCGCATCGGGCCCGGTCTGACCGGTGAGATTCAGCTCATCGATGCGGGCCTGGATCGCCTTCTCGCGGTCCAAGGATGCAGTCAGCTGCGCTCGGGCGTCGTTGAGCGCGGCTTGGGTAGCGGTTCCAGCCGTGACCGCGGTGGTCAGCTGCTGCACCCGCGTTTGGAGCTGCGCGGTGTTCTGCTTGGCGTCGGCAAGCTGGGTGTCAAGGTTGCGAGACACTCCCGTGGGCTGCCCGATCAACGTCATGTAGCCGTCCATCACCGATTGCAGCGTCTGCAACGCGGCCAGCTTCGTCGGGCCGTCGGCTTCGACTTCGATGACGTTGCTGTTATCCAGGACCTGCACGGTGACGGTCTTGTCCAGGTCCTTGAACTGGCGGCCTTCCTTCGTCGCCACCGGCCCGAGCACGGCCCGACTCTTGAGGTAAACCAGCTGTGTGGACAGGTCTCGACCCTGCTTGAGGGGATCCCCACTTTGCTGCTCCTGCCCGACGGCGTAGAGCACCTCTGCGCGGGCGCCGTAGGTCTTCGGCAGAACCAGCGCCGCGGCGAGTCCGGCAGCGGTGCCCAGCAGGACGATCGTCAACGCCAGCAGCACCAGCCGCGTCGTTACCGGGCCCCCACCGGGCTCTTCAGCGGGGACGTCGAACTGGCTCCCTGAACGCTGCGGTGGCACGTCACCGATCTCCGACGTCTTCTGCAGTTGATCTTTGGGGTCCATCGAACGTCCGTTCGACTCACTACCCCCATACTGGAAGACCTTGGACATGTCCGTCACAGCACACCTCCGAGCACATCGCAGACCCGCGCAACCTGCTCAACGCTCAGGGTCGGGGACATGGGAAGGGACAAAATCCGGCTGGCCGCGCGTTCGGCGACCGGTAGTTTCTCGCTGGCCGCCAGCGACTGGTGCAATGCCGCCAGGGCAGGCTGCTCGTGGCACGGGATCGGGTAGTGCACGCCCCATCCGATGCCGGCCGCGCTGAGCGCGGCGCTGGCTGCCGCCCGATCGTCGACCTCGATGACCGCCAGGTGGTACACGGGTTGGGCGCCGGCTTGCACCGACACCGGTCGGCAACTCGCCGGCAACATCTCGCGGTAGGCCGCCATCGCCGAGGCGCGCCGTGCGTTGCCGGCGTCCAGCCTCGGCAGTTTGGCCGACAGCAGTGCTGCTTGCAGCGTGTCCAGCCGGCTGTTGCGGCCTGACAGGTCATGGCGGTAACGGTCTGCGGCACAGCGCCCGTGGTTGGCCATGCTGCGGATTGTCTCGGCCAGAGCAAGATCGCTGGTGACCACCGCGCCCCCGTCACCCAGGGCGCCGAGGTTCTTGCCGGGGTAGAAGCTGAACCCGGCCGCGATGCCCACACTGCCCGCGGTGACGCCGTTGTGGCGGGCACCGTGGGCCTGCGCGGCGTCCTCGATGAGCGCCAGCCCGTGCGCCGCGGCGATAGCCGAGATCGGCTCCGGATCAACCATCTGACCGTAGAGGTGCACGGGGATGATCGCTGCGGTCGAGCTGTTGACGGCGGCTTGCGCAGCTGCGGGATCGATCAGCAGGGTGTCGGCACAGACATCGACGAACCTGGGCCGGGCACCGGTGGCGCACACCGCTTCCGCCGTCGCGATGAAGGTGTTCGTTGGGATGATCACCTCGTCGCCGGTCCCGATTCCTAGACCGCGCAGGATCAGTTCCAGAGCGTCGGTTCCATTGGCCACCCCGATGCAGGCCTTCGTTCCGCAGTAGGCCGCGAATTCGCGCTCAAAGCGCTCGACTTCGGGACCGCCAACGAAATGACCGTGGTCCAGCACGGACTTCCAAGCCAGGTCGAACTCCTCGCGCAACCCGTTGTTCACGCCCTGGAGATCCAGGAAGGGAACAGAGGTAGGGGCGCTGTCCCGGGTGGTCATGACGCCACCTCGCGGATGCGCTCTGCACCGGCAGGGTCGATGCTGCCGGCAACGAATGCCGGGCGCCCGGTGGCTTCCGCAACGTCGGTGGCGGCCAAGACTCGAACGATGTCGAGGCCGCGCTCGCCTGAAGTGTTCGGCTTGGCTCCGGTACGGATGCATTCGATGAAGTGGCTGTCTTGTACCAGCAGCGGCTCATTGAACTGGATGAATGGCGAAACGATATCGCCGGTGCGGTAGGAAACCGGCATGGCGTGCGATTCGCCGTGGTCATCGGGATCAGCCGGGTCGACACCGATATCGTATACGCGGATACGCTCATTGTCAGACATATCGTCGTAGACTGCCATTTTGCGGTCCCCGACAACCGTAACTCTGCGAACCTTGCACGGATCAAGCCAACTCACATGCACAAACGCGTGGGTGGCGGCTTTCTCGAAGTCCAAGCGAAGGTAAGCCACGTCAGCGTGACGGTTTCCGACATGCCGTTTGGCCCATACCCAGGTCGTCCGGGGAACCTCGTCGAGCAGGAACGAGGCGATCGAGATGTCGTGCGGAGCGAGGTCCCAGATGACATTGCAGTCACGCTGGTACTTACCCAGGCTCAGCCGGGCGGCATCGATGTAGAGGATGCGGCCGAGCTCACCAGAGTCGATGAGTTCCTTGAGCTTCCACACCGCTGCGTTGTATTCGAAGGTGTGACCGGCCATCAGGTGCACGCCATTGGCTGCCGCCGCATCCACCATCGCTTGGGCATCCTCGACGGTCGTGGCCAGCGGCTTTTCCACCAGCGCGTGCCGCCCGTTTCGTAGTGCTTGCAGCGCGACCGGAGCATGCGCGGATGGCGGAGTCGCGACCACAACAGCGTCGACTCGTCCGAGCACCTCATCAAGCTGACGTGCTGCCTCCGCGGCTGGATACGCTCTCTGCGCCTCTGCAATCCGCTCGGCATCCTGGTCGACAATGGTGACCTGGACACCCGGCATGCTGCTGAGTACGCGCATGTGCTTTGAACCCCAGTAGCCGTAGCCCACTACTGCCACGCGGACGTCGGGATCGAAGGTCGTGAGGTTCCCGGATTCACGGCGCGCGGAGCTTGCTGCTGGTTGGGTGGTAGTTGCAACGAACTTCATCGAGACGGGCCCCCTGCCGTCACTCGAGATGTCTTACGACAACTGACAGTAGCGAAACACACACAGAGAGCGAGCACCTCCAGCTGACCCTAGACGGCCGACTGCGAGCCGTACTCACCCTCTCGAACAGTGGGTTCGCCCCTCCCCACAGTGCGTATATCTATTGCCCACTGCCTGTCGTTACTTGGTAACTGTAACACCGGGCTCTTTCACCCGAAGGGAGCAAGTCGATACCGCAGCGTATTGGACACTCTATGTCATCGTCCGATTACGCAGCGGAGTAACTAGTGCTCCCCGACCGCCATGTAGCGGGAGGCAAACGAAGCACGATAATCAGCTCATGCCCGCGCCGCGATCTTGGCCAGCCGTTGCGGCGTAGGCCAGCGCACATTCCATACCCAGCCGAGCTTCTCGAAGATCCAGATCACCCGGGCCGAGATGTCGATCTGCCCCGGGAGCACACCATGCCGTGCCGATGTCGGGTCGGCGTGGTGCAGGTTGTGCCAGGATTCCCCGCCGGACAGGATCGCCATCGGCCAGAAGTTCGCAGCCTTGTCGCGTGACTTGAACGGTCGATCACCGATCATGTGGCAGATCGAGTTCACCGCCCAGGTGACGTGATGCAAGAACGACACCCGCACGAATCCGGCCCAGAACAAGCCTGTCAGCACCGCCCACCAGGACCAGGTCACCAACCCGCCGATGATTCCAGGCAACACCAGCCAGATTGTCGTCCACAGCCAGAACAGCTTGCTGACGCGCACCATCGTCTTGTCCGCCAGCAAGTCGGGGACGAACCGGCGCGGGTTGGTGAGGTCACGGTTGAACAGCCAGCCCATATGGGCATGCCAGAATCCCTTGGCCAGCGCAAGGGGCGAAGTGCCGAACAACCACGGCGAATGCGGGTCGCCCTCCTTGTCGGAGAATGCGTGATGGCGCCGGTGATCGGCCACCCAGTGCAGCAGCGGACCCTGCATTGCGGTGCTACCCAACACTGCCAGGCTGACCCGCAACCACCGCTTGGCCTTGAACGCACCGTGGGTGAAGTAACGGTGGTAACCGACGGTCACCCCAAGCAGGCTGACGGTGTAAGTGATCATGAACAATACGACGTCCACCCAGCTAAGGCCCCATCCCCAGGCAATGGGCACCGCCACCAGCAGGGCCAGCATGGGCGCAATGACGAAGATGTAAACCAGAAGGTGGGGGCCAAACGCGCGTCGACCGGACACGATCGGTTCTGGCTGCGAACGCTGCTGGTCGGTTTGGGCGCTGCGCGTCATCAGCCGGTGCTCCTCAAGTCGGCAGACGCGGCCAGTTGCCACGCCGCAGGGGTGCCAACATGCACACCAGCAGCAGAACCACAGGTGGCGCTCGTGGCATAACTAGGGCAACCCTAAATTATCGACCCGATGCCCGTCACGACACGCCACGCTAGTGGTGCGTGTCGCGCGTGTCATCACGTCCGGTCTGGGAGGCTGCGCAGACCGCCCGCAACGGGCGTGCCACCATGTACAAGCGGGCCTGCGCCCGCTCTTCCGCCGTAGTGTAAAGGCAGCACCTCGGATTTTGGTTCCGATAGTCCAGGTTCGAATCCTGGCGGCGGAGCAGCTGCTCAGGGGGCGGTGCAGAGATCACCGCCCCGGCTCTGACATCAGCAGTTGACATCGGTTGTCGCTGAACAAGCGTCTATGCGCGCTGCCAACCGACGCTTGGACTCAGCAAGCACGTGGGCATAGATCATCATCGTGAGGTGGGATGTTCATCGTGAGGTGGGTGGAACTGGGACCGAGCAGCTCCGTGACTTCCCTGCCGGAGACAGCATGAACCAGCAACAGGCTTGCGCAGGTGTACCTGAGGTCATGAACCCGAGACGGGTTGATCGCGGCTGCTTGAGAAGCCACGTAAGGACTTGTTAATGCTGGTGTCGGAACCGGCATGGGCATCGGCATGGAGCGGTGGTGGGCCAGGTGTGGGTGTCGGGCCCGGCGTCACTACGGCATCCTTGCGGATCTCGACGTCATGGTCGGGGAATCCCATAGACTTTCACTGTCCCCATACGTAGCGCTGTATACGGATGGTAGATCGCTGGCAGGGGGTTAATGTGCGGCGCGCAAAGCGAGTTCTGCTGGGTGTTGCGGTGTTGACCTGGTGTTGGTTTCTCCGCGATTGGATCCTGCTGACAGCCCAGCAGTGGTGGCGTAGGAGACACTAACTACGAGGTGTTCTCAAGCGTTTCTGCGGCTGCCTGATCCGGTGCCTACACCACCGGATGAGCACAACCCTGCCTAGAGTTACCTACGACAGCTCGATCAGATGATCTGTGAACCGTGATGGGCTCAGACGTCCCCCTCGCCACATGTTTGATCGCCCCTGCGCCCTGCCATCACTGCCTGACTCTGTAAACCGCATTTCGCGTCTAGTTCCAGATGACGACAGCAGTTTTCGCGTCAGCCGATGGGTGACGGTGCCCAGCCATTTTGTGATTGGTGGTCTGACCATAGACCTTTTGCTGGTCGGACCAGACCATCACCTGTATAGATCGACCACCTGACATGGGCCGACATCACCGCGCCGACCAGCCGGTACGCGAGACGCCATGACGGTCACCAGCTCGCGACGACGCACCGCAGCACCGGTAATGCACCTGCCGGCCATGCAGACATCGCAACAGCATCACAGTGGCGCATCGCGAGACCCGTTGGGGCGTTGTTGCCAGCATGAGACTCCCCAAGGGCAGCTTGATCATGGTCAGTGGTTTGATCGTGCTGCTCGCCGGCTGCACCAGCGGTAACGGCACCTCGGCCCCGGCCGTCACATCAGCTATCGCCACGCCTCCCGCACCAGGGGCGGCGACCTCGCCGGACGCCAACGGCGGCACTGACTCGTCATCAAACAGCAGCACGTACTCATCTGGAACTAGCACATCCGACTCGGGTTCCTCGCCCAGTCCCGCGAACGCGCCGTCCCCCATGAACGCGCCCGCTGCCGCGAACGCGCCTGGTTCCGGGAATGCGCCTGACCCCATGAACCCGCCTGGTCCCGCGGATGCGCCTGCCACCGGCGCTGGGCCTGCCGGCATGCCAGACCGTGATCACCACGCGCCGCAGCCTGGGCTTAACTGGCGCCTACAGGATCAACAGCCGCAGGATCAGCACCCCCAGGATCAACACCCGCAAGACCAACATCCCCAGGATCAACACCCGCAAGACCAACATCCCCAGGATCAACATCCCCAGGACCGACACCCACAAGACCAACGTCCCGGGGACCAACACCCACAAGATCAGCACTCACAGCCGCTGGCACCGGGGAACCACAACAACCCTGCCCCTGCCCAGCGCTGCCAGCAGAATCCTCTCCTGACAGCGTGTGAGCCCCTACCTGGACCCGCGCACCACTCGTTGGGCTGACTCGTCCGGCCGTGGTCGGCCATCGGCATCTTGGAGCCGATCTCGGTCGTAGGCACTCGTGCCTTATCGACACAGATATCAGTCGAGGAGTTGGCCCGGCCGGGGAGCGGGTCGCCCGGGTCTGATGGACACGTTTTGTCGGTTACGCCTGCTGAGGCTGCGGGAAGCCCCGGACGAAACTATGCCTGCTGCCTAAGGCCGAGAACATTGCCGTTGACGTCCTTGATTTGAGCCACCAACAATCCGCCGCCGACATCCTTTGGTTCCTGTACAATGTCCGCGCCAGCCTCTTTCAGCGAAGCAAGTTCACTCTCGATGTCATCAACGTCTACGTATCCGATTGGGCCAACTTTTCCGTTCGGATCCAGCCCCACCTCTTGGGCGCCAACCCTGTAGCCAATGTAATACGGCCCATCCACGTAAGGCTCCACACCCAAGAATTGAGTGTAAATCCGTTTGGCTTTATCCGCATCTTTCACCGGATACACGATCAAATCAATGCTTTTTGCCATGCGAGGCTCCTTATTCAATCGTTTATCTACCGGGCGCAGTCAGCTGCTTATCGAAACGGTGATGCCGCCTGGACGGCCTGTTGCTGCTCGGTAAGCAGAGCTTCATACTCGACGGGAGGCATGTAGTTCAGCGATGAATGCATGCGCTGGCAATTGTAGAAGACCTCAATGACCTCCACCACGGCGGTCGGGCCTGAGCCCCGAGTTGGCCGGGGATGGCAGTCGATGAGCGAGAGCTTCAAGGTGGTGAACCACGATCCGGCCACCGCGTCGTCCCAGCACTGCTGGGGAAGGGACCGGGACTGGTTGATGTGGTGCTCGGCTAAGAGGGCGGCGAAGTCCCCGGCCGGGTGGATACCCTTGCGGCACGAGGCTGCATGCACCGGGGCAAGCCATAGGTCTGGCGGGACTCGTCGTAGACGCCCTGGATCCTTGCCAGCTGGGCGCCTGCCGGTACCCGGGCCGGAGGTTCGCGGCGGTGCCATTGATGGAGGGCAGATGTGGAAACCTCCATGAGGGCCGGGCCAGATCCTCCCGTTCGACGGTGGTCAGCCCGCCGGAGCGGCGCCCGTCGTCCATATCAGCCTGCTTTGTCCCATGATCGAAGCGCCGTCTCGATCAGGTCATTCTCGAGACACCGAGCTCACAGTGTTGCTGGGCTTGCGGAGCAGCTTGGCCATCCGGGCCCTCAAATTCGGGAGTGCAGACCGCCGGGGACTGGGGCTCCTTGTTCGCCTCCTCGAATGCTGTCGCCGGCAGACCAGGAATCTCCTGCCGTTGGGTGATCCGCGCCTTCCTCTCCTCGGTTCCCATCACACCGGGGTTCGCATCACACCGGGGTTCGCATCACACCGGCAAAATGAGGCGCCGAACCTAAGCCAGCGATCTGTACTAGTCGGGTATGTCGGGTATGATTAGAGCATACCTGATTGCGTGCTATGGGCCAGTTTAGCCGGCGCCGTGCCCGCTTGGCCCTGCTGGTGGGAGGCCACCATGGCCAATCGTGGCTGGAAAGACGGTTATCAAGACGGACACCGATGTGGTTTCGAGGATGGTTCCAGTACGGGATTACAGTTCGCTACACACGACACCGGCGACGAAGACTACGACCGGGGCTACAGCGAAGGATATAGCGCGGGCTTCGAGATGGGGTGTGAACAACGCCGCCGGATAGAGAATGGTATGTAAGCCCAGATGCTTGCCGTTTGAATCCTATGCTACTGGATAGGCAGCACGATCCCGATCAGGCTCCAAGGCAAGTCCCTGTCGGCGCACAAACGCCACCCGCTACCGAAGGCGTTCTACTCAGTGGCGCCGAGCCGCAGAAGATTCCAGGATTTAAGTCAACGCCATGCGCTTTCCAGAGGGCACCTTGACTCCAGAAGGCCCAACTTGGCCTGAGCCTTGTGGATCATCACGTAGTTCACCCATCCCGCCAAGCCCAGCCCGTCGGAGAGGGCCGCTGACTCCACGGGACAGGGCGCGCACATACAAGTCGGCAGACCTTGCCGACAGTCGCTTCCCTGAAGTCGAACAGAATCGCTGCGTTTGCCGCGGGATGTTGTGGGGAAGTCCCCGCCGCAGAAGGGAGCGCGACATGGCCGCCAACGCACACAACACCGACGCCAAGCCCGACAACCTCGTTGGGGTGCCGGAACCGCAACCGCCTAAGGGCGGTCCCGAGGCGGATCCCAATATGCCTGACCCGGCCGATGTGACCCCCGGGCTCGGCGGAACGTCGGACACCCGGCCACCTTCGGAGACTGAAGACGACGACCGATAGCCGTACCGATGCCTTCCGTCGAAGGGATTCGCCTCAGCGCGGTTACCTTGCTTGATGATCATTTCCTCACCGTCTCCCACCGCCGACCGTGCCCTCGCCTCTTCGGCTACCCCGCTGTTGAGCCGTGACCGGCACGGGTTACCGCGCCGTGGTTGTCATGCCACCGATAGGAGTCAGCGGCGAAGTTTCCGGCGTGCTGCCGTTTCACCACCGCGCTCCGCCTGGGGATCCGACGCGGCCCAGATTGCCGCGTACAGCGCCGCCCAGGCGCTGAGGCGGCAGTCCCTGGGCCGCCTAACCCCTATGCCTGCCCGGATAGCTTGGGAGCGAACTGCTCACCATCGGCGATCGGGCCAGGAACCCTCCCCCAAGACATGCGCTGCCCTCCCCTATTCGTCCAATTGATCGTAACACTTCAAGGGACCTGACCAAGAAGTTTGGGCAAATCGCGCGGTAGCATCCACAGGAGACCCAGCAAGTCCTCAACAAGGCGGAGCAGATCATTGACGAAAAGACGGGCGGGAAGCATTCAGAGCAACTGGGCAAGGGCGCCGAGCGGTTGAAGCAGCACCTTGACGAGCAAGGACCTCCGCAGCAATAACTCTAGTTTGATTCCTCGCGGCTGGGCCGAGTAAATTGTTTAGCCAGATTCGCAGCCGGCGACGTGGATCCGGGTTGCCATTCTCTTGTTGGCTCATGAGCAAGAAACCATCTCGTCGAGAACTCGTCAAGAAGCTGCGCGTACCGACCGAAGCTCAGTCGTCGTCCGAGGGGCGAGGTGCCCCTACCCGATACTCCCATGGCGACCCATGGCAGCGAGGGCACGGCCTGCGCACATCCCGACCCGACCACCATGTGGTGCTCCGGAAATGCCCCGCACCATGGCAGCGCGTGCAGCCTTTCTGCGGCCACCAATAGACACGACCGAGGTGCCAAATAATCCAACCCACGATTAATAACCACACAATCTGGGTAACGAGGTGACTCATCTCACTCAACCTTTCCGCGCCCACCTATACGGCTGCTTTCGCAGTTTTCACAGAGGCTGAGCGGTCACACCCAGCACATGGCCAATGAGACCCGGGGCCGGCTGCACCCTGCGCGACGACGAGAGCCGTCGAATGGTTATGCACGTCACCGGGCTGTGGCGGACAAACTCTTCCATGCCACGTCTACAATCGCCGCCATCCACCTAAACTTCCGCGCGGCGTGTCCGATTATTCTTTAAACCCGTTGCCCTTAGGTCCGGCAGACCACCACCGGCGCCGCTGGTTCGCGTCCTCCCATGACGTCTCGAGCACTGCTCGACCCTGCGCAAACAGAGTAGCTACCGATACTGACTGTAACAAGATCGCGAAAAGCGTGCATCGTTTTTTAGCCCGCCAGGGCACGCATGCCACAAATGGCACATTGTCGTGATCAACTGATGACCCACCGTGCCTGCACAGGCTTGCTCGACGCGCACAGAATCTGATGGTGCAGCCACGGCAGTCAAAGAGATACTAAAATGGTTTCTCCATGCGGCCAGACGGGCACAGAAGGTGAGCGAAACAGTGAGACGTGTTCGATTCCTGACATATGGTCAGGATGCAGACCTTTTTGGGTAGTCTTGGCGTTTCAGGCGATAATTACATATCAGGGTTTTTATGGCGTTTGATATCGTGCGCTGGACAGCAGGGCGGCCAAAGCGCGTTCGGCGGTGGCCGGGTCGGAGCACACAGCGACCACAACATCGCCGAAGGAGATCCCGTTATCGGCCTCGACTAGGCGGACCACCTCGGACAAGGTTACCGGAGCTGCCCGGCCCAACCAGCTGGTGTCGCCGCGGAGCTCGGTGGCCAGCGTGCCCAGCGACCTGGCGAGCCCGCGCGTGTTGCCGCTGAGGTAGTTGAGCAGAGCAGCGGCGAGGCGGTGGGCGCGTTGCTCGGCGGGATTACCGCCGGTACGGGACAGGTAGTCAGCGAGGTCGTGGTGCGCCGTTGCGATTTCCCACGGATCGGGCTTGAGGTACCACAGCTGCACCGAGGTGCGCTGCAACTCGACGGCTTTCTCGGGGTGGCCTCGTTTGATTTCTACCTCGGCACAGGCGCAATAGACCTTCGCGAGCCGCGTGATGTCACGGACGGCGACAAAGACGTCATGACAGTCGCGCAGTAACTGATCAACCTCAGCTAATAGACCAAGGTGGAGCAGCGGCAGGTAATCGTTGAACTGGTTGCCCGCGATCTCCTGCGGAGGGGCCCCGCGCCGGCGTTTCGTGCTGACAATCTCGTTGTTGAGGTCCAATGCGTCGTGCCAGTGCCGTAAAGCCACCGCGGACAAGCGGCCAATGTCCAGGACACTCTCCCGGGCCCTCCATGGGTTCACGCGGTCGTTGGGGGCGCGTTTTTCGGGCAGGTCGGCCATCCACAATCGCAGCGCTGGTAAATCGAGAAGAACCTGCTCGTGGTGGCCGAGCAAATTGAGTGTCTGCAACCGCCGGCCTTGATCGCTGACTCGCGTCCAGGAACCGAATCCAGCTTGGCTGGTGTGCTCGATCTTCTTGATGGCCATTGCCAGAGCGTCATGAAGTCTGCCTTCATCACGGAGCAGGGTGACCAGTTCACCAGCACACGTAGAGGCAACCTGATGGTTGATTCCGGTGGCGGCCTGGTGATAGGCGCGACGCAGCACTGTCTCAGCCTGGCGCGGATCGACTTTCCGTAGCGCGGCACCGAGCACGACGAGGTCTTTGACAGCGCCGGTGGCCAGAGCGATCCGCCGCAGGGAACAAATGACGACCAGGCATATGGCCGGGGTGTAGCCGTCCCGGATCAGCGCACGTTCGAGCAAGCAGCTGGCGGCATCCCAGTGGTGCTGGCGTAGCAAGTAGCGCGCGGCAGCCAGGCTCGCCTGGACGGTGGGGGCTCGGGCGTCCTCGCCGTCGTGCGACGGCGGGTTTTCCCTGCCACCCACGACGGAGGTCCACCAGGCGGCGAGTTGCTCGTCGACCGCGGCGCTGACCGGCTCTGGGGTCGCTGCATGGATGGCTCTGGTGACGCCGGGATGGATCAGGTAATGCATGTGCTCGACGCCAACGAGCGCAGCGCTGAGCAACGGAGCGACTGTGGATGCCACCGACGGCGGTTCTCCAGGCTGAGCCAGGCGCCGCCACAGGGCGGGCCAGTTCGCGCTGACAACGTCCGGGTTCCGGTCGGCTTCCGCCAGCCGGCACAGCACCTGCAGCATCAGCCGGCCCGGGGCGGGCACTGTCGCGGCGACAGTGAGCGTCCACGTGGTGAAGATCTGCAGCAGTTGCTCGGCGTCAAGCCGGGTGTGGCCACAGGCGAGGAAAGCGGCCATCGGCGCCGTGTCGTCTACGGCGGTTTCGATTTCGGCTAGCTGGTAGGCCAGCCGAGGCGGATCGGCTGCTGCCGCGTCGGCGAATTGCAGTAACTGCGGATGTCCCTGGAAGAGGGTGAGCAGGCAGCGGGCCAGCGCCACGTTGTTCAACAATGCGCGCAGTGTGGGTAGCTCCCCGACCAGTAGCAGCGATTCTTCCAAGGACAGCGCGTGCAGCGGCCTAATCAACACCGCGTCGACATTGAGCCCGGCCGGCACGACTTGGCTGGCCAAAATCACGCGTGACGGTCCCCTGTGGCTGGTTAACGCACTGATCAACTGTGCCCAATACGGATCGCGCCACTGGCCATCCGGGGTGAGCAAGGTTTCGAGATTGTCCAGGATGAGCAACATGCCCGCATCGATGAAGATGGTGGCGAACCTCTCCATGTCCGTGCCGGCGACGACCTTGTTCGCCGTAGCCCACCCGCAGTCCGGCAGCTGCTTGCGCAATTCCACGGTGAGCAGGCGCAGCGCGTCACACGACTGCTCGGGATCGGTCGGTGCGGACCAGAACGCAAACGCGCGGAAAGCTTGTCGGTGACGGTGGGCGAGCTGTACAGCGCAGGTGGTCTTGCCCACCCCGGCTATCCCATGAAACAGCACCGCGGTGCGGCCCGATGCGCAGGCCAATGCGCTGCTGGCCGCGGCCATCACCCCGGTACGGCCAACAAACCGTGTTGGTGGGGCTGGAAACCCGTCCATCGCGTCATCAGCAGCGTTGAAGATCGGCTTTCCTGCCAGACGTGCCGGAGTTCGCCGGACCGTCGAGGTCCGCGCTCCATCTAGCTTGTACGCCCGTCCCAGGAAAAGCGAAAAGAGGACGGCCAGCAAGATCCAGACGAGAATCCCGAGCCCGATCATTGTGATCGTCTTCACCGATCCTCCAAGGTGACGGAGCGCCGCCGGCAGGCTCCCGTGGAGGATCGCCTAACTTGAGCTAGCCGTAAGGAGCACGCCAAGGCGATACCCTAGACAAATCGCAATGGATTCCCGTGATGTAACCGGGCTGCGAACCGACCACTCGAATAGCGTAGTGCGCGACCAGTGATCCGTTTTCAGGTTCACCTGCAACGTCACTCGGCGCGACGGGAGATGGCCGTTTGTGCGTCTACCGCGACAATGTCACAACAGGTTCAATTTTTTCACGCAACCATTGCCGGCGATCCGCAGGTCGTGTGCAGACGTTGTGCAGAACGCCTGCTTTGTTCTCCGCATGGCCGCATCGCGGTGTAGGCACTGCGTTGCCCCGCGAGCGGCCAGAATGCAAAGATCATGATGGTGTCAGGTGGATGCATTCCCGCCGCCTAAGATGATCTACTGGTAATCAGCTCTTGATGCTGAATGTCTCGTCAGAGCATCCCTCCGGAGCAGGCGCGTCATGATCCGGCTCTGCATCGCTAGCAGACCGCAACGCCAGGTACTGGATCACCTGGGCAGGACTTCACTGGCACGACGAGCAAGTGGTGACACAGCGGCGGTTACAAGCTGCAATTAGATGGTCACTTAAACACCACATGATTTACGGCAACGGGGTGAACCGGCGGGCAACTTGTTCACGACCGCTACTTTCACGCGATTCACTACCGGGGTGGTCTCCACGGCGTCACCCTAATGACCGTTGTTAGCATTCGATGGGTTACGAGGGGTGTCCGTTTCCAAGTGTGGCGTGAGGGAGAATCGAGAGATCATATAGCAGCGGTCGGCACTAGCCTTCTGGCGGGTGAGGACCCCAGTCATGTTCGGTTCGCCCAACGTATGGCAGCAGCTCACCATTGATTAATGTTCAGCATGACCAGTGTTTGTGTACGGTCTGCACGGCAAGCGCGTTCCGATCGCTTCCTCCGCGCGGCTCCGGGCGTCCCACCATGGTGGGGGGTTCAGCCGCAGTTATTGCCGGCAGAAAGGATACCGCGCCGTCCATGCGTGGCTGTCCACAGGTTTCCGGGCACGGGAAGGAACGGAAAGTATGAGCCTGTCGACCATCCTACGAGCGGCGCTTCGTAGATGGTATATCGCAGCCCCAGGTGTCCTACTTTCGCTCGTTATCGCCAGCACGGTCTTCAATTACGTACCTCCAAAGTACACTTCAAGCGGCATCGCAGTCCTGGTACGACAAAACAATCCAACGGTACCGAACTCCATCAACCCGATAGTCGGAAGTGATGGCACTTTTACCACGGCCACATTGACTCTCATGCAGGCCATAGACACACCAACGGTCAAGGCAGAGCTCGGACTAAGACAGGGCGTG
This sequence comes from Actinomycetota bacterium, assembly GCA_021324675.1. Classification (GTDB taxonomy): domain Bacteria; phylum Actinomycetota; class Actinomycetes; order Mycobacteriales; family Pseudonocardiaceae. The sequence continues at coordinate 17,692 of JAJPIR010000117.1, forward strand.
GATGACTTCGACATCAGTAACGTCGGCAAGGCCACCGCAGCCGGCGGGGGCGACCACCCCTTTCTCTATATCTCAACACAAAGCTCAAACCCTCAGAAAAGTACCGAGATAGTAGATGATGTCATTGCGGCCGCGCGCCAAAAGTTGACCGACCTGCAGAACGACTCGAATGTGAGGCCCCAGAACCAGATCAAGCTGGAAAGTGTCGTTGATGCCACCCCGCCGAAAGCAGTCATGAATATCGTCTACGCGGCTACGGGTGGGGCCTTGCTGGTCTGCATTGCCATCACATGCTTCGTAGCTTACGCATGGGATACGATCGTTGTCGCCGGACAAAAACGACATATTCACCGATCTGCGTCCCGTGCTAAACAACATGCAGACCCTCGACTCCGCGCAAGCCCGCGTAAAATAAGCTGACGCCGGGTAACACTAAGGGACTGAAAGGCTATTTTGTCGCCATGTTGGCGGGAGTTTCAGGTCTACACTGATCGCCGTCATTACCCTCCGTCGTGGTGCCCGCGGACTGGTTGTGCCGTGAGCAAGTCGCGGAGCCGGTTCAGCGCCCGGTGCTGCCCTATGCGCACGGCACCCGGCGTCGAGCCTATGGTCTCGGCGGTCTCCTCGGCCGATAGTCCCAGCAGGATCCGCAGGCGCAGGATTTCGCGCTGTTCGTCTGGTACCAACGCCAGTAACTTAGCCAGGCGCCAAGTGGACTCGCCGTTCATCGTCGCTGCCACCGGCCGGCTGCCGATTCCGTCATGACGGGGACATGGGGAACTGCTTCGGCGCGCGGCGATGGACTCCAAATGTCCGCGCGGGCAGCACAGAAACAGCAGTGGCCGGCCGCCCTTTTGCCGATTGGCCGATCACCGCATCGACTTTGCGCATATCGAACGTGCGCGCTGCCACAATGTATCCTGCAACCAAGGCCAGTCGTCCGTTCACACAATCTCCTGCCGATGCCTCACCGATGCGGCTAGATAGCGCAAATAGCAATTCGAGCTCCGAGTGGGCTCGTGACCTCATGCCGCTAGCCGGACGCAATCAGCTGGCGCCGCCGTCGAATCGTCCACCTACGGATGAATGTAGAATAACTTGGTTCATGCGGCCAGCTCATTCATCCACTCGACGTAGCACCGTCAGAATAAGAACGAGTACAGTAAGCGATTGGCAACAGTCGGTGCGAATCGTGGTGCTATAGCCGAGTTATCCTCACGCACCGTGTCGCCTCTCTGGCGTTGGGTAGTGAAGCTTGAAGCTGTATAAGCTTGCCGTTGCCGGTCACGCCATGCTCTCGCGGTCATCTCACTGTATGACCACTGGCGAATCGTATGATCATGTTTAGGTCATCCTTCATCGCGTGACACCACCGCCTTTACCTGCGACCGAGTTCGAACATCGCAGCGGCAAAGGACAACGCGCAGTCAAGTTCATGATCGACGCATTGTTCACCACGCGCTGGGAGGAGCATGCAATAGCAGCCTGGGGCAAGCTTGACCACGTGGCGGCATAGCTGGGACAGCTGGATTGCTACCAGTTGAACAACGAACGCCCCGGCGGCGGCCGCCCTGCCTGGCATCCACGTAGGATCCGGCCTGTTACCCGCTGCACCATGACAAGGGAAGGACACCTGGCGATGCTCCCAGGCGGGAGCCTCACGACAGCGATCGTGCTGGCCGCCGGTGAAGGCACCCGGATGCGCTCGGCGGTACCGAAGGTGCTGCACCCGCTGGCCGGGCGGTCCCTGGTGGAACACGCTCTCCGAGCCGTTGCTGGGCTGCACCCCGAGCACCTGGTCGTGGTCATTGGCCACGGCCGGGCCGCGGTAGAGGCCCACCTGCAGACGGTGGCGGCCGCACTGGGACGCGAGGTGCGCACCGCGGTGCAGGCCCAGCAGCACGGCACCGGTCACGCAGTGCGCACGGCCTTGGATGTGCTGCCAGCCGAACTGCCCGGCACCGTGCTGGTCACCTACGGCGATGTACCGCTGCTGGACACCGCCACGTTGGCGGAATTGATCAGTGAACATCACCGCAGTGGGCATGCGGTGACCGTCCTGTCGGCAGTGGTGGAGGACCCCACCGGGTATGGCCGGGTTCTCCGGGACTGCTCTGGTGCGGTGTCCGGAATCGTCGAGCACCGTGATGCCAGCACGGCACAACGCGACATCCGCGAAATTAATTCTGGTGTCTTGGCCTGTGACGCCACGGTGCTGCGCGAGGCGCTGGGTCGGCTGCGCCCAGCTAATAGTCAGGGTGAGCTGTACCTGACTGACGTGCTGGGCCTCGTCCACGCCAGCGGGCTTCCGGTCGGTGCGCACCCATGCCGGGATCCGTGGCTGGTCGCCGGAATCAACGACCGGGTACAGCTGGCCGCGGTGGGTACGGAGCTCAATCGCCGGTTGGTGGAGCACTGGATGCGGGCTGGGGTCACCGTGGTGGACCCGGCTTCAGCGTGGCTAGACGCCGATGTGCAGCTGTCCCCGGACGTGGTGCTGCATCCCGGGGTGCAGCTGCATGCGGGCACCGTGGTGGGCCCGGGCGCGGTGATCGGACCGGATTCGACGTTGTCCGGCTGCAGCATTGGAGCGCAGGCGACTGTGGTGCGGACCCATGGCGTTGGCGCGGTTGTCGCCGAACGAGCGCAGATCGGCCCGTTCGCCTATTTGCGGCCTGGCAGCCGGGTTGGCGAGGGTGCCAAAGTGGGCACCTTCGTAGAGACCAAGAACGCTGAGTTAGGGCCCGGTGCGAAGGTGCCGCACCTGAGCTATGTCGGGGACGCAACGATCGGCGAGGGCACCAATATCGGCGCGGCCACCGTGTTCGTCAATTACGACGGCGTGGCTAAGCACCGCACTGTGGTGGGCGCGCACGCCCGGACTGGGGCCGACAATATGTTCGTCGCACCCGTGACTATTGGCGACGGCGCTTATACCGGAGCTGGCTCGGTTATCACCCAGGATGTGCCGCCGGGCGCGCTGGGGGTGGCCCGAGGCCGGCAACGAAATATCGAAGGCTGGGTGAGCCGGCGCCGCCCGGGCACCCCGGCCGCACATGCAGCGCAGCAGGCCGGCGGCGAGACGACGCGGCAGGAGTAATGATGAGTTTTTCCACTATGTCAGCGATTCCGAAGAAGAGCTTGATGCTGCTCTCCGGGCGCTACCATCCCGAGTTGGCCGACGAGGTAGCCAAGCATCTCGACGTCGCCGTCACGCCGCAATCGGCATATTCCTTCGCCAATGGTGAGATCTTCGTGCGGTTCGAAGAATCGGTCCGCGGTTGCGATGCGTTCGTCATGCAAGCCCACACCGCACCGATCAACGACGCCATCATGGAGCAGTTGATCATGGTGGACGCGCTCAAGCGTGCGTCGGCCAAACGAATCACCGCCGTGATGCCGTTCTGGGGTTACAGCCGCCAAGACAAGAAACATCGCGGGCGCGAACCCATCTCAGCCCGGCTCATCGCAGACATGTTCAAGGTTGCTGGCGCAAACCGGATCATGACAGTGGACCTGCACACCTCGCAGGTCCAGGGCTTTTTCGATGGTCCAGTGGACCACCTGTTCGCGCTGCCGGTGCTGGCCGACCACATAAGGCACGCCTACGCCGGGCGGGCACTGACCGTGGTCTCGCCCGACTCCGGGCGGGTGCGGCTGGCCGAGCGCTGGGCCAACACCCTGGGTGGTACGCCGTTGGCATTTATCCACAAGACCCGCGATCCCAGCAGGCCCAACGAGGCGGTGGCCAACCGAGTGGTCGGCGACGTCGATGGCCGGCTCTGCGTAGTGATCGACGACATGATCGACACCGGTGGCACGGTGACCAGTACTGTGGCGGCGCTCCATGATGCGGGGGCCGCAGACGTGGTGATCGCGGCCACTCACGGGGTGCTGTCCGACCCGGCCACCAAGCGGCTGTCCAGCTGCGGTGCACGGGAGATCATCCTGACCAACACGCTGCCCATCCCCGACGAGAAGCGTTTCCCGGGTATGACGGTGCTGTCGATCGCGCCACTGCTCGCCCGCGCGATCCACGAGGTCTTCGACGACGGCTCCGTCACCAGCCTCTTCGATGGAAACGCATAAACCGTGCTCGCGTGTCGCGCCCCCGTGCCCGGTGTGTCGCGCCCCCGTGCCCGGTGTGTCGCATCCCCATGCTGGGTGTGTCCGGCCCTGGTGCCCGGCCGGTGAAGTCAGGCGACCTCTACGACCTATACTGCTGAGGTTGCCTCGGCGAGGGAGAGCCCGGCGCTCTTCGTGATCGACGCGGCGGTGTCGCGTTCAGCGCGCCCGTGCCCGACCGCGGAGTCCGGGTTCCACTCACCGCTGCAGCACCGCCGAACCGGCGTCACGCCTAGCAATTGTTAAGGAGTTCATCGTGTCCCAGGTCCGCCTGGCCGCCGAACTACGCACCGAGTTCGGCAAGGGCGCCGCCCGTCGTACCCGGCGCGCCGGCAAGATCCCCGCGGTGCTCTACGGGCACGGCAGCGATCCACAGCATCTTGCGTTGCCCGCCCTGGAATTCGCCAGAGTGGTGCGCGAGCAGGGCAGCAACGCGGTACTCAGCCTCGACCTCGGCGGAGCGCCGCAGCTGGCGTTGACCAAGACCGTCACCATGCATCCGATCCGCCGCTACATCGAGCATGTGGACCTACTCATCGTCCGGCGCGGCGAAAAGGTCGTAGTAGACATCCATATCGTCGTCACCGGCGACGCAGCCCCGGGCACACTGGTCACCCAGGAAGTCACGAATCTCCAGGTGGAGGCCGACGCGTTGGCGATCCCCGAGGAGATCGAGGTGTCCGTACAGGATGCCGAGGTGGGCACTCGGGTGCTGGCTTCCGACGTCACGCTGCCGCCAGGCGTGGAACTGCGGACGGACCCGGACCAGCTCATCGTCAATGTTGTCGCCGCGCCGAGTGCTGAAGAGCTTGAGGGTGAGGGCGCCGCGGAGGAAGAGCCGGCACCGGCTACCGCGCCAGCTACTGAATAGTCGCGAGGCAGGCCATCGATGCGGCCATGACCGCTGCGGGCAGTACCAACGGGATCGCCGGTGACATTGCGCTGATCGTGGGCCTGGGCAATCCAGGACCCGGTTACGCCGGCAACCGGCACAACGCTGGGTTCATGGTGGTCGACGAGTTGGCGCGCCGGGTGGGTGGCCGCTTCACCGCACAGAAGACCGGGGCTGACGTGCTTGAGGCACGATTGGCCGGTCGGCGCGTTGTCCTGGCCCGGCCACGGTCATTCATGAACGTCTCCGGTCCGGCGGTTGCCGCCACGGCGCGTTACTTCAAGATTCCACCGACCGACGTGATCGTCATACATGACGATCTTGATCTCGACTTCGGCGTGCTCAAGCTCAAGCGTGGTGGCGGCGAGGGCGGACACAACGGTCTGCGCTCGGTATCGGCGTGCCTGGGTACCAGGGACTACCTGCGAGTGCGGTTCGGTATTGGCCGGCCGCCCGGTCGGATGGATCCAGCGGATTACGTGCTCCGTGATTTTTCGCCCGCCCAACGGCAGGAACTAGATCTGCTGGTAGACCGCTGCGCCGATGTCGTTGAGCAGTTGCTCACCCAGGGGTTGGCCGCCACGCAGAATCAAGTGCACTAACCCGCGCAGGAGCGCGCGACGCGCAGGATACCAGCGCGCGGCACGAGGACGCGACACGCGCGGCACCAACGCGCGACACGCGCGGCACGAGGACGCGACACGCCGGGAGGTGGGGAGCTAGGCGAGGTGGTCGGTGATGTGGGCGCGGAGGGCGGCGCGGCGCAGCTTGCCGGAGGGGGTTTTGGGCAGTGCTGCTGGTGGGAGGACTACCACGGCGCCTGGGCGCAGGCCGATCGCGTCGACCACCCGGGAGGCGACCTCCTTGCGCAGCAGGCGCTCGGCCTCGGGGTCTCCGGCCCGGGAAGATTCCACAGCAACGGCAAAGGACTCCCGCCGCTCACCGGCATCAAGGCGCACCGCTGCCACATTGCCAGGCCGCACACCCTCGACCTGCCCCGCCGCGCGTTCGATGTCGATGGGATAGATATTGCGCCCGCCCATGACGATGACGTCTTTGCGCCGCCCGCAGACCACCACGTCGCCCTCGGCGAGATAGCCCTCATCGCCGGTGTCCAGCCACCCGTCAGGATCCTGGGCGGCGCGCGGTCCGATGGTGGTCAGGTATTCCCGCGTCACCGAACTGCCGCGCACCTGGAGCTGCCCGACGACGCGCTCCCCCACTTGACGGCCCTCGTCGCCGATCACCCGCACCTGCAAGCCGGGCAACGGTGGTCCCAGCCGGGGGAACTCCCGGACCTGCGACGCCTGTGACCCGGAGAACTCGGTTGCGACGGCACGGCGCTGGGTTTCCAACGCGCCAGCATCCACCGAATCCACCTGCATGCCGACCCCGTGCGGAGCGAAGGAGACGCCCAAAGTTGCCTCGGCCATCCCGTAAGCGCACACCATGCAGGTTTCCGGAAGCCCGAATCGCGCCCCGGCACTCGTGAAGGCCCGCACCGCCGCAGGTTCGATAGGTTCGGCGCCGTTGAGCGCGAAACGCAAGGAGGACAGGTCGAAGTGCTCATCGGTACTGGCCAGCCGGCGAGCCATCAGCGCGTAACCGAAGTTCGGCGCCGCGGTGATCGTGCCGCGATGCCGGCTGATCAACTGTGCCCACAGCAACGGATGTGAGATGAAATCTGCTGGGCTGACCTTGACCAGCTCCAGACCCAGCGCCATCGGGATGGTGAGAAACCCAACCATGCCCATGTCGTGAAACAGCGGCAGCCAGGACACCATGACGTCGTGAGCCGGGTCCAGCGCGGCAACCTGCGCCATCGCGGTCATGTTGGCGTAGAGATTGCCATGGGTGATGCGCACGGCTTTGGGTTCCGCGCTCGAGCCGGAAGTGAGCTGGAGTAAAGCAGTGTCGTCCTCGTCGACCGGCACTGGCGCGCTCAGTGGCCGAACGGCCGGATCGTCAAGGTCGGCGAGCATCAGGTAGCTGATGCCGCGCTGGTCTAGCAATGGAGCCAGCCGATCGAACGGGGATCCGAGCAGCACCTGCTTGGCGTTGATCATGCCGAGCGCCCGGACGGTGTCCGCCGCCCAGCTCGCCAGATCGGCCCGCGGCGTGGGTTGGTGCAGCATGGTGACGCTCGCGCCGGCCAGCCAGACTCCTTGCACGGCGGGTGCGATCAGCGCCGGGTCACCGGCGAGTACGGCCACCGCGTCACCGTGCTGGAGTCCAGGCTCGGCGGTGCCGATCAGTGATCCGGCGGCACCCAGCGCCTTGCGGTGGACCTCGGTCCAGCTGGTGCGGCGCGGCTGGGTGGGTTCACCGGTGGTCATGCCACGGTCAGACCGGGTCGGTGAATCGGGCGCGCAGCGGGCCACCAGGGTGTCGAGGAAGGCGCTCACAAGCCAGTCACCTTACGGCTGTGGAAGGCGAACCCGCACCTCAGCCAGCAGCCAACCGGGCATTCAGCCAGCGGCCAACCGGAGCCTCAGCCAGTGGCCTCGGCGACTTCCAACCAGCGATTCTCTAGATCATCTTTTGCGGCGAGAACCGCGCGAAGCTCACTGTCGAGCTCACGGAACGCAACGGGATCGGCGGCCCGCTGGATGATCTGCTGCTGCAGTTCGGCTTCCCTGCTGGCCAACCGCTCAAGTTGGCGCTCCAGCCGGGCCAGCTCCTTGCGAGCCGCCCGCAGTTGGGCCGACTGGGTTGAGCCAGCCGGGGTTGATCCAGCCGTCACAGGCAGGCTCGCAACCGGCGCCGGCACTGGCCGGTACCGGGTTAGATACTCCTCGATGCCGCCGGGTAGGTGGGTAATCCGCCCGTCACCCAACAGCACCACCACCGTGTCGCAGACCCGTTCGACCAGGTAGCGGTCGTGCGAGACGACGACCAGGGAGCCCGGCCAACCATCAAGCAGGTCCTCTAACTGTTGCAGCGTGTCGATGTCCAGGTCGTTGGTGGGCTCATCGAGCAGCAACACGTTGGGCTCGGTCATCAGCAGCCGGGTCAGCTGCAGCCGGCGCCGTTCCCCACCGGACAGGTCCGCCACCGGGGTCCACTGCCGCGAGGCGGGGAACCCGAGGCGTTCTGCCAGTTGCGAGGCGGACATCTCCTGGCGACCGAGCTGGACCCGGCGGGAAACCTCCTCCACCGCCTCCAGAACCCGCAGGGATCCGGGCAGGTCATCCAGTTCTTGGCGCAGGTACGCCAGCCGGACCGTCTTGCCCTGCACCCGGCGACCCGTCTGGGGCTCGATCTCTCCCGCGAGCAGGCGTAACAGCGTTGTCTTGCCCGATCCGTTGACCCCGACCAGGCCGACCCGCTCCCCCGGGCCGACGCGCCATGTCTGGGCGTCCAGCAACCGGCGGCCGCCTAGCGTGATGGTGACGTCCTCGAGTTCCAGTACTGTTCGGCCCAGCCGGCGGCGCGCGAAAGCATGCAGCTCGACGGTGTCTCGCGGCGGGGGCACGTCGGCGATCAGCGCCTCGGCGGCCTCGATGCGGTAGCGCGGTTTGGAGCTGCGCGCGGGTGGCCCTCGGCGCAGCCAGGCCAGCTCCTTGCGAGCCAGGTTGCGCCGCCGCTGCTCGGTCGCGGTGGCCAGGCGAAGCCGCTCGGCGCGGGCATAGATCCAGTCGGCGTAGCCACCGTCGTAGCCGTCTACCCGGCCGTCGACGACCTCCCAGGTGCGGGTGCACACGGTGTCGAGGAACCACCGGTCGTGGGTGACCACCACCACCGCGCAGCGCCGGGCCAGCAGATGCTCGGCGAGCCAGCCCACGCCCTCGATGTCGAGGTGGTTGGTCGGTTCATCGAGGATCAGCAGATCCAGCTCACCCACCAGTGCGGCGGCCAGCGCCACCCTGCGGCGTTCCCCGCCGGACAGGCCGGAGACTGTCCGGCCCAGACCAAGCGACGGGATACCGAGCCCATCCAGCACTGCGCGGACCCGAGGGTCGGCGGCCCATTCGTGCTCGGCGCTGACGCGCAGCGGCCCCAGCACCGCGTCGCCCACGGTGACCCGCTCCGGTAATTCGGTTCGCTGGGTCAGCACTGCGAGGCGCAGACCACGGGCACGGCTCACCCGGCCGGAGTCCGGCGGTTCCACGCCGGCGAGCACCTCCAGCAGGGTGGTCTTGCCACCGCCGTTGAGGCCGACAACACCGATGCGATCGCCCTCGTCGACGCCAAGGGATATCTCCGAGAGCAATGGGCGGATTCCGTAGGACTTGGAGACCGCCTCCATGTTGACCAGATTGGCCATCAGGCACGCGCGAGGGGTTCGTGGGGCGGCACGGGGCGCGGATCGTCCACGATCCGCGCCCCGTGCACCGGGCCGCTGGCGACCCGAACGGTCCGGCATACGCCGACACCGGCCAGTTCAGCGGCTACCCGGACGGAAGCATCGGCGCTCGTGCACAAGAACGCGCACGTGGGACCGGACCCGGACACGATGCCGGCCAGCGCACCGGCATCCACGCCAGCCCGCAACGTCCGGCGCAGCGTGGGGCGCAGCGATACCGCGGCTGCCTGCAGATCGTTGCCGAGCAGGAGGGCGAGCCGTCGCGGGTCTCCCGAAGCCAGCGCCTCCAGCAGTGGCTCCGCGTCACCGAGTCGCTGCTGCTGAGAACTCTGCGCGCGCAGCCGGTCCAGCTCCCGGTACACATCTGCGGTCGCCAGGCCACGGTGGTCCAGCGCGATCACCCAGTGGAAGGTATGCCGGGCCAGCACCGGCACGAGGGACTCCCCCCGGCCGGTGCCCAGCGCGGTGCCACCACACAGCGCGAACGGCACATCGCTGCCCAACCGAGCAGCCAGCCCAGCGAGCTCTTCGCGGCTGAGATCCAGGCGCCACAGCCCGGCCAGCCCCACCAAGGTGCCCGCCGCGTCAGCGCTGCCGCCGGCCATCCCACCGGCCACCGGGATGGATTTGCGCAGGACGACGCGGACCATGGGTTGGCGCCCGGCGTGCTCGGCGAGCAAGACCACGGCACGCCAGGCGAGATTGCGCTCATCGGTGGGTACTGTCCCGGCGCCTTCGCCGTAGACTTGAACCCCGGGTTCGTCGGTGGCCGCGACGGTCACCTCATCCATCATGGACAATGCCTGGAACACACTCACCAGCTCGTGGTAGCCGTCTGCGCGCAGGTCTCCCACAGCCAAGTGTAGATTGATCTTGGCGGGCACACGCACGGTAACCGGTTCCGGCACGACGGCAAGCACGGCCCCAGGGTACGGGGCTTCGGCCGCTTGGGTGGTAAGGCGAGCTATCGCACTGGTCGCCACTCCCGGGCGATCCGCGCAAAATCGTCGATCGTGAGTTGCTCACCCCGCAAACCGGGGTTCACCCCGGCAGAGCGCAGGATCTGCTCGGCGGTCGCAGGCGACCCTGCCCATCGCGCCAGCGCGGCCCGCAGCGTTTTACGGCGTTGCGCGAATGCCGCATCGACCAACGCGAAGACCTGCTCTCGGGGCTCTGTAGACGGTGCTGGCCGGGCGGTCAGAGCCACCAGCCCGGAATCCACGTTGGGCACCGGCCAGAACACCGCACGGGGCACCTGCCCCGCCCGGCGAGCCTCGGCGAACCAGGCCACCTTGACGCTGGGAGCGCCATAGTTTCGGGTGCCCGGCGGCGCGGTCAACCGATCGGCCACCTCCGCCTGCACCATCACCAACCCGCGGCGCAAGCTCGGCAGCTCGGCCAGTAAGTGCAGCAGCACTGGCACGCCGACGTTGTAGGGCAGGTTGGCAACCAGCGCGGTCGGTTCCCGGCCACTGGCTGCCTCGAGCAGCTCCGCGCGCCGGACCCGCAGCGCGTCGGCGTGATAGACGCGTAACGCCCCGGCCCGATCCGGCGCGCGGTCGACCACCGTGGCCGGCAACGCACCGGCCAGTAGCGGATCTACCTCCACAGCCAGCACCGCATCCACCGCGCCGAGCAGGGCCAGGGTGAGCGATCCCAGCCCAGGACCCACCTCCAACACGACATCGTCAGCCGCCAGATCGGCGGTCGCGACGATCCGGCGCACGGTGTTGGCGTCGTGGACGAAGTTTTGCCCTAGCCGCTTGGTAGGCCGCAGCCCGAGGCGATCGGCCAGCCCGCGCAGGTCTGCCGCTCCCAGCAACGCGGGAGGCGAGACGGCAGCACCATCAACCTCGGAGTTCACCCCGCGGTCTTACCACCGACCCGGACTGGCGATGCACCCTGGGCGATCAGTCGTCGAGGCCCATGCGTGCCGAGCAGGTGGGCCAGGCACGGTAGTTACCACGGGAGTTGCGGACCCGCTGGGCCACCGCGATCTGTTCCTCACGGGTGGCCTGGTGCGGGTACGGGGCGTACCGACCGCCGCCGTTGGCCCTCCAGGTGCGCTCGTCGAACTGCAAGCCGCCGTAGTAGCCGTTGCCGGTGTTGGCAGACCAATTTCCCCCGGATTCGCAGCGAGCCAGCCGGTCCCACACTGACCCTTCAGCAACCGGTGACGCCTGGGCAGCGCTCCTGGCAGCGCTCCTGGCAGCGCTCCTGCCGGATCTCGCGCCGACGCGGATCTTGGCCTCCCGAGCCGGGGTGATCTGCTGGATGGACACCTGCTGGCGATCGGTTTCCTTACCGTTGGCCAGGGTGACCATGTAGGTGACGACCTGCTCGCCGGGTGCGCCGGGATCTTCGATGACCACGCTGCCGGGCGCCAGTCCTGGATCTTTGATTTTCTTGACCGGGGGATCGATGAGTCGCCGCTCGGTGCGTTGCTCGGTACGTACCCGGTTGACCTGAACGGTCATTCCGGGAAGAACCGGTGAGGTGCGTCCCGGCGTGACGGTGTCCTGGTCGTGCAGCGGCACTCCCAGCTGAGTGAGGAGGTCGCCGACCGACAGTGCGGTCGATTGGATCTCCTTTGGCGGTTGGCCGCCGTCGAGCAGGGTGATCGGCTTGGTGTTGCGCACCACGAGGGCCATGCCCTCCAGCGGAATCCGCTTGGACGGGCTCGCCGACAGTTCCATGTCCGGCGAGTGCCGCATGCCCACCTGCTCGAGCGCAGTATCGACGGTCAGCGCCGTGGTCCAGATCTCGTGTTGCGTCCCGTCGACGGTCAGCGCCAGCGGCCGGCCGCGGGCCAGCACGATCCGGCTGCCGTCTTCGATGGAGCTGTCCGCGGTCGGTGCCAGGGCATCCTGATCCCCAGCTTGCAATCCCGCAGATTCCAAGGCTCCCGCAACGGAGGTGGCGAACGTGTTGATCGTTCGCTGCTCCCCGTCCACCGTGATGGTGACGGTTTTGTCCATGGCAAGCGCTGCAGCAGTACCGGCTGGCAGGCCCAGGCCTAGAGCAACCAAGGCTCCCCGGACGATCGTGCGAGTGGTCACCTATGTCCAGTCGTCGCAGGTCCGGGCAGGGGCAGCACGAGAATCAACGCGCGCCTTCTCGTGCCGGGATTTGCCCCATCCCGGCTGATAGTCACGGAAAGCTAACGGTTGGTTGCTCTGGGTGCAAACATCCGTCAAGACGTGTTGCCGAAAGGGCACTCAGATGCGGCCAGCGGTATCGGTCGTGCTGAACCCGAAGACTCGCTCAGCGGTCGCGGAGCTCGACGCCGCCAGCTCCGCCTCATCCTGCCCGCGCAATGCTGCCAGGTCGCGGACCGTGTAGGGCAGGTTGACCGGTTCGTTCCGCTTGCCGCGGTGTGGATGCGGGGTGAGGAAGGGAGCGTCGGTTTCCACCAGCAGCTGGCCGTCGGGCACCAGCACGGCGGCTTCGCGCAGCGCGCGGGCGTTGCGGAAGGTCACGGTGCCGGAGAAAGACAGCACGTAGCCAGCGTCCACGCAGGCCCGGGCCATCGCGGCGTCCCCGGAAAAGCAATGAAAGATCACGGTGGACGGCGCTGTCTCTTGCTGCAGTATGGCGAGCACATCGCGGTGCGCGTCCCGGTCGTGGATCACCAGCGGCTTGCCGAGCCGCTTGGCCAGGTCGATATGCCACCGGTAGGCCTCTTGCTGGGCCTCGTGCGGCGAGTAGTCCCAGTAGTAATCCAGGCCGGTCTCCCCCACCGCCACCACCCGGGGCGAGGCCGCCAGCCGCTCGAGCTCGGCGCGGTTTGCATCGGTCATCGCCGCGGTGCGGGTGGGGTGCAGCGCAACCGCAGCAAAGACCCGGTGATCCCAGCTGGCCGCTTGCACCACCCAGCGCGCTGACGCCATGTCGTCAGCGACGGTGACCACTGCCGCGACTCCCACCGCCGCGGCCCGGTCCAGCGCAGCCCGAACTCCCGCCGGATCGGTAGCACCGCAGGCGTCCAGATGCGTATGCGCATCGACCGCCGGCACGGGTAACGGCGGTGGGGGCGGCGGCAGGTCAGTTGTCGGTGGCATTGGGTGCTAGGGCCGCCAGGGCACGGTCACGCACTCACGGGGCTGGTTCGATCGGCGCCCACTCTGGCCCGGTTCGGGCCAGCTCCGGATCGACTTTGGCAAACAGTGGCGTGGGCTTGGCCAGCGGGCGGCCTACCTCGATGGGGACGCTGGCCCAGCGGGCATGCTCGGCGGCGTAATCCCCGGTGATCACGGGGTAGTCCGGCCCGCTGCCCTTGACGAGTTCGCTGACTTCCTGGATCTCCGGCTGGGCCGACCACACCCCGGTACCGCCGAGTTGCTCGTGCACCCGCTGGGCGGCGTGCGGCAGGAACGGCGTCAGCAGCGTGTTAGCGTCGGAGACCACTTGCAGCGCGGTGTGCAGGATCGTGTCCCGGCGTGCCGGGTCGTCGCCGCGCTTCCACGGTTCCTGCTCGGACAGGTACTTGTTCGCCGCGCCGACCACCCGCATCGCCTCGGTGATCGCTGCCTTGAACCGGTTTCGCTCCAGCAGATCCCCGACCGTGTCGAAAGCCGCTCGTGACGTGCTGAGCAACTCAGTGTCAACGGGCTGCAGTGCCGACGGTCGCGGCACCGCCCCGACGTTGCGGTGGGCCATCGAGATCGACCGGTTGACCAGGTTGCCCCACTCGTTGGCCAGCTCGAGGTTGATCCGGCGGACGAACTCCTCCCAGGTGAAATCGGTGTCCTGTGTCTCTGGACCGGCCACCGAGATGAAGTAGCGAAGCGTGTCCGGGCCGAACTCGCGCAGGAAGTCCCCGACGTAGATCACCGTGCCGCGGGAAGTGGAGAACTTTGAGCCGCTCATGGTGAGGAACTCGCTGGACACGATCTCGGTAGGCAGGTTCAGCACACCGAACTTACCCGGCTCACCACCACGGTCTCCGGCTCCGTTCTGGCCGAGCAACGTGGCGGGCCAGATCACCGTGTGGAAGGTGATGTTGTCCTTGCCCATGAA
>JAJPIR010000269.1 GCA_021324675.1 Actinomycetota bacterium
GCCCTGCTCCCCCTGGACCACGACCACGTGACACCCCCATCGCCGCAGTGTCCGAGACGGCGGCCGAGCGTTGCGGTGTGCGCACCGCCGCGACACCACACCTACTGGAGGTACCCTCATGGACTTCGGTCTCGCAGGACGCAGCGCACTCGTCTGCTCCTCGACAGGAGGCATCGGCGAAGCCATCGCCCGGGCGCTGGTCGCCGAAGGAGCTCACACGGTGGTCTGCGGCCGGCGGGGCCACCGGGCTCAGGAGATCGCCGCGGAACTCCCCAGCGCTGTCGGCGTCGAGGTGGATCTCCTTACCGAGGACGGCCCGGCCGAACTCCTCGCGGCGACGGTCGCCGCCTTCGGCGCGCCCGATATCGTCGTCCTTAACGGGCCCGGTCCCCGGCCCGGCCCGGCCGCCGCAGTCGATGTCGCCGACATCGACGCCGCGCTCGACGCGACGCTGCGCCAGCACATCCGGCTGGTCGCGTTGACGCTGCCGACCATGCGGGAACGTGGCTGGGGCCGGATCCTGGCGGTCGGCTCCAGTGGGATCGTCGCGCCCCTGCCGAACCTCGCACTGTCCAACGTCGGCCGCGCCGCACTCGCCGGCTACCTCAAGACACTGGCCGCCGAGGCCGCCGCGGACGGCGTGACGGTCAACCTGCTCCTGCCAGGCCGCATCGAAACCGACCGCACCGCCGCGGTCGACGCTGCGAACGCCGAACGCACCGGTCGTACCCTTGCCGAGGTGGTGCAGGCATCGGTTGCCACCATTCCCTTGCGCCGCTACGGACGTCCCTCTGAGTTCGCCGCAGCCGCCGCCTTCCTCTGCAGCGCCCCGGCGTCCTACATCACCGGGACCGCGCTGCGCTGCGACGGTGGCCTGGTCCCCAGCCTGTGACCCGGTTTCCAGTTCATGGGCAGGCATGACGGCAGAATCCGTAGGTCACCGAGTAGAGGACTGCTGGGCGCCGCCGGCCCTTTGCCCGATCAGGGGTGGACCGACGGGCACTCGCCTGGCTCTCGATCCGCAGAGCCACCCAGACCGAGCCCCGAACCGCGACACAGACGGCAAACGGTTCGCACGTGACGGCCGCGGGCGTGATCCGTCGCCAATCGTCATAGCTCCGGTGAACGCGAAGGGGGAGAAGTGACGTCTCGGATCGGCGGACGCTGCGCCAGCGCACTCGATCCACGTGCCGCCGAACCCCGGACGTTGATCTGGCCGAGCCGCTCCACAATCCTCTCAACCGAGCACATCGTCGGCAGCACGGTCAAGTATCAACGTCACCCACATGTTGAACGGCACCCCCGCCTGGTCGGCGGCCGAACGCCACCACCCCAGACGGCCATCGGCGACCTCGATCCGCGGCATCGCCACCGGACGCGGCCCTGGCGGCGTCGCAGACCGCGCGACGCCGCCGGCCTGCAGCCGCGTCCGCAACTGCTTGGTGCTCCACTTGCCCTGCTCCGCAGCGTTCAGCCACCGGTCCTGGTCGTCCTGCGGCAACGATGCCACCTCGGCGTGATGTTGGAACGTCAACCCCGCCCGGCGTCGCTCAATATCGAAACGGCGGCACACCCACGCATAGTTGCGCAGCGTCTGGTACCGCAATCCGGCCGTCCGAATCGCCACCTCATAGCGGTCGGCAAAGTGCCGCTTGCCATGCACCAGCCAGTCCCCCAGCCACCACGACGAGGAGTCCACGATCCCGGACAGCCGGCGCCCGGCTCGTACCCACTCGTCGAACGGAAGGTCCTGCGGAATGGCCATAGCCACCCCGGTGAGCAGCACCCGGCTCGAACGCCCCAACGCCGCCACGTCTGACGGGCTGGTGTCGCTGCGGACCTCGGGCTCGACAGGCCGGGCCGCAGCAGTCGCACTCATTTCCGTTCCCTTCGACGTCGACGCCGGTTTTGGGCTGCCCGCTTGCGGAAGGCGCCAAACGACCGACCGAACGCAGGCATAATTGTCGGCAGCAATCGACACGGTTTTGATTCGAGAGGTGTTTTTACGGACAGGCATAAACCACGCCTTCTCGTCGAATGCATTCGCATGGTCGAACGGTTTCGACACTCTGACTGATGGGCGACCGCGACCACCTCGCCACAAGATGGATCGCAAACGGAAGCCGGCTTGGCAAGCGCGGATCTATTAACGGTCAAAGCAATTATGCTTGCGGTGAGCGATCAGAACCCGATCTGCGCAGTTCTTCTCCCAGCGGTTGTCTGAGAGAAATAATTAATAACACTGCTACTACTCATGGGCTCGCTTTTCGCACGCGGAGTTCTTTACGCAGGCCCACGACTGGCATAACAACTCCCCCGCTGTCAAGGTCAACCTCCACCAGCTAACACGCTGGCCCCGCCACCGGTCAAGACGTGCGTGCCAAATATTTAGTTCAATAAATCATCGATCTACAGGGTGGCGTAGCCGCCGCGCAATATGGGTACTTGCTGGCCCATGCTCCGGCGCGAGCGCATACCGCCCTTGCTGATATTTCTACGCATTTTTATTAAAACTCGGGTTACGGATCAGGTGCAATGGCGCGACAGATGGGTAAACGCCTGTGCATTTGCTGGCGCACAGCTCGCGCAACGCCACACCTTATCAGCCGCCTACGATCGCGCTGGGTAGCGCTACCCTTGATCATGCTCGATCTTCTGGTCGGCCAATGTTGCGGTAGCCGGTAACGGCCATTTTCTCCCGTTGCGGCACCCACGACTATGCTGTCTCGCTTTGCAGGGCAAGGGCGCATCGTCGGCTCTGGTGATGCGGTGGTCATCGAACACGCACGGTCTGTGGCCGCGATCGGGACGGTCTGCAGGGACTGTCTGCACCCGGTGGTGGACAGCATGAGGTAGGTAGGCACCTGCAGGGATGGATCGATGGCATCCAACGGCGCCCGACCAAGGGGCCGTGACTTCATCGGGTACTTTGTGACCCTAGCTCTTCGCTTGCAGCGCGATCCAGTGTTGCGATGATCCAATCTGCCACAGACCACTTTCTCTGCTCGGCAGCAGACTGCCAGCGGTCGTGTCGCTCGGTTGGTACATCAATCTTCAGCGATCTGGTCGAGGGTGACCGCCTCCCGCGGGCTGCCTGGCGGTTGGTTCGCAGTCCACGTCGCAGTTGATTGCGAGACCAGTTCAGCTGTTCAGCTTGCGTCAACCACGCATCCTGCTCGTCGGCAGGGAGTGCGCATACTTCCACATGATGACCGAAGCTGAGCGTGTCTCGCCGGCGAGACATGGGGAACTTCTTCGCCACCCACGCATAGTTCCGCAAGGTCTGGTAGTCCAGAGACGTATCGATGATCGCTTGCTTGTAACGATCACTGTAGTTCTGCTCGCCATACACCAGCCAGTCACCAAGCCACCATGCCGAGCAGTTCGCTGCAAGGTTGACCTGGCCGCCCAACTCGCGCCACGAGCCGAACGGCAGGCCGTCTGGCAGACGCAACCCATTGGGTTGAACGTCTACTCCGTGGCATACACCGAAGTTGAGCATCGATCTGACAGGCAAGGACCCCGCCGATGCCGCGTGTCGCTTAGGAGGAGAACCGTTGTCTTGCGCTTCTCCCGAGCTACGAGGATACCCCGACTCACTGGTCAGCCCACTAATGTCGGTCATGAATACAGACATTCCTCACAGAGGGAGTTTCCCGCCAGGCACACTAACGCCCCAAGAGCAAAAGTCCAACCGGTCTTAGATGTGAATTTGACCAAACAATTAATGCACGTGCAGCGGTTCATTACTATGCATGTACCGCAACGTGATCCGCC
>JAJPIR010000362.1 GCA_021324675.1 Actinomycetota bacterium
CCGGAGGTCACGCACGTCATCAACTACCAGTGCCCGGAAGACGAGAAGACCTACGTGCACCGGAGTGGGCGCACTGGCCGCGCCGGGCGAACCGGCGTGGCGATCACCCTCGTCGATTGGGACGAGGAGCCTCGCTGGAAGTTGATCAGTGATGCACTCGGCCTCGGCATCCCGGAACCCGCCGAGACCTACTCGACATCCACGCACCTGTTTGCCGACCTGGACATCCCCGCCGGCTCTACCGGGCTGCTGCCGATCGACCAGCGGACTCGCGCGGGGCTCGCTGCTGAGCCCACCGACGGCGGTGACCGCCGCCGCGGGCGGCGTCGCACCGGCCCTTACCGTGATGCGCAAGGCGGATCGGCTGAGGGGCCACTTACTCCGGTGCGCCGGTTAAGGCGCCGCACGCGCCGAGGGCAGCTAGTCGAGACCACGCCCCAGACGGTGTCCCCTGTAGAGCACGGGAATGACCATGGTGACACCCGGACGCGGCGTAGGCGGCGGCGAAGCCGGGTTCACGGCACCGGCACCACGGGCGTCAGCGGTGCCGGCACTGGTCACGAGCAGGGCAACCGGCCACGCGCAGCGGGCTGACCGCCTGCAGTAATGCCCGCGCCCGAACGCCGCACCCGGTGGGATCTGACCGCCGCGGCGGTGCTGGTGGTGGCCGTGGTGGGAGTGTCCACCGTGCTGTGGTGGATCAGCGATGCCCGCCGGACCACCTTGGTCACCGCGGAAGGCCCGCCCCCGCAACCTCCGGCGATAATGCAGCTACCACCGGCACTGACCGAGGCGTGGCGCGCCGCCAGCCCGGCAACCCCGGTTCCCCTGGTGCAGGGCGGCACAGTGGTCACCGGCACCGAAGGCACGGTGACCGGTCGCGATGTGCGCACGGGCTCGATCCGGTGGAGCTACCAGCGAGACCGGCCGCTGTGCACGGTGGCCGCCGCATTCCGCGGGGCCATCGCGGTTTACCTCCGTGGCAACACCTGTAGCGAGGTAACGGCGTTGAACTGGACCAGCGGCCGGCGCGGGCCGCAACGCACCGGCCCGGTGGAAGCGCCGACCCGGCTGGCCGCTGCAGGCAACCAGGTCGCCGCCAGCGGGCAGCACTACCTGGAAGTGTGGCGTTCCGACCTGGTGCGCACGCTCGCCTACGGGCGACTACCCACCCCCGCCCAACCCGCCACCCAACCGCGACCAGACTGCGTGCACGGCTCGATGGCGGTGAGCCCGGGTAGCGGGTCCGGCGGTCAGCTAGCCGTCGTGGAGCACTGTGCTGGTGAGCGGGCGCGGCTGACCGTGCAGCGATCCGATCCCAAAGAGCCCGACCAGCCCGAAGTCATCTTCAGTGTGTTGCTTCCAGGCCAGCAGGCCAGGGTCGTGGCGCTCAGCGACGACCGGGTCGCGGCCGCGCTGCCCAACCCGGCCCGGCTGGTGGTGCTCGACGGGCAGGGCAAGACGGTAGCCGAGTACCCGCTGACCGTGCCGGACACCGACCTGCTGGGCGATCCACCCGGTGGGGTGGTCGACGTGACCAAGACCTCCACCAGGTTGTACTGGTTCACCGGCTCGGCGACGGTGGCATTGGACGCCGGTGACTTGCGACCTCAATGGATGCGGTCCGGGTCTCTGGGACCCGGTTGTGAGGTCGCCGGTCGGCTGCTGCTTCCGGTACCGGGGGCGCTGGCCGTCCTGGATACCGCCACTGGCGAGCAGATCGGCGCGCTGCCCGTGGACCGGGCCAGCTACCGCGGCACCATCGACACCGCCAGCTCCGGCGCGGTGATACTCGAGCAACGCGGCCCCACCTTGGTCGCGCTGCACTGACCATGTCACCTGGGATCTCACCTGCCGGCTGCGCTGCGCGAACCTCAGCTCCACCAGCCGAACCACAGTACGGCGGCCGCGAGCGTCACGATGCACCACGCGGCCAGCGTCGCCGTGCGGCCCGGGGAACGCTCGGCGACCAGCTGTAACACCACTGCACCCAGTGCCGCCAGCGCATGACCGACAACCTCCGCCGAGCCCGGGCCGGGATCACCAGAGGTACTGGCCCACCCCTGCACCAGGCACACCGTCACTGCGAGCGCGACCAGGCCTCCTGCCAGCACGCCGGACAGCCCCAGGGGAGTTCGACGGCGCAGCACTGTCACGGGGCGAGCAGCGCCCACGGCGCCAGATCCGGTGCACTAGCGCGCCCCTCGCGGCAGTGCCGCCGGAAGTCGCACCAGGAGCAAGCCCTCCCGGGAACCGGCGGGAACAGCACGTCCGGATCGCCCCCCGTCTCCAGCGTTTCGGTGGCCAGCGCGATTTCCTCAGCCGCTTCTTCGGCACGCCGCAGGTGCCTGTTCAGCGACTGCTCGGTGTGCTCCCAGCCAGCCACGGTGCCAGAAGGGAGGTGATGCAGCTCGACTCGGCGGCACTCCCGGCGCAACGTGCGTCGCGCCGCGAACGCATACAGCGCCAGCGCCTGCGAGCCCCGGGCGTCATCAGTGGTGAGCTGCGCGCGACCGGTCTTGTAGTCCACCACGACAAGCTCGCCGTCCCGCTCGTCGATGCGGTCCACCCGCCCTTCCGCAACGATGCGCTGGGTCGGCGCGGAAACCCACCGTTCCACACCCACCGGGTCAAGGTCGGGATCGAGTTCGTCGACGTAGCGCGCCACCCAGTCCTGGGCGCGACGGCGATAGTCAGCCGCCTGCACCTCGTCGGCAAAGCCCTCACCGGACCAGTGCGTCGCTACCAACCCCGCGGCCGCGTGCGCGCGGCGGCGGCCCGGAGCAAGGTCAAAAAAAGCCCGCAAGGCAGTGTGCACCACTGCGCCTAATGTGTTGTGTGCCCAAGCACCACCACGCACCGGCGTGGGCCGGTCGAGGTAGGCCATCCGGTAACGACGCGGGCAGCTCGTCCACGTATTGAGCTTGGCGGGGGTGACCCGCACCAGCGGGCGAGGCAGTCCCCCCAGATCCAGCTCACCCTGAGTCATCCCGCCTCCGGCATGAACGATCGCATCGGCGGTATCTGCTCCACGGGACTCTGTGCGTCGGCGAGTCGCATGCCGTGCCATCTCCTCTACGGTACTCACCCCGCGTGGGGAGTTCGCCGGGACGCGCACGTACCCTGACCGCCGGTACAGCCGCTCGCCACGGCGACACCGCTGCGCATGGCAAGTTGCTGGATCCGTTCCAGCGCCTCCGGGTGCGTTGTCTCCTGCCCTAGCGACACCGTCTTGTTGGTGCCGTGGTAATCGCTGGACCCGGTGATGACGAGATCCAGCGCGGTCGCCAGCTCGTGTAATGCTGCGCGGTCTGCACTGGCGTGATCGGGATGATCCACTTCGACCCCGGCCAGCCCCTCTGCAGCGAGCTCGGCGATGACTGTCAGGTCGATCACCGGCCCGCGGCGCCGGGCCAGAGGGTGTGCCAGCACGGCCACCCCTCCCGCAGCGCGCACCATCCGGACAGCAGTGCGCACGTCAGTGTCGGCCCTATCGAGGTAATAACGGCTGCCGGAGTTCAAGAAGCGGTGGAAGGCCTCGTCGACGCTACCCACCACGCCGGCTGACACGAGCGCCTGCGCCAGGTGCGGTCGTCCGGCGGGAGCTGCTGGCGCCAGACCGTCGAGCACCGCGTCCGGGTCTATGGGGAATCCGTCCGCGGCCATGCGCGCCGCCATGGCGTGCAGGCGCGCGCGACGCTCGTTCCGAAGCCTGGTTTGCTCGGCGATGATGGCCTCTGAGCGAGGATCGAACAGGTAGCCAAGCAGGTGAACCGAGATGCGTCCGCCACGGCCGTCTGGCGCGAGGCAGGAAAACTCCGCACCCCGGATTAACCGCAGGCCGGCAGGCAGGGAGTCCACGGCCTCGGCCCATCCAGCGGTAGTGTCGTGGTCGGTCAACGCCACCACATCAAGGCCGGCCGCAGCAGCGGCTGCCATGAGCTGCGTGGGGGTGTCCGTTCCATCGGACGCGGTGGTGTGGGCGTGCAGATCGATACGCACCAGCGGCAGTTTCCCCGAGCTACCCGCGACTACGGCAACCCTCGCTCCGGATCGGACCACTTCAGGCGCGGCCGGCGCCTGCGGCGCGCGCTGCGGGGCGGCTCCAGCATATGCGAGCGAGGTTGCTTCTTGTCGCCGAAAATGAGCTCCGAGATCGCCAGGAAGACCTCCTCCGGCTGAGGGAGGTACTCGATACGCTCTAGATCCTGCTTCTGACCTGCTGATTCAACTCGCAACGTGCCGTAACCCAGGATCTGCCCGAGCACCGGCCGCATGAAGCTCATGTCGGTGACCTTGGTGATCGGCATCATGGAGTTCTTCGTCTCGATGATGCCGCTCGTGATCATAAAGCGCTTGTCGGTGACGATAACGACTTCAACCCACCACTCCAGCACCCTCCAGGCGTAGCGGATCAACGCCGCGATGGCGATGTACCACAGCAGCGACTGCAACAACCACAGGTCGATGCCCGCTCCACTGAGCAATCTGGACAGTACGAATGCCACGATCACGACGCCGATGGTCTGCAGCAGCGGGACGATCAGCACTGCCCAGTGCCGCCGTACCCGGATCACCCGGCGCTCCACGGCAGGGTTGAGTAGGACGTTCGACGCTCGACCGATCATGTCAGCGCCGCCCGCATCGTCTTCGAACTCACCGTGACCCACCTGTCTCGCCGCTGTGCCCGAGCGGACGCTGCCCCGAAAATGCCATTGTCGCGCATTCCCATCAGCGATCAAGCGGCGACACTCGCGAGGGTACTACCGTGATCGCTGATGGCAGGCATGGCAGAGCAGCGGATCCGGTGCGTCGGGGCGGTGGTGTTCGACGGGGCGGGCCGGCTGTTGCTGGTCCGACGAGCCCGCGAACCCGGGCGTGGGCGCTGGTCGGTGCCCGGTGGTCGGGTGGAATCTGGCGAGACCGACGCCCAAGCGCTGATGCGGGAGGTAGCCGAGGAAACGGGGCTGGTGGTCGAGATCATCCGGTTACTGGGCAGTGTGCAACGGCACGCCCCTGACGCCGCGGTGTTCGACATCTATGACTACTGCTGCCGGGTGACTGGCGGCACCCTGCGCGCTGGCGACGACGCTGACGACGCCCGCTGGTGCGACCGGCAGACCCTGGGCACGCTTCCCGTTGTCGCCGGCCTCGTGGAAACCCTCGCCGACTGGCACTGCCTACCTCCCGCCCCCGACATGGAGAGATACCGAAGTTTCGAACCCCCTCAAGGCCCCGATGGCCCTCCATGTCGGGGCGTGCATACGGAGGGCTTGTCAGGCGGGAGCGGGGCCGGGACCCATGGCTAGCTTGGCCAGCATGTCGCGGGCCTGCTCGGCATACCGGGGTTGGCAGAGCACGTCGTAACGACCTGCCACGAGTTGGCTTGAGGAGGCGAAGTCCCGCCGGCCACGGGTCGCGGCGTAGCCGGCAGCCGCAAATACCGTTCCGAAGACCGCACCGGTGGCGAGCCCCACCAGGATGGGGATGATCCCCGTGCCAGCTTGGGAAGCGAACAGGCTGAGCAGCACTCCGACGAACAGCCCGAACCAGGCACCCGACGCCGCCCCCTGGCTCAGTACCCGGCCCCAGGTCAACCGGCGCAGCACCCGCTCCACCAGCATGAGATCTACGCCGACGATAGTGACTTCGGCGACCGGAAACTGGTTGTCAGCGAGATGATCGACGGCGCGTTGAGCCTCGGCGTAGGTGGAATATGAGCCGATGGGCCAGCCAGTGGGTGGTGTGGGCAGGCCGGGCATCTGGCTCTGGCCGCCGAATGGACTGGTCATAGTTCATCACCTCGTCGACGAGGTACCCCTTCGGGCAACGCTGTGCAACTGGATCACTTTCGCGCAGCGTACTCCCGTAGCAACCCTTTGCTGATGATCGTCTTTTGGATCTCGCTGGTGCCCTCGCCGATGAGCAGGAACGGCGCTTCACGCATCAGCCGCTCGATCTCGTACTCCTTGGAGTAGCCGTACCCGCCATGGATTCGGAAGGCGTCCTCGGTGATCTCCTTGCAGTATTCGCTGGCCAGCAACTTAGCCATGCCGGTCTGGACGTCGTTGCGCTCGCCGGAGTCCTTGCGCCGGGCGGCATTGACCATCATCAGGTGGGCAGCTTCGACCTTGGTGGCCATCTCGGCCAGCTTGAACGCGATCGCCTGGTGCTGCGCGATCAGCTTGCCGAACGTCTTACGCTGCTGGGCGTAGTCGACGGCGAGTTCGAACGCCCGGATGGCGATGCCGCAAGCCCGGGCAGCGACGTTGACCCGCCCTACTTCCACCCCATCCATCATCTGGGCGAAGCCCTTACCAGGAGCGCCACCGAGAACCTTGTCGGCCCCGATGCGGTAGCCGTCGAACACCAACTCGGTAGTGTCGACGCCCTTGTAACCCATCTTGTCGATCTTGCCCGGAACGCTGAGCCCAGGAGCGACCTCGCCGTAGCCGGTCGGCTTGTCCACGAGGAAAGCGGTGAGGTTGTGATGCGCCTTCGCCGCCCCCTCCTCGGTCCTGACCAGCGTCGCTACCAAGTTGGACGTACCGCCATTGGTCAGCCACATCTTTGCACCGTCGATGACGTAGTCGGTCCCGTCGCGCCGCGCCTTAGTCTTGATCGCCGCAACATCGGAACCCAGCTCCGGTTCAGACATCGAAAAGGCACCCCGGATGCGACCTTCTGCCATGGCCGGTAGGTAGTGCTGCTTCTGCTCGTCGGTGCCATGGTGGCTGATCATGTAAGCGACGATGAAATGAGTGTTGATCACCCCAGAGACGCTCATCCAGCCACGAGCGATCTCCTCCACGACCAGCGCGTAGGTCAACAACGACTCCCCCAAGCCGCCATATTCCTCAGGGATGGTGAGCCCGAACAGGCCCATCTCCTTCATTCCCTCGACGATCTGGTGCGGGTAGGTGTCGGTGTGCTCCAACTCCTGGGCCACCGGGATGATCTCTTTGTCCACGAAGGTCTTGACGGTTGCCAGGATCTCCTGCTGGATCTCAGTGAGACCGTCGGTCTGAGCGAGCCGGGCCATAGGAACCCTTTCGGTGCAGGCGGCGGAGCAGGCCGGCCTGGGATGGGATTACCCGCCAGTATGACGGCTGGATGCCGTGATCGCTGGAAGTAAGCGGTGCCGCCACATCTGACCCGCGTTGACGGCACCCTTTTCAGCGACCTGCGCGGCAGCAGCGTTGATATACTGTCACCGTGCGGCCTGCGGGATTCTCCTTAGTGCCGTCTCTGGCAAATGTGTGGCTATTCATGCGGCGATATGTCGATTTCCGCCGCCTGGCCAGCACCCTGTGTCGCATTTGACACCAGGTCGACCACGCCTACCACGACGACCACATGAGACGAACTACAAGGACAATGTGATGAACGCGCACCCAACCACATCCCCCGACCCGACCTTCTACCGCAGCCCCGCCGACGCGGCCGCCGCACCGGCGGAAAAGCTCGCCTATGTCGTCGCGTTCGACCGTGAAGCCCAGCGGCCCGACGCTCTCACTGTTGTCGACGTTGATGCGGAGTCGCCAACGTACGGGCAGGTGGTGGGTTGGGCTGACCTGCCAAGCGCGGGCAACGAACTCCATCACTTCGGCTGGAACGCCTGCAGCAGCGCATTTGCCCACGAAGGACATGACACCCACCACCTGCAGCGCCGGTACCTGTTGCTGCCCGGCCTGCGTAGCTCGCAAGTGCATGTCTACGACACCCATCCGGATCCGGCCAACCCCACCCTGGTCAAGTCGATCAGCGCCAAGGAACTGGCTGACAAAGCCGGCTACTCCCGGCCGCATACCCTGCACTGTGGCCCCAACGGGATCTTCCTTTCCTGCCTTGGTGGGGCCAACGGCGCCGATGGGCCTGGCGGCATCGCGCTGCTCGACCATGCCACGTTCGACGTGCTGGGACCGTGGGAAACCGACCGGGGCCCGCAGTACCTGGCGTATGACGCCTGGTGGCACCTCAAGCAGAACGCGCTGATCACCAGTGAGTGGGGTACCCCGTCGATGGTCGAAGACGGCGTCAACCCGGAGCTGCTGCTGAACAACAAGTACGGCCACGCACTGCACTTCTGGGACCTGGCCGCCGGCAAGCATGTCCAGCGAGTCGATCTGGGTGCACACCATCAGATGGTGCTCGAGCTACGTCCTGCGCACGATCCCGAGGCGACCTGGGGTTTCGTCGGTGTCGTCGTCTCCACCCAGGACCTGTCCGCCTCGGTGTGGCGCTGGCATCGCGAAAACGGCAGCTGGGCGGCGGACAAGGTGATCACGATCCCAGCCGAGCCAGCTGACGCAGACGTGCTTCCTCCGGCGCTGAAACCCTTCGGAGCCGTTCCACCCCTGATCACCGACATCAACCTGTCGGTGGATGACCGGCAGCTGTATGTGTCCTGCTGGGGCACCGGCGAGCTCAAGCAGTACGACGTGTCGGACCCTGCGAACCCACGGGAAACCGGCTCGGTGCGCTTGGGCGGCATCGTTGAGTTCTCAGCCCATCCAGCCGAACCCGACCAGCCGCTGGCCGGCGGCCCGCAGATGGTCGAGGTGAGCCGGGACGGCAGGCGTGTCTACCTCACCAACTCGCTGTACGGTGCCTGGGATGACCAGTTCTTTCCCGAAGGTGTCGGAGCTTGGATGGCCAAGGTCGACGCCGATCCCGCGGGGGGACTGACCATCGATCGCGGATTCTTCCCGCACGGTGACGCATTCCGGAGCCTGCGAGTACACCAAGTGCGCCTGCAAGGCGGTGACGCGTCGTCAGACTCCTACTGTTACCGCTGAGCAGCCGGCCAGCCGCGTAGGTCGCCCCGCCAGATACGGGTTCGACTCCGAATGGCGCAACAGCGGACGCTAGCCTCGTACCGTGGCCACGGGGAGCAGGGTTTATGCTGCGCGGCTTGCCGGCTTGCCCGTGTTCGGACCCGACGGCGAGCAGATCGGCAAGGTCCGGGACCTGGTCACCGCGCTACGCATCGGTGCCCGGCCGCCGCGGGTGCTGGGGCTGGTGGTCGAGCTTGCCATCCGGCAGCGGATCTTCGTACCGATGCTGCGGGTCACGTCGATCGAGCCGGGTGCGGTGGTGCTGTCCACCGGCACGGTGAGCCTGCGCAAGTTCACCTTGCGTCCCAACGAGACACTGATAATCGGGGAGCTCCTGGATACCCGGGTGCATGTGGCCGCCACCGGAGCCGTGGCCTTTGTGGTGGATGCTGGGATCGAGCAAACTCGCACCAGAGACTGGGTGATCACCAAGCTGGCGGTGCGGGAGCGCACTGGCCGGCTTGGCCGGCGCGGTCCCGTCAAAGTGCTCGACTGGGATGAGGTCGTCGGGCTGACGCTAGCGGAAGTGTCCTCCCGCGGTCAGGGCGCCGAGCAGCTGCTCGCCTTGTTCGAGGGGATGCGCGCGGTAGAGGTCGCCAACACGCTGCGTGAGCTGCCCGCCAAACGCCGCGACGAGGTGGTCGATGCGCTGGATGACGAGCGGCTCGCAGACGTGCTGCAGGAGCTGTCCGAGGAGGAGCAGGCGGCGGTGCTGGGCAGGCTAGGTGACGAGCGGGCCGCGGATGTGCTGGAAGCGATGAACCCTGACGACGCTGCCGACTTGCTCGGTGAGCTTGCTCAGACAGAGCGGGAGCGCTTGCTGCGATTGATGGCGCCAGAGGAGTCTGCCCCGGTGCGCAGGCTGCTGGCTTACTCCTCAGACACCGCCGGTGGCCTGATGACACCAGAGCCGGTGGTACTCACCCCGGATGCCACGGTTGCCGAAGCACTGGCCCGCGTCCGCAACCCCGAGCTGACCCCTGCGCTGGCGAGCATGGTGTTCGTCTGCCGCCCGCCTACCGCCACCCCGACTGGGCGTTACCTGGGTTGCGCCCATTTGCAGCGACTGCTCCGAGAGCCTCCCTCCGACCTGGTCGCCGGCGTGCTGGACACCGAGTTGGCCAGGCTCCAGCCGGACGCGACGTTAGCCGAGGTGACTCGCTATTTCGCCGCCTACGATCTGGTCTGCGCGCCGGTGGTGGATCCCGAGGACCATCTGCTCGGAGCGGTGAGCGTGGACGATCTCCTCGATGCCGCGCTTCCTGACGACTGGCGGCAGCAGGAGGCCTGGCTAGCCCCTGACAGGCGTGCGAGGTGACCCGTGGTTGAGTCACGGTGGCAGTACTCGGCAAGCCGGCTGGACCTACCGCGCGGGCCACGGCGGCTGACGCCCAGAGTTGATCCGGACGCCTTCGCCCGCTTCTCCGAGCGGATTGCCCGCTTTTTGGGCACCGGCCGGTTTCTGGCCGTACAGACGGTGGTGGTCGTGGTATGGATCGCGCTGAATCTGGCCGCAGTGAAGCTGCGCTGGGATCCGTACCCGTTCATCCTGCTGAATCTGGCGTTCTCCACCCAGGCGGCCTACGCGGCGCCGCTGATCTTGCTCGCGCAGAACCGGCAGGATGACCGCGACCGGGTCGCGCTGGAGGAAGATCGGGCCCGCGCCGAGCGCACCAAGGCCGACACCGAATACCTGGCCAGGGAGCTGGCTGCCTTGCGATTGGCGATCGGCGAGGTAGTCACCCGCGATTTCCTGCGCTCGGAGCTGATGCGGCTGACCGAGTGCCGGGAACAGGCTCCGGCGGAATCGGCGGCACCGGATCGGGTGTCTCCAGATCGTCCAGCTGCGTACCGCCGTAGCAAGCGAAGCTGATTGACCCACCTGAGATGCGGCTCGATGAGCGGGCGCGACAACAGCGCCTAGCATGGAAGCAAGACCCACCCCTCAACTGGAAGGTCGGTGCCACCCGTGGCCTCCATCCCGACCGCCCCGTCGGTCGACGCAGTCCGAAGTGCGCTGGACGGGGTGCACGACCCTGAGATCAACCGGCCGATCACCGAGCTCGGCATGGTGAAGGACGTGACCGTGACGCCCGACGGGACGGTTGCGGTAGCGGTGTGGCTCACCGTCGCCGGCTGCCCCATGCGGGAAACGATCACGTCGCGGGTCAGCACTGCGGTGCGCGCCGTGCCGGGTGTTCGGGACGTGCGGGTGCAGCTGGACGTGATGAGCGACGCCCAGCGCACGGCGTTACGCCGCCAGCTGCGGGGTACCGCCGAGGAACCCCGCATCCCGTTCGCCGAGCCGGGATCGCTGACCCGGGTGTACTGCGTCGCGTCCGGTAAGGGCGGGGTCGGCAAGTCCTCGGTGACGGTGAACCTGGCAGCGGCGATGGCGGACCGGGGCCTGTCGGTCGGCGTGGTTGACGCCGACATCTACGGTCACTCGGTGCCAGGCATGCTCGGCACGACCGCACGCCCCACCCAGGTAGAGAAGATGATCATGCCGCCGACCGCGTACGGCGTGAAGGTGATCTCGATCGGCATGTTCACCAAGGACAACACGCCGGTGGTCTGGCGCGGGCCGATGCTGCACCGGGCGCTGCAGCAGTTTCTGGCCGACGTATTCTGGGGCGACCTCGACGTGCTGCTACTCGACCTGCCACCGGGCACCGGCGATATCGCCATCTCGGTGGCGCAGCTGATCCCCAACGCCGAGTTGCTCGTCGTCACGACCCCGCAACGAGCCGCCGCCGACGTGGCGCAGCGGGCCGGCTCGATCGCCCTGCAGACCCGCCAGCGGCTGATCGGCGTGGTCGAGAACATGTCGTGGCTCGAGATGCCCGACGGGTCGCGCAATTACCTGTTCGGTTCCGGCGGCGGGCAGGCGGTCGCCGAGGCGCTGACTCGCTCGCTGGGAAGCGAAGTACCGCTGCTGGGTCAGGTGCCGCTCGATCCGCGGCTCCGCGAGACCGGAGATGCCGGCACACCTCTGGTGCTCGCTGATCACAGGTCGCCAGCCTCGATCGTGCTTCGCGGGATAGCCGAGCGGCTGGTCACCCGCTCGCGGGGGCTGGCCGGGAAGCTGCTCTCGGTAAGCCCGCGCTGATCTCGCCTGCTCTCAGGTCGCGTCGGGATCGAACGGCGCCCGCTCGCCCGGCTGCAGTGGCCGGTAGAGCGGAACGCCAGGCCCTGCAGGCGTGGCGTGACCATTGGGCTTGATTGCCCCGTTGAATCGGTCACCGTCCAAGTCCTCGAACAGGTGGCGGGTCAGCGCGCTACGCGGCGTGAATCCCCGCGGGTTGAACCCACGCAGATCTTCCAGTGGTTGGCGAAGCTCATCGAATTCGGGACCGAGCTCGTTGCGCAGCTGCTCGCGGGCTCCATTGGCGAATTCTCGGACCTGGCGCACGGTCCGGCCCAGCCAGGCCGCCGCCGACGGCAAGCGTTCCGGGCCAAGAATCAACAACCCGGCAACGATGAGGATCAAGAACTCCCCCCAGCCGATGTTGAACATGCGCACGCACCTCTTCTCGCCGGCTCAGCCAGCGATCCCAGCGTAGCGAACCAGGCGTTGCCGGAGCGCTGGCAACGGACCCGGCCCTCCGCCGGCATCGTCGGCAGCTGTCTGACCATGGCGGCATGCCGGTAAAGGCAGCCCGATCACCCATTTCTGTCCATATCAGGTGGCCTGTCCACGGGATTCACTTGTTAGTTACCGGGTATTCAACTGGTGTGCATGTTTTGGTTACCGTGTTGGCGAAGACGGTGTGCGGTGGGCTGCTCGTGGTCGCCTTCGCCGTGCTGTCGGAGGCGCTGAAACCCAAGCGGTTCGCGGGTATCTTGAGCGCGGCACCGTCGGTTGCCATCGCCGGGTTGGCGATTGGATCAGCCCTGGACGGTCCATCGCAGCAGGCCACGGCGGCTTGGACGATGATCGCCGGAGCGGTGGCTTTGACCGTGTACGCCCTGGTCGTGGTGCCCGCACTGGGCCGCCTAGGGCCGGCCAAGGGTTCCGCTGTCAGCAGTGCGGTCTGGGTAGCCGTGGCGGCCGCGTCATATCTGGTGCTGCGCTGATGACCAGGCAGACTACAAGGGACAGCTATCGTGTCGACCTCGATCCGGCTGCGCTGCGCCGGATCGGCGCTCGCCAAACACTGATCCGCTTCGGTGCTGGTGCCGCCGCGTCAGCAGCAGCCGCACTGGTGTCCCAGTTCGCCGGCGCCGGTGTGTCCGGGCCGTTGCTCGCGCTACCGGCGATCCTGATCGCCAGCCTGACTCTCATCGGTGAGGACGACGGCACCTCGCGTGCCATCGATGACGCTCGGGGTGCCGTGCTCGGCGGGATGGGGCTGGTCGCGTTCGCCATCGTCGCCAGCATATTGCTGGCCCGCACGCCGACCTGGCTTGCGCTGGTCACGGCCACTGCCGCCTGGGCCGCGGTCAGCCTAGCTCTCTACGCCATCCAGCAAGCCTCGCGACGGCCTGAAGATAACCGCCGGAATTGACCCCCGGCGTCTCCCAGATGGTCGTAGGCGGCGGTCAATCGGACTTCAGCGTCACGATGACCACCAGCTGCCGTCCGTCACGGATCAGCGAAATCGGTACCCGTTCGCCAATGGCCCGCTCATGAATGGCGACGGTGAGCGCATCGGCGCTTCCGATGACGCGGTTCCCGACCTTGGTGATGACGTCGTTTTCCATGATGCCGGCCTCGGCAGCGGCACTGCCCTGCTGTACGTTCTGCACCCTGGCGCCGTCGGATTTACCGTCGGTCACCGAAGCCGCGTTGATACCCAGCTCAGCGTGCTGGTAGTGCCCGGTGCGGATGAGTTCCTGCGCGATCACTCGGGCGGTGTCGATCGGGATGGCGAAGCCGAGGCCGATGGAACCGCCGCCCTCACTGGCGCCCAGCGTGCGGATGGCGGTGTTGATGCCCACCACCGATCCGGCAGCATCCACCAGTGCCCCCCCTGAGTTGCCGGGGTTGATCGCTGCGTCAGTCTGGATTGCGTCGATCACCGCGTTGCCCTGACTGCCCTCAGCCTCCAGCCGCACCGGACGGTCCACCGCGCTGACGATGCCGCTGGTCACCGTCCCGGCGAGGCCAAGCGGGGAACCGATCGCGATGACCGAGTCACCCTGTTTCAACGTCGACGAGCGGCCTAGCTGCGCCACCGTGGGGTTGGCGACATCCACCTTGACCACGGCCAGATCAGTTTTGGGATCCCGGCCCACAATCCGCGCCGGTAGCCGGGTGCCGTCACTGAACACCGCTTCCAGGGTGGCCTGCGGGATGCTCGCGGCCGGCGCCACGACGTGGTTGTTCGTCAACACGTAACCGTGACGGTCAATCACCACTCCGGAACCGAACCCGCCCTGATCCCCCACCCGGAACTCCAAGGACACCACTGCGGGCAGCACCCGGCTGGCCACCGCCGCAACCGACCCGGCCGGTCGCTGGATCGCCGGCTGCACTTGCGCCAGCGTGGCACCCGGATCGTGTAACAGCGCGCCGCCATCTGCGGTGAGCCGGCCCACCAGCCCGCCAGCTCCGCCGATCAACAGGGCCACCGCAGCGAGTGAGGCGAGCGCCAGATTACTCACCCGGCCCCCGAAGAGCACTTCTGCCAGGCTCAACCGAGCTCCCGGACGTGGTGGTTCACCGGCGTCACCCTGATGTTCCGCCATCGCGGGAGGACCGAGCACGGCGGCTGTGTGCGGGCTGCGCCACGGGTCGTTGACGGCGCCCTGCGGCCAGAAGCCATTTTCGCTGCCGTGCTGCCCGCCAGGGTGCGCGCCATTGCGTCCGGGTGGGCGCTGCAGTTGCTCAACCCCCTCCACAGGTGGACCGAACGCCGCTGCGAGCTCGTCCGGCGGTGGAGGGGCGGTGGTCCACCGCTGCTTGGCCTGATCCTGTTGATCGGCAAACGCACCCTGTACACCGGCGGGCCGGCCGAACGCGTCGGCCTCGGCTGGATCCACCGGGGGGCGGTCAAGCGGTGCCGGCACAAACTGCGGCCTCGATTGCCCGTTCGGCATGAAAGAGGTCTCGCAGTCGTGATCTGGTGGCGGGGCCATGGTCTCCTGGGTCAGGCGTGCGCTACCGATCATCTAGTGTGCCCACAGCCCGGTGAAGTGTGCGTAGCGGTGTTACCACCCGATCCAACGACTAATGGGGGAGGGGCCGGTACCCCATCGCGGGCCCCCGCCCAGCGGCCCGGTAGGCAGTCGATTCGAATCGCCACCCTGCACCACGACGCCTTCCTCCGTCACCGCCAACCCTGCCGGAGCTCCAGGCAGATCAGCGGTATGCGGGATGTCACGTAACGCGGCGAGCAAGTCGGCTGGAGCTGACGGACAGTATGCCGACCGCACAACGCTACGAGCCTGGCGCTGCGCAGCGATTTCCGCGGCACAGGACCGGCACCCGGTGATGTGCGCTGCGGCGCGGTCATGTGCACCGGGGGCAAGCTCTCCGTCGACGAAAGCCACCAGCGCGTCGACGGCTAGGTGCTGCCCTGCGTTGAGGCCGGCTATCAAATCGGAAAAAGTACGGCCGCGCAGGTCTGTCATCCAACCTCCCTCCTCGACCTAGACTCAAGCGCCGACGCGCCGCCTTTCCAGCGCCGCCTTGAGTGCCTGCCTGCCCCGGTGAATCCGGCTGCGCACGGTCCCGAGCTTTACCCCGAGCGTGGCACCGATCTCCTCATAGGACAGGCCTTCCACATCACAGAGTACGACAGCAGCACGAAATTCCGGAGCGAGGTCATCCAACGCCTGCTGCAAGTCCGGGTCGAGATGGTTTGCGGCATACACCTGCTCCGGGCTCAACCCACCGCCTGCCAGCCGGTCGGTGTCCTCGGGTAAACCCTCCATCCGCAGCCGGGCCCGCCGCCGCACCATGTCCAGGAACAGGTTGGTCGTGATCCGGTGCAGCCACCCCTCGAACGTGCCTGGCTTGTAGGAACCCAAGCTGCGGAACACCCGGATAAACGTCTCCTGGGTGAGGTCCTCGGCGTCATGCGGGTTACCGGACAGGCGGTAAGCCAACCGGTAGACCCGGTCGGCGTGCTCCCTCACCACCTCGTCCCATGACGGCGGCACCCATGCTGAGCCTGCCCCGTCATTCTCATCACCGGATTCATCATCTGGCTGGACAACGGAGATGGCCTGCAGGGCAGCGGCCGGGTCGGGAAAGCGGGTCTGGGTGGCCATCGGTGGGGTCTCCGACCTCCGGAATGGTTGGCGAGTCAGTAACCTGACACGAGGAGCACCATCAGGTACTGCAACACCCGGGTGGGTGTCGATGTTTCATGATGCCCGGTTCGCGTGTGCCCCAAGTAAGCACCGGGTAAGAAGATCCTGAGAGTGGCCGGCTCGGCACTGAGACCTTGACCGGCGCGGCGCCACCCAGACGACACCGGTACCGGCGCTACGCTGCGCAATGTGAGGTCCACCGGCATCACGGTGCACGATCACCGCGATTACCGCGATTACATCGGCAGCTTCGTCACCGAAGACGAGGCGCTGGCTGCGGCGCGGGAGCGGGGTCAGGAGCTCGGCTGCACGCCGATCGGTCGCGGTAGCGGTGCCGCGCTGCAATTTCTGGCTGGCACGCTGGCGGCGCGGGGCGTCGTCGAACTCGGTACCGGCGCGGGAGCCAGCGGCCTGTGCCTGCTTCGCGGTATGGCTTCCAGCGGGGTACTGACATCGATCGATATCGAGCCCGAGCATCAGCGAGCTGCCCGGCAGGCGTTTGCCGACGCCGGTTTCCCACCGTCACGCTACCGGCTGATCATGGGGCAAGCCTTGGACGTGCTGCCCCGGCTTACCGACGGCGCCTACGACCTGGTGTTCGTCGACGCAGCCGGCCCGGAGTATCCGCGCTACCTGGAAGCCGGCGTGCGGTTGCTGCGTCCCGGTGGGGTCATCGCGTTCCACAACGCGTTAGGCCACCACAGAGGCGATGATCCAGGGCCTCGAGATCCCTCAGCTGCCGCGCTGCGCGCCGTCAGCACCATGATCCGCGATGACGACACCCTCCTGCCCCTGCTGTTGCCCCTTGACAACGGCCTCCTCTTGGCACTGCGTAGCCCCGGCATGGAGACATAGCGGGCTCATGAGAGCTCGAAAGGTCGTGATGTCTCCACGTCTTGGGCGGCTGGCTTGGTGGCGGACAGGAGGCTGTAGTACCAGGCGCCATGGCGCAGCGCCTGGTACTGGCGTATCGAACCGATCACATTGCCGTGCTGGACAGCCGAGCGGATGCCCTTGACGTAGCCGTACAGGGCCAGCGGGTAAGTCCAGTACGCCATGCGGTAGAGCCGGCGTAGCGACGGGCGGGTATGGGCGGTCACATCGTCTAGCCGGGCATCGACGAAGCCGGCCTCAGCCAGGTACCCGGTGTGTTCGCCGGGAGTGTCGATGTCCGGAACGGCCCATCCGGTGAGCCACTCGTGCAGCAACCGCTCGCCGGTCGGATCAAGCGGGCGCCCGGACCGGACGAAGTCGGCGACGACGACGCGCCCGCCGGGCCGCAGCACCCGGGCAGCCTCCTGGTAGAAGGCGGCCTTGTCGGCTGCGTGGCACAAGCTTTCCACTGCCCACACGACATCGAAGCTCGCATCGGGAAAGGGCGTCGCCGTGAAGTCGGCCACCTCGAAGTGGACGCGGTGGCTCAGGCCGCGCCGGGCGGCGTAGCCACGCGCCTTCTGCACCTGCCGGGCCGCCAGGGTGATGCCCACGACCTCGGCCCCGCGCTCCTTGGCCAACCACAGGCAGCTGCCTCCCACGCCACAACCGGCATCGAGGACCCGCTCGCCGGCCTTGACCTGCACCCGGTCTGCGAGGACCCGGTTCATGTTCTTGAGCGCGTCGGTATGGCTACGGGTGTTCTCGTCGGTGTAACCGAAATG
Source organism: Actinomycetota bacterium (assembly GCA_021324675.1). Taxonomy (GTDB): domain Bacteria; phylum Actinomycetota; class Actinomycetes; order Mycobacteriales; family Pseudonocardiaceae. Next base: position 17,756 of record JAJPIR010000362.1, read on the forward strand.
AACAGCGAGATTGTCCGGGTTGAGCCACAGCAGCCGGTAGTCCAGCCAGGTCTGGTCGTAGTAGCCGACGATAGCGTCGGTGAGCGAGCTGGCTGGCCAGCGACCGGCCCCCTCGCTCGGCTTCGCCGTGTTCGGCACTGCCATCGATGATCTCCCGGAAGTAGGTACGGCACCCGCCATTGCTCACCGCTTGCTGGTCATTCTGGTCTACCGATCACGGTGGTGCGGGCAGGCGCCTGGCGCCGGCGCAAAAGCAGCACGGCCGCGAGCGGCCACAGCGCCTGCGCTGCGGTGAGGATCCGCTCGGACAGGCCGAGGCGTGGACTCGCGCTGAAGTACTCGATGCCAAACCAGCCCAGCAGCCCGAGCAGCCCGGTGGCGGCGAGCGCCCAGACGCCCCGTCTGGGCAGGCCACCGCTCTGCCATGCCAATGCCGGCCACAGCGACAGGAGGGAAAGGGCAACAGATGCCGCTGCGACATGCTCAACCGAATCGCCGGTGGCCGGCTGGGGGAACGCGGCAAGCACGACGGTGGCCGCCCCACCGGTGGCCAGCAACGCCCGACCCCCAACCGCCGCCGGGGCAAGCCCGGCCGCAGTGATCGTATGGCAGATGCCGACCCCGGCCAGAGCTGTTGTCATGACCCAACGATCAGTAGCGCCGCGGGAGGCCAGGGCACTGATCGTCTCGCGTACCGGGTCAAAACCGCCAGGCTGCCGCGCCGCCGCGAGTTGCCAACCACCGACCAGTAACACCGGAGCGCACGCCGAAGACACCACCGCCCACCAAGGAGCCCGGCTATTCCGCATGGGCTCCCTTGCCCAGCACGACCACATCACCGCCGCTGACCGTGTACCGTTCGCGATCTAGCTCCGGGTCCACCCCGACCTGCGCGCCATCGGGAATCAGCACGTTCTTGTCCAGGATTGCCCGGCGTACCACGGCGCCCTTGCCGACCCGGACGCCGGGCATCAGCACGCTGCCCTCGACATGAGCACCGGCCTCGACCACCACGTCACTGGATAGGACCGAGTTGGTCACGTGGGCCGCTGAAATGATCGAGCCAGCGCCCACGATGGACTCTTGCGCTGTACCGCCCTGGACGAACTTGGCGGGCGGCAACGGAGGTACCGCGGTACGGATCGGCCAGGCCCGGTTGTACAGGTTGAAGATCGGATGCACGGACACCAGGTCCATGTGCGCGTCGTAGTAGGTGTCCAGGGTGCCCACGTCTCGCCAGTAGCCGCGGTCCCGATCCGTCGCACCGGGCACCACATTGTCAGCGAAGTCGTACACCGCCGCTTCGCCGGCGTCCACCAGCATCGGGATCACGTCGCCGCCCATGTCGTGATCAGAATCCTGATTAGCGGCATCGGCGCGCAGTGCCGAGATCAGCAGCTTGGTGGTGAAGACGTAGTTGCCCATCGACGCGAACGCCACGTCGGGATCGTCTGGCGTACCGGGCGGGTGCGCTGGCTTCTCGAGGAACTCGGTAATTCGGCCGGAGGCGTCCGCGTCAATACATCCGAACGCGTTGGCTTGCTCCCGGGGCACCCGGATCCCAGCAACGGTTACTCCGGAGCCGGTGGCGATGTGCTGCTCCACCATCTGCGATGGGTCCATCCGGTACACGTGGTCGGCTCCGAAGACGACGATGTATTCGGGCGCCTCGTCATACACCAGATTGAGCGACTGGAAGATCGCGTCAGCGCTACCGGTGTACCACCGCGGGCCGAGACGCTGCTGCGCAGGCACCGGGGTGATGTATTGCCCCAGCAACGACGACAACCGCCAGGTGGTAGTGATGTGCCGATCCAATGAGTGCGACTTGTATTGGGTCAGCACACAAATCCGGATATAACCGGCGTTTACCAAATTGGACAAAACAAAGTCAATCAGCCGATAGTTAGCACCGAACGGAACTGCCGGCTTGGCCCGGTCCGCGGTTAACGGCCACAACCGCTTTCCCTCACCGCCCGCAAGCACGATGCCCAGCACGTGCGGCTGTCCCTTCACGATTGGTCACCCTAGCGCCGGTTGCACTAGCAAGCCACGTGAGTCTCGCCGCTGGTCATCGAATGTTCACTGGTGAGGGCAGGTGGGATACTGGCAGTGAAGGCCCCCGGTGGGGACGCTAGCGTGACTTGGCGTGCGAATCGGACTCCTGACCCGGGAATACCCGCCCGAGGTGTACGGCGGTGCCGGCGTGCACGTCGGCCATCTGGTGCCCGAGCTGCGCAAGCGGTGTGACGTCGAGGTGCATTGCTTCGGCTCGCCTCGCCCGCAGGCGCACAACCACACCGCGGCACCCGAGCTGGCAACCGCTAACCAGACGCTGCAGACGTTGTCGGTGAACTTGGGGATGGCCGACGCGCTGGCTGATGTGGATCTCGTGCACTCGCATACGTGGTACGCCAACATGGGCGGCCACCTAGCGCACCTTCTCCACGGCATCCCGCACGTGATCACGGCGCACTCGTTGGAGCCTCGCAGGCCGTGGAAGGCCGAGCAGCTCGGCGGTGGATACCGCGTGTCGTCGTGGGTGGAACGCACCGCCTACGAACACGCCGACGCGATCATCGCGGTGTCCGAAGGCATGCGCGCGGATGTGCTGGACTGCTACCCCACCGTCCACCCCGAGCGGGTGCACGTGGTGCGCAATGGCATCGACGCCGAGGTTTACCGCCCGGTCCCGGACACCGACGCGCTGCGCCGGTTCGGGGTAGATCCGGCACGACCGATCGTGGCGTTCGTCGGTCGGATCACCCGGCAGAAGGGAGTCGGGCACCTGCTTGCGGCGGCCCACCACATCGATCACGGGGCGCAGTTGCTGCTGTGTGCTGGCGCACCGGACACCTCGGAGATCGAAGCCGAAGCTCGCGCTGCCGTGGCGGAGCTATCCGCGGCGAGGCCCGGCGTGATCTGGGTACCGGACATGCTGCCCATCGAGGACATCCGTCAAGTGCTGTCGGCCGCCAGCGTGTTTATCTGCCCGTCGGTGTACGAACCGCTGGGCATCGTCAATCTGGAGGCGATGGCCTGCGGTACCGCCGTGGTCGCCTCTGCCGTGGGGGGCATCCCCGAGGTGGTCGATGACGGTGTCACCGGGTTGCTGGTGCCATACGACGAGCACGACCCCGACGCGTTCCAGCATGGGCTGGCGCAGTCGGTCAACGAGTTGCTAGCAGATCCCCAGCGCGTCGCCGCGATGGGCCAAGCCGGCCGAGCCCGCGCCATCACGGAGTTCTCTTGGTCTGCCGTAGCCGAGCGGACTCTGCAGCTCTACCACCAGCTGCTCGCTGTCCCCGCCCTGTGACCCGCCTGAAGGCATACCGGGTGGGCGGCGAGGGCCCCAAAGCCCGGTACGTCTCCAGGGCGCAATCTAGGGGCGATTCGCCGGGGTGCGCCAGTTGATGGTGGGGCGCATCAGTGACAGGTCGGCCCGATCGATGTGGCGGGCGGCGACGGCGAACAGGGAGTCGATCAACGTGTCGGACAGCAGGTGTGGCTGCAAGCCCAGTCCGACCAGGCCGGTGTGCACCACGTTGTAGTAGTGCTCATCCAGTTCCACCCGGGGATTGTCCAGGTACTCGACCTCCACGTTCCCCGGGAAAGTGGCCGCGACCGTCTTGGCGATGTCGGCCACCGACATCGTCTCGGTGATCTGATTGAACACCCGGAACTCGCCCGGGGCAGCTGGGTTCTCACAGGCCAACCGGATGCACTCGATGGTGTCCCGGATGTCGATGAGACCCCGGGTCTGCCCGCCTGACCCGTAGACGGTCAGTGGGTGCCCCAGCACCGCCTGAATGACAAACCGGTTGAGCACCGTGCCGAAGACCGCGTCATAGTCGAAGCGGGTGACTAGGCGCGGGTCACGCACGGTCTGATCGGTCTGCTGGCCGTAGACCACGCCCTGGTTGAGATCGGTCGCCCGCAGGCCCCACGTCCGGCAACCGAATTCGATGTTGTGGCTGTCGTGCACTTTGGTGAGGTGGTAGAACGAGCCGGCCTTCTTCGGGTACAGCATGCGGTCGGTGCGGCCGTTGTGCTCGACGGTCAGCCAGCCTTCCTCGATGTCGATGTTCGGCGTGCCGTATTCGCCCATTGTGCCCAGTTTGACGAGATGGATATCGGGGTCCACCTCGGCGATCGCGAACATCACGTTCAGCGTGCCAATGACATTGTTGTGCTGCGTGTACACCGCATGCTTGCGATCGATCATCGAGTACGGCGCGGACCGCTGCTCGGCGTAGTGCACGATCGCGGCGGGCCGGAAGCGACGCACGGCATCGAGTAAGAATTCGGCGTCGAGCAGGTCTCCGACGAACAGCTCGAGGCAGCGGCCGGATACCTCCTGCCACGCCCGTACCCGCTGGTGCAGGGATTCGATGGGCACCAGGCTTTGCAGTCCTAGCTCTTCGTCGTACGAGCGGCGGGCGAAGTTGTCCAGCACGGCGACGTCGTGTCCCCGATCCGATAGGTGTAAGGCTGTGGGCCAGCCCAGGTAGCCGTCACCGCCGAGAACGAGGATCCGCACCGTGTTGCCTCCTGCCAGGGGAAGGACCAGGGGAAAACCAAAGGAAGAACCGCTGCGTTTGCCTATCAGATGAGCCCGAACAACACCAAACACCAACAAGGGTTATCGGGCTCTGCGAAGATGAGGCCGTGCCCCGACAGCTGATCCAATCCCGTCTGGCCCGGTTGTTCACCCGGTTCGCCGCGGGCACGTTGGTCTCCACGGCGTGTAGCCAGTTGACGCTGGTCCTGCTGTTCGGGGTGCTCGATGCCTCAGCCGCCGTCTCCGGGGCAATGGCCTTCGTGGCCGGAGCGGTGCCCAATTTCCTCATCCACCGGTTCTGGACATGGCGGCTTACCGGGCCAGTGGCGATGCGCCGCGAACTCGTGCCCTACCTGGCGGTGATCAGCGTCAGCGGCTTGGTCGCGGTGGGCATTACCACCTGCGTCGACCGGCTGCTCGGCAACACCGTTGCCGACCACATGTGGCGCACCGCTGTCATCGCGGTCGTCTACGGCTTGAGCTACCTGCCGGTCTTCGTACTCAAATTCGCCTTGCTGGATCGGCTGGTGTTCGGCGCCGAGTACGAGCGGACCCGCTGGCGGCGGGCTCGCGACTCCCGTAGCCAGGTCCCCACCAGCACCCGGGCGTAGCGAAGCCCGTAGACCAGGTTGTTGCCCTTCTTGGTCTTACCGGCGGTGCGAGCCAGCATCGTCATGGGTTGCTCCAGCACGCGGTAGCCGTGCGAAATCACACCCAGCAGCAGCTCAGAGGCCTGGTACTGAGCTTGGGTCAGCGTAACCGCTGCGGTGACCTCGGCTTTCATCGCCCGGAAGCCAAAGGAGGTATCAGTCAGCCGTTGCCTGGTCAAGGTGCTTGCAAGCCACGCGAACAGGTGTACCCCAAGGTGCCGGACGGGGTCAGTGGTCTCCCTGCGGCCCAAGGCTCGAGAACCGGTGACGAAGTCAGCCTCGTCGTCGATCAGCGGTTGCAGCAGCAGCGGCAGCTCCGCCATGTCGTACTGGCCATCAGCGTCGGTGGTGACGATGTACCGGGCGCCACCGAGCCGGGCCAAGCCGTACCCCAGCCGCAACGCTCCACCCTGCCCCCGGTTCGCTGGCATCTCGCAGACCCAGGCGCCGCAGCAACGGGCCACCTCCGCGGTGCCATCGGTGGCGCCGTCGACGATCACCAGGGTGTCCACCGGCATGCCGCAGCTAATCGGTGGTACGGCCGCGAGCACCGCGCCGATCCCGTCCTCCTCGTTGTAAGCGGCAACGACCACGACCACCGGCGCGAAACACACCTCACCTCGCAAGGCGAGAAACGCATCCACCGTGGCGGTGTCCGCCGCATCGGGATACGGATGCATCGGCGGGTTCACCTTGCGTCGCGGACCCGGCCGGCGCAGCGGCCCGGTAAAGGCAGTCAACCCCAGCGCTCCCGCCATCGGCAGCAGCACCAATCCCGGTAGCTGGTAACGCCAGGAGAACTCGAAGGCGGCCGCGGTGATCAGCACGGTGACACCGAAACCGGTGACCAGCAGGCTCGCCGCGCGGATACCCGATCGGCGGGCGTTCCCGACCCCGAAGGCCCCCAGCAGCCCTGTCAACAGCCCCAAGCCGAGCAGCGGTCCTGGGGTGTAGCCAATGGTGAGCTGGTAATCCCGCAGCAGCTCAGCCAGCGTCCGGTTAACGCCGATCGGTACGCCACCGAACTGCAACGCCCTGGCGTCCACCCGGTCCTGGATTCCCCAGTACGGGTAAGAGGTTTGGAAGTACCAGCGTTCCACCGGCACATCGTTGACGTCATCGACCCGGGTCGGGCGAAAACCCTTCAGGAAGTCTTCGCTGATCGCCAATGTCAGGTCAAGGGGTTGGTTGACGAATACCTGGCGGGCGAAGGAAGCCTGGATCGTGTCCATCGACTGGCCTGGTGGCAGCGCCACGGTCAGCGCCGGTGAGTCTAGGTCGTGAACGTAGTAGTCGACTCCAAAGCGTTGGTCGCGCGGCTCGATGGGGCACACGGCACGCTCTGACGTTCCTACCGGGATGCGGTCGCAGTCAGCGATGACGGCGGCGCGGCCGTACAGCACGCCGTCACTGGCGCCGCTGATCCCCCAAATGCCGATGGTGATCCGGTAATAGCCGGCGTAACCGGCAAGCACCATCCCGAAGCCGGCAGCCATCGCCACAGCGCGCAGCCCAATCCGCCGCCAGCCCGTGCGGCTGACCCACAGCGACCCGGCGACGACCAGGTAGGCGACTGCGGGGATGAGCAAAGCTATGCCGACCAGCCGGACGATGACCGCGAACCCGATGAGCGCCCCGGCACTCGCGGCGTGCCAGGGGCTGGGCAACCCGCGCCAGGTCAGCATCCAGACGATCAGCAGAAGCACGGCCTGGAACCAGACGTCAGGCATGATGTTGTGCTCGATTTGCACCTGGTAGGCGTCGAGCAGCACCGGCGCGGTCGCCAGCGCCGCCAGCCAGCGCCGGGCACCGTGGCGGGACAGCAGCCGGTACATCAGCACCGCCATGCCCAACCCGAGCAGGTGCTGCACCACGGCGACACCGCGCAAACCCCCGAAAGGCAGCAGGACGTTCAAGATCAGGTCGTAGCCGATGGGGCGCAACCCGTCGGGGCGCAGGTCGTGGACGTTGTCGAGGTAGCTAAACGAGTCGATGTACAGGATCGCGGGCTGGTAGGCCAGCACGGTAAGCACCCGCAAGCCAGCGCCGATGGCGAGCAACATCACCAGCAGCCAGTGCAAGCGCAGCCAGCAGGGCAGCCGGGAGGCCACGACCAGGGTGGCGGAATTCGTGGCGCCTGCCTGCGGCCGTGCCAGCAGGCCGGTCACCGGCTCCGCTCCGGTGTGGTCCGAGGTGTGCGGGTGGCGGTGCGGGTCATGCGTCGCCTCGCCAGCAACGGGCGTCCTGCCACACCGTGGCCAACCCGTCGATCAACGCGACGGCCGGCTGGTAGCCCAGCTGCTCGCGGGCCCGGTTGATACTGACGATGACCGCCGGCATTTCACCCGGCTTGGGAGCGACGTGCTCGGCCGGTAACGGGCAGCCGGTGACCTTACGCACCAGCTCGACGAGTTCCAGCACGGTGACCGAACAGCCCGAGCCGATAATCGCCGCACCGGTAAACCGCCGATCCCAGGCTGCGAGCACGCCAGCCACGGCATCATCGAGGTGCACGAAATCGCGCCGCTGTAGCCCGTCGCCGTAAATCTGCACCCCGGCGCCAGACAGTGCCGCGCGCATCATCCGCGGTACGAAACTGTCCTTGTGCTGCATCCCCGGGCCGTAGATGTTGGTGAAACGCAAGGCGCTGGTGGCCATGCCGTAGGCGCCTCGGTAGCCATGCAGAAGCATTTCGGCGGCCGCCTTGGTGGCGCCGTACGGGGTCAAAGGGCGCAGCGATGCCGCTTCGTCCATGATGGCGTGACCGATGTCGCCGACCACCGCGTTCGTCGAGGCCATGATGAACCGATCGACGCCGGCCTGCCGGCAGGCTTCCAACAGCTCCTGGGTCACGGCGACATTTGCCTGGTAGGTGGCAACCGGGTGCTGAACCGACCGCAGTACGGAGGTGATGGCGGCGAGATGCACCACGCCGGCCAGCTCTGCGCCACCTGCGTCCGCGATGGCATCGGTGATCACCTGCGGGTCGGTCAGCTCCCCCACCACGCTGCGGACCGCAGGATCTGGATGGGCCCTGCGATCCACCACGGTGATCGGGTGGCCGCGGCCGGCGAAGGCCGATACCACCGCACGGCCGACAAAGCCGGCGCCTCCGGTAATCATGACCCGGCCGGCGCCGGCTGATGTAATGGCCATCGGCGCGCAAGCCTAGCTGGTGAACGAACAGGCCAATTCGATCAGGGTCCGGGTAGCGAATCCGGTACCACCCGGGTTGACCTCGTCATAGCTGCCTTGGGCACGGGCCGGGCCGGCGATATCCAGGTGCGCCCAGGGCAACCCCGCGGTGAACTCCCGCAGGAACAGCGCCGCGGTGATACTCCCTGGCCCGGGCGGGCATTGACGCAGATCGGCAACCTCCGAGCGGACTTCAGCGGTGTGTTCATCGCTCAACGGCATCCGCCACCAGGCCTCTCCGGTGGCGTCACCGACGCTGGCAATGCGTTCGGCCAGTTCAGCATCGGTGGCGAACAGCCCGCCGGTGCGCAGCCCCAGCGACACCTTCATCGCGCCGGTCAGCGTTGCGACATCGACCAGGGTGGTCGGCGCAAGCCTGGCCGCCGCGTAAGCCAGCGCATCGGCCAGTACCAGCCGGCCCTCGGCGTCGGTGTTGGTCACTTCTGTGGTGGTGCCGCCCACCTGGCGTATGACATCACCCGGACGATACGCCGACCCGGAAAGGTGGTTCTCCGCGCAGGGGACGAGGCCCGTCACCCGCAACGGCAACCCCAGCTGGCCAATGGCCAGCAGCGCGGCGATCACCGCCGCACCACCAGACATGTCGGTACGCATCAGGTGCATGCCGTCGGCCGGCTTGATCGAGACACCGCCAGTGTCGAAGGTGATGCCCTTGCCGACCAGCACGAGGTGGTGCGTAGCCGGGCAACCGGCGGGCTGCCAGGCCAGCTCCAGCAATCGCGGGGGGCGCGCGGAGCCACCGCCGACGGCCAGCATGCCGCCGAAGCTGTGCTGGGCAAGCCAGCGCTCGTCACGCACCGTCGCGCGCAGACCGGCCACGGTGGTGGCTAAGCGGGCAGCGGTGCCGGCGAGCCAGGCGGGGTCCTTCTGCTCGCTCGGGGTGTTGGCCAGATCGCGGGCCAACCCGGTAGCACGGCCCAGCACCTGCGATCGGGAAACTGCCTCGGCAAATGATCCTGATGGCTCCCCCGGTGGCACAATGAGCGCAACGGTGTCGATCCGGGCGCTCGGCGCCGCGTCGCCACTGACCTGGTACTGGTGCGAGCCCACCACACACCCGAGCGCCAGCGACGCAGCCTGATCGGCCGTGGTGCCGTGTGGCAAGTGAACTTGCACCGTACGTGGTGCGTCGCCATCGGCCATCACCTGCGCCTCAAGCCGTGCCGCGCCGGCTCGGACCAGCGCGGCACCGGCCGACCGCCAGTGCTGCGCTGTGCCCTCACCAGTGCCCACCAGCCAGCCGTGGTCCGGGCGGGCGGGGGCCAGCGGCACAACGTCCGCCGTGCCCGCCGACCCGGTCACCCGGTACCGGTCCAACCACTTCTCGTCGACGGCGAGCCGGTCAGCACCCGGACCCAAGGTCACCGAAGGGGACTGCCTGACCAGTACGGCATCGGGTATCCCCGGGTCAGGCCGCGTCTGCACCCGCACGCCAACGAGGGGGGTGGGCACCGTAGGTATCACTATCGGTTCCGGGTCAACTCGTGGCGAGGCCCCGGCGCGCCCTCAGACAGCAACGTTCGCTAATGCCTCGCCAAGCTGTTTGGCCTCGTCCGGGTTCATCTCAACGACGAGCCGCCCACCACCCTCAAGCGGGACGCGCATCACGATGCCCCGTCCCTCCTTCGTCACCTCGAGGGGACCGTCGCCGGTCCGGGGCTTCATGGCCGCCATAGCGTGCTCCCTCCGTGCATTCGTCACCGCGGGTGGCCACGCGACACCGGTGACCCCCTGCATTCTCCCCTATCGGCTCCGGCCCCCGACACGCAACCATGATCTCGCATCCGCCGTCCATGCCGGAGTCCAGCCATGACGTCCGTGCTGTGCTCAGCCGCTGGTACGACGAAAACAGCCGACGAGGTGGTCATCGACCATCCCCGTGGCCTGCATGAGGGCATGGCAGGTAACCGGCCCGACAAAGGTGAATCCCCGGCGCCGCAGCATGCCGGCCATCGCCTCGGATTCACGCGTCCGGGTCGGCAGCTCAGCCGTGGTGCGTGGTGGGCGGCGCCCGGCTGGATCGGGCGCGTAGGACCACAGCAGACCGTCCAGATCCTCGCCGAGCTCGGTCACCGCACGGGCATTGCGCACCGTCGCCTCGATCTTGGCGCGATTGCGGATGATCCCAGGGTCGGCGAGCAGGCGCGCCACGTCGTCATCGGTGAATGCAGCCACGATAGCGGGGTGGAAGCCAGCGAAGGCCCGCCGGAACGCATCGCGCTTGCGAAGAATCGTCAGCCAGGACAGACCCGACTGGAACGCCTCCAGACTGAGGCGCTCAAACAAGGCGACCTCGCCGTGTAGCGGTACTCCCCACTCGTTGTCGTGGTAGGCGCAATAGTCCGGCGTCACCACTGCCCAGGGGCAGCGTAGGCGGCCATCAGGGCCGGCCGCTGGACCGGTGTCCAGGCTCATCCGAGTTGGTTCGCGAACGTCATGACGCCGAGGCCGCCAGGGTGGACGTCATCAGGCGTAAGTCCGGCAGAAAGCGGCGAAGCGGTCAAGGGACCACCGTAGACCCCAGCTGAATAGCGGGCGGACCAGTGGCCACCCCGCCGCGCCCAGCAGGCCCAACGGCAGCTCCAGCTGCTCGGTCCACTCGAAGGTGGCAGCGGTGCGGCCGCGTGGCCGCACCGCGAAGATTCCGGTGCCGCGCACCACCCGCCCGAGATGCCGCATTTCGCATCGCCACGGGGCATCCCACACGGTGACCCGCATGCGGTCGGCGACACCGATGCCCGCGATGCCGGTGACAGCTTCCAGCTCAGAGCCGATGGAGCGCCCATCGCCGCGGAGAACTCGCACGGTCGTACCGAGCATCCACTCGCGCTGGCGGTCCCAGTCAGTGGCGGCCGCGAACACCGTCTCCGGTGATGCGTCAACATTCACCTGTTCGGTCAGGGCCACCTCTGTCATCGCTGGGTCTCCAGTTCGGCCACCCGGGCACGCAGTGCGTCGAGCTCGTCGGCGGCTCGCTGCAGCGCCCAGTCCACCTCAGACATCCGGTAGCCCCGGAGTACCTGGGAGAACCGGATGGTCCGCACGTCATCACCGGTGATCGGACCTTCCGGCAGCCAAGTCGGCGTTGCATCGGGCGGCAGCGCCGCCAGCTCTTCGCCTCGCCCGAAGACCAGCGAGGCGGTGAGGAACACCGCCGCAGCGACGACCGCCGCGACGAGAAGGTAGATCAGCACGGTACCCACTACCCGATCGTGGCAGTTGGGGGCTCTTCAAGGACGGCCAACCCCTTTGATGGCTGCCGTAAACCGCTACCAACCCTCCCGGGGAGGGTTGGTAGCGGTTAGTGACTGTCCGCACCGGGGTTGGCCGTCCTTGAAGAGCCCCCCACCTAGGCTGAGCGCGCGGCGAGGACGTCACGCATAGGCGGCCGGTCGGCCACCAGCACCACGCTCTCGGTGGGCATGAACCGGGCGCCCAGTTGCACGAACTGGGTGATACCCGCCGATCCCCCATCCTCAGCAATGCCGCAGCGGGGCAAGGCCGCGCCAAGAATCTGCCGGGACATCACGCCGAGCTCGAGCAGGGAACGGTTGCGGTGCTTGCGCACCCCGAGGTTGACCTGCGCCAGGCCGTCTAGTCCGTAGCGGGTGTGCACGTCGAGTAACAACCCGATCTCCACTCCGTACCCGGCGGCGAAGGGTACCGACTCCAGGAATTCCCGCGTCGCCGCATATTCCCCGCCCAGCGGCTGCACCACGCCGGCCAGCTCCGGACGTAGCGCGTTGAGCAACGGCCGGGCCAGCAGTTCGGTCACCCGGCCACCGCCGGTACCGGTCTCGTCCGTCTCGATCCGCAACGGACGCCGGTAGAAGCCCTTAACCAGCGCAACATCGGGCCGCCGTCGCCGGTGCCACAGCAGCACCGGCCCGAGCAATGCGGGCACGAAGCCAGCGTCGAAGTCAACCAGGTCAGAGTCGATGAAGACGAGCACATCGCCGGAGGTGGCTGCCAGCGATCGCCAGAGCACCTCACCCTTGCCCGGCCACGGAGGCAGTTCGGGCAGCACGTCGCAGCGCTGCACCACACGGGCACCGGCCCTGCTGGCCACCTCAGCGGTGCAATCGGTGCTACCCGAATCCATCACCACCAGCTCGTCAACCAGCCCACCGACCATCGGCCGCAGTGCGCTGACCAGCGTGCCCACCGTCGCCTGTTCGTTCAACGCTGGCAGCACCACGCTGATGGTGCGGCCATGCTTGGCCGCGATGAGCTGCTCGGTGGTCCAGGGCACGCGCTGCACGGTGGCCTCGATAAACCAGCGCCGGGTCTGCGGCAGCAACGCCAGCCCGGTCACGCCAGGCCCCGGACGGCGCGCGCCGGCGGCCGGGTGCCGGCAATCGAGGCCACCATCTCCAGCACATGACGGGTACGGCGCACCTGGTGGGCCCGGAACACCCGAACCCTGGCCCAAGCGGCGATCGCAGTGGCCGCCAGCGTCCCGTCGACCCGGTCGTCCACCCCCACGTCAAGCGTCTCGCCGATGAAGTCCTTGTTGGACAGCGCCATGAGCACCGGCCAACCGGTGGCGACCAGTTCGTCGCAACGGCGTAGCAACTCCAGTCCGTGCCAGGTGTTCTTGCCGAAGTCGTGGGTGGGGTCGATCAGGATGCCCTCCTTGGGCACTCCTAGCCGGACCAGCCTGCTCGCCTGCGCTGTGAGGTCCTCGATCACCTCCCGTACCACGTCGGTGTACCGCACCCGGTGCGGCCGGGTACGCGGCGGCGCACCACCGGTGTGCGAGCACACCATGCCGCACCTGTACTCGGCGGCGACGTCGGCGAGGTGCGGATCAGCACCCGCCCACGTGTCGTTGATGATGTCCGCCCCCGCCTGCACCGCTGACCGGGCGATCTCATGGCGCCAGGTGTCGACGCTGATCAAAAGACGCGGATGACGTTGCCGGACAGCGGCCACGAAGGGCACCACCCGGCGCGCTTCCTCGACCACTCCGACGTCGTCGCCGGGTCCAGCCTTGACCCCGCCGATGTCGACGATATCGGCGCCCTCGCTGACCGCACGGTCCACAGCGGTCATAGCGGCCTGATACGAGTAGGTGGCACCGCGGTCGTAGAAGGAGTCCGGGGTCCGGTTGACGATGGCCATCACCGAGGCCCGGTCGACGGGCAGCGTGCGGGTACCGAACCGGACCGTAGGCACATCAGGACCGGTTGCCGAGCTCATCCGGCGCTCAATGGGTGTCCTGCCAGGCCTGATAGGAGGCGCCGACCAGGCGAACCACCTCGTCGATCTCGTCGGTGACGTGGACCAGGGCAAGTTCGGCTTCACCGAGCTTGCCCTGCGCGGTCACGGTGTCAGCCAGCCACGAGTACAGCCCACCCCAGTAGTCCTCCCCAAACAGCACGACGGGGAACTTGGTGACTTTCTTCGTCTGCACCAGCGTCAGGGCTTCGAACAGCTCGTCGAGGGTTCCGAATCCGCCAGGCAGGCAGACGAATGCCTGGGCGTACTTGATGAACATCGTCTTGCGGGCGAAGAAGTACCGGAAGTTGATGCCCAGGTCGACCCAGGGATTGAGCCCTTGCTCGAAGGGCAGTTCGATGCCCAGCCCCACGGACAGCCCGCCGGCCTCGGATGCCCCGCGGTTGACCGCCTCCATGGTGCCCGGCCCGCCGCCGGTGATCACCGCGAAGCCGGCATCGGCCAGCGCGGCGCCGAGTGCCCGACCCGTGGCGTACTCGGGATGGTTCCGAGGGGTGCGGGCTGAGCCGAACACGGTAACCGCGCGCGGCAGCTCGGCAAGCGCTCCGAAGCCCTCCACGAATTCGGCCTGGATACGCAGCACCCGCCACGGATCGGTGTGCACCCAATCGCTGGGCCCGCGGGAATCGAGCAGTCGCTGATCGGTAGTGGTGGGTTCGTAGCGGCGCTCGCGGCGCAGCACCACCGGGCCGCGCTGCTTCTCCCGGGGATGCTCGTCATCCCCGCCATTTCGGCTCAACCCCGGCCACCCCTCCACCACCATGCCACCAACCCTACGTGTGCTCTCGCCAATCCCGGCACGGAGCCATATCGGCGTTACCGGCCCTGCTTTTACCCCTGATATGTCTCCACGCCGGGGTCGATGTCAGTGCTCAGCAGCGGGAGTTGGTGGAGCCTGTGAGGTAGCGGCGGAACGCCTCGGTACAGGCGGTGATGTGATCCACACGCACGTGCTCCTCGCGGGTATGCGCTTGATTGGGGTCACCGGGACCGTAGTTCAGAGCCGGAATCCCGAGAGCGGCGAAGCGCGCGACGTCCGTCCAGCCGTACTTGGCCACCGGGGGCCTCCCGATCGCGGCGAGGAACTCTTGCGCCGCAGGCGCACCTAGACCCGGTAGCGCGCCGGCCGCGCCGTCGGTGAACTCCAGGTCGAACCCGTCGAGCACCTCGCGGACGTGCTGGCGGGCGCCGTCGAGCGAGCGATCCGGGGCGAACCGGAAGTTGATGTGTACCTCGCAGACGTCGGGCACCACGTTGCCGGCGACGCCGCCGGAGATGCCCACCGCTTGCAGGCCCTCCCGGTAGGTGCACCCGTCGATCTCGACGCTGCGCGGCTGGTAACTGGCCAACCGGCTCAGCACGGCCCCGGCGGCATGAATTGCGTTATGCCCCAACCACGACCGGGCGCTGTGCGCCCGGCGTCCCGCCACCCGCGCAGTTACCCGCAACGTGCCCTGGCAGCCTGCCTCTACCAGGCCACTGGTGGGCTCCGCCAGGATCGCCAGCTGCGCGGCCAGCCAGTCGGGATGTTCCCGCTCGACGTGGCCCAGCCCGTTGCGGGCCGCCTCGACCTCCTCGCAGTCGTACAGCACCACGGTCAGGTCGTAAGCCGGCTCGGGAACCGTGGCCGCCAGGTGCAGGATCATCGCGTCGCCCGACTTCATGTCCGACGTACCGCAGCCGTAAAGCAGATCGTCACATCGCCGGCTGGGCACGTTTCCGGCGATCGGCACGGTGTCCAGATGCCCGGCCAGCAGGACCCGGCACACCCGGCCCAGATCAGTGCGGGCCAGCACAGTGTTGCCACAGCGCAGCACGCGCAGGTGTCGCGCCTGTGCGGCCAGCGCCGCCTGCACCGCATCGGCCAGCGCCGCCTCGTTCCCGGACACGCTCGGCACGTCCACCAACGCGGCGGTCAGCTCCACGGGGTCGGCGGTGAGGTTCAGATCCACAGCAGTGACGGTAGCGCCGTGACAACGGCGGCGAGTGCGTAACTCGCCAGCCCGATCGCTCGACAGCCCATCCCCGCGACGAGCTCAGCCGGCGCCCGCCGACCCGCTACCGTGACCGATCGTGGACCACACACCGATCGACTCCGCGCACGGCCTAGGGCTGGCCACCATCACCTACGCCGGCACCGTGCTGGACACCTGGTTCCCGCACCCAGCACCGGGCGTGCCGCACGGCACGGCCACCAGCACCGTACGGCTGCCAGCCGACGAGGTACCCGAGGAGTTCGCCGCACTGCTCGGCCCGGACCCGGCGCGAGGTGTCGAGCTGGTGGCGGTGCGCACGGCCATCGCCGACCTGCAGGCGCCACCGATCGATGCACATGATCTCTACCTGCGGCTGCACCTACTGTCACACCGCTTGGTGACCCCGCGCAGCATCAACCTCGACGGGGTGTTCGATCTTTTGTCCAATGTGGTGTGGACCAACTTCGGACCGTGCCCGGTGCCGGATTTCGAGGCCACCCGGCTGCGGCTGCGCCACCTTGGTCCGGTCACCGTCTACGGGGTCGACAAGTTCCCGCGGATGGTGGACTACGTGGTGCCCACCGGGATCCGGATCGGCGATGCCGACCGGGTCCGGCTGGGCGCGCACCTGGCGGCCGGCACCACGGTGATGCACGAAGGGTTCGTCAACTTCAACGCCGGCACGCTGGGAACCTCGATGGTCGAGGGCCGGATCTCCGCCGGAGTGATCGTCGGGGCCGAATCCGATCTCGGCGGTGGCGCGTCGATCATGGGCACGCTCTCGGGTGGTGGCAAGGAGCAAATCTCGGTTGGCCGGCGCTGCCTGGTCGGCGCCAACGCCGGGATCGGGATATCCCTGGGCGACGACTGCGTCGTGGAGGCCGGGCTGTACGTCACCGAGGGAACCAAGGTGACGCTGCCCGACGGCGCAGTGGTGAAAGCAGGCGAGCTGTCCGGTGCCGACGGGGTGCTCTTCCGCCGCAACTCCGTCGACGGAAAAGTGGAGGCGATCCCTCGGGGCAGCAAAGCGGGCATCGAGCTCAACGCCATGCTGCACGCAAACGACTGATGGCCGGCCCGGGACACCGACCGTAAACCAGTGCGCAAGCTTGTGGAGTCGACGGCGGCGCCGGGTGGCGGCGTGGCAGGAGTGCAGCAGCGGCCACGGTCACTGGAGGCCGCGGCTAAGCCGCTGCACGACTGTGTCGATACCCCGATCGCTCGCGGTGAGCGCGACACGGACGTGGTGCACGCCGCTAGGACCGTAGAAGTCGCCTGGGGCGACAAGTACCCCCAGCTCCGCCAGCCTGGCCACGGTGTCCCAGCACGGTTCACCCGCCGTGCACCACAGGTACAGCCCACCCTGCGACCGCGACACCTGCAGCCCGGCGCGGTCCAGCGCCGGGCGCAGGAGCGCCCGGCGCCGTGCGTACCGATCGCGCTGCGCGGCGATGTGCGCGTCGTCGGACAATGCGACCACCATGGCGTGCTGCACCGGCCGGGGCACCATCATCCCGGCGTGTTTACGCACCGCGAGCAGCGCCGCCACCAGCTCGGGGTCACCAGCCACAAAACCGGCCCGGTAGCCGGCCAGGTTGGATGATTTCGACAGCGAGTGCACCGCCAGCAACCCGCGATGGTCTCCCCCTGACACCTGCGGGTGCAGCACCGAGACTGGCGACGCGTCCCAGCCAAGGGACAGGTAGCACTCATCCGAGGCAACTACCGCGCCGATCGCCCGGGCCTGGTCCACCGCACCGGCCAGCACCCCGACCGGCAGCACGTCACCGGTGGGATTACTGGGCGAGTTCAGCCAGCGCAGCCGCGTTCTTGATGGAGCCGGCTCGTCATCGGCGAGCCGGACCGGTGTGGCACCGGCCAGCCGCGCACCGACTTCGTACGTGGGATAGGCCAGCTGCGGAATCCCGACGACATCACCGGAGCCGAGTCCCAGCAACGTGGGCAACCAGGCCACCAGTTCCTTGGAACCCACGGTCGGCAAGACCGCCTCGGCGGGCACACCAGCCACGCCATGCCGCCGCGCAAGAGCGTCAGCGGCGGCCTGACGCAGTTCCGGCGTGCCGTGGGTGGTGGGGTAACCGGGTTGCGCCGCCCCGGTCTGCAGGGCACGGCGCAGCACCTCGGGAACGGGATCCACCGGTGTGCCAACCGACAGATCAACTACGCCGCCAGGATATTCCGCGGCACGCCGCGCGGCACCGCGAAGGCGGTCCCAGGGGAACTCGGGAAGATCCAGGCGCGTCGCACCGCTGCCCTGCAGGGCACCCGCACCCTGCATTTTGCAGGGCACCCGCACCCGGGCGTTTTGCGGGACACCCGCACCCGGGCAGATCACTCCTCGTTCTGCGGCGGCAGGTCAGCAATCATCGGTGGGTCCTCGTTAACCGGACCAACCTTCGACGCGCCTCCGGGCGACCCCAGTTCGGTGAAGAAGTCAGCGTTGGCCTTTGTGTAGTCCTTCCACTGATCCGGGACGTCGTCCTCGTAATAGATAGCTTCTACCGGGCAGACGGGCTCACAGGCACCACAGTCGACGCATTCGTCGGGCTGGATGTAGAGCATGCGACCGCCCTCATAAATGCAATCCACGGGGCATTCTTCAATGCACGACTTGTCCATGACGTCCACGCAGGGCTCTGCGATCACATATGTCACGGGGTATCTCCTGCTCCTCACTCGCGGTACCCGAAGGGGCCGTCTACCTGCACAGTATCTCCGCCCGCGCAGGCGCCGACCAACCACCCCACCAGTCACGACCGGGCCATCACCCGGCCCAGCGCCACCGCAGCCGGGATGGTGCCACCAGCCAGCAGCAGCCCGGAGCGCCAGTCCGCAGCAAGCAGCACGTCACCACCAGGTCCACCGACCCCGAGTACCCCGAGCACGAGCAACCACATCACCAGCGGGACTGCCGCAAGGACTCGGGGTCCGCCCAGTTCAGCAGCGCTGCAAACCAACCACGGGGTGGTCACCACGGCAAGCAGAATGGTGATCGGGAACGGAATCGCACCGACCCGCAGCGGTAGGTACAGCAGCTCCACCGTTGCCAGCGCGATCGCGTCGAACACCAGCACCACCAGGATGATGCGGGCTAGCACGCTCACCTCGTTGTCGGTGCTGCTGGCTCGGGCAGTCCACTGAACAGGTCATCGCGCGCGCCCGCGGCGCCACCATGGGCCAACGTGAAGTGCTCAGTGCCAAACACTGGCCGGGCCACCCCGTCGGCCAGCGCGAAGGCGGCATGCGGACCCGCGGTCCACACCTTGACCTGGGTGGCGTGGGCACGCATTGCAGCCAGGACAGCAGGGCGGTATGCGGAGACATCCACCGTGGTGGTCACTTCGGCATCGTCTACGCCTGGTAGCCCATGGCCGTCTGGCAGCGGGAAAGGTAACCCAGGCAGCCCAGCCAGCACGGCAATCCCCGCGGCCACCGCCGATGCCGGGTGCACCGCCCAGTACACCCGGGTTACCTCGGGTATCTGCGTGGCTGCGGCCATCGTCACCTGGTGCGCCCGGATGTGATCAGGGTGCCCGTAACCGCCGTCGGGACCGTAGGTCACCACGACCTGCGGTCGCACCGCCTCGAGCACCTCGGCCAGCGCATCGACCTGCTCGTCGAGTGCTCCGGCAGCGAAAGCACGCGGATCCAGCTGCGCTGGCACGCTAGCCTTCGCTCCCGGTTGCGCGACCATGCCAGAGTCGCGCCACCGGCCGATACCACCGAGCAACCGCTGATCGGTCACCCCCAGCACGGCACACGCCGCGCGCAGCTCGGCTAGCCGGTAGCCTCCGAGCTGGTCGGCACGATCGGCGGCCAGGCCGCGTAACTCGTCGAGGAGTACCTCCCCCTGCTCACCCAACGTGCAGGTCACGAGGGTCACCCCAACTCCTGAGGCGGCGTAGCGCGCGATCATCCCTCCCGTCCACAAGGTTTCGTCGTCCGGATGCGCGTGCACCACCACCATCCGCCGTCCGTTCATCGTCCCTCCACCAGGGAAAGAGCTCGCCGTAACCCGGACATCCACATCTTCCAGGCGGGACGGCAAGCACACCACGGCTGCACGGACGCGCCGGCGGTCAGCCTGCCGCGCGCAGGCCCCACTCGGCGATGTTGTACTGGGGACCATCCAACGAGGAGTTGTTGCGGACGTTGGCGACGTCGTTGTAAAGCGCGATGAATGTCGGTTTTTGGTACAGCGGCAAAACGTAGGCATCCTTGGTCAGCCGGCGGTCCGCTTGATTGAGTTCCTCTTTGGCCAGCACCTCATCGGGGGAACTCGCCGCTGCCGTGATCAAGCGATCGACGTCCGGGTTGCTGTAACGACCGAAGTTGCTGCCCTGCCCGGTGGTCCAAAGCTGAACCGCGCCGCTGTAGGGAAACGGCGTGCCCACCCAGGAGAAGACAACGATGTCGAAATCACCCTGAGAAATCACAGCACCGACATCATCCGCGGGCGCCACCGTAACAGTGATCCCTAATGGCTTAACCATCTGCGCAATCAGTTCGCACTCAGCCTGGCGGACCTCATTTTTGGCGGCGTAGCGCATACGCAGCGGCGGTACCGTCATCCCGATGCCCGTTTTGAGCTGCCCACCGTCGATCCGGTAACCAGCCGCGTCGAGGATCTGTTTGGCCAGGTTCAGGCTGCCGGAACCTTGGCCGGTCTCGCTGATCACATCCTCATAGCCGCTCTGTTGCGGCACGAAGTTGTGACTGTTCAGCGGTTTAATCTTGTTAGTGAACTGGCCTACGGTCTTGTCGATGATCGCCTGCCGGTTGATTGCGGTAAATATCGCCGTGCGCAATGCGGGGTCGGCGAGGTATGGGTTCATGAGGTTAAGATCAACATGTTCCCAGCTGAGCCCGAGCCCGACGAAGGAAGAGACCCCGGGAATCTTGCGGACCTGCTGCACCTGATCGACCTGCGGTTGCGGGTAGATAACCTGGACTTGACGATTCTGCAGGGCCGTGGCCTGCTGGTTGGGATCCGTGAGGATACGGTAGGTCACCCGCTCAAGCTGCGGGTGGGGGCCGTACCACTTCGGGTTAGGCACGAGCGTGACTGATTCGTTGTTGCTGAAATTATCAATCTGGAATGGTCCGCCAGAGTAGGTCGGGACAGCCGTCCCGAACCAGGCGAATGATTCAGCCAGGCCCTGCGGACTCTTGGTGTCGCCATGCTGCACGGCAAGGTGCGCTGGGTACAGCGGCGAGCCGCTACCCCACAGCTGTTTCCAGTCAGTAAGGGGCTTGCTCAATGTCACCGTGACGGTCTTGCCGTTATCGGTGCCGACCACCGACTTAATCTGGTCGTATCCTCGGGTGCTGACCACCGCACAGTTCGGGCAGTCCCGCCCGTTTTGAACTTTCCAGTTATAGATAAAATCATCCGCCGTGATCGGAGCGCCATCCGACCACACCGCATTCTGTTTGATCTTATAGACGATCGTTTGCGGGAAAGTAGCCGTCACTTTGGCTGAATCCAGCAAGTCGTTGTTCATGACCACGGTGAGGTCGGGTGCAGTGATAAAGGTGCGAGGCAACAGCCCAGAGAGCACCCACGCGGTCTGTAGCACATTGCCCCGGCTGGAAAGCAGGTTCCAGTTTGAAATGTTCTTGTCGATCGCGTAGGTGAGCTGGCCCCCTTGACGCAGCTTGCCCGGCTCGGCGGAGTTGCAGGTGTTCGGGTTCGCGTAGCAGGTCGCGAAGGCTGTGCCGGCCTGGACCTGGCCAGCCGCGCCCGTTGATCGGGCACCACCGCAGCCGGCGAGCGCCACCACGAACGCTGCCGCAAACGCCAACGCACTCCGTGTCCCTGATCGCGTCACGCATCCCATGGGCCGGTGACCCTACGCGAAGATCATTGACCGCAGCGTCATTGGCTGCCACTGCGCCGCCGCGAGCCGGAAGTCGCCAGGACGACGGAGACCGGGAACACCCGCTATCCGCTATCCGCGGCCGGCGATGCGGCCACTGCTCGGGCGGCGTCGGCGCCCTTATCCAGCAGGATCCGGAACCCGTTCTCATCGAGAACGGGGACGTTGAGCGCCACGGCCTTGTCGTACTTCGATCCTGGCTCTTGCCCGACGACCACGAAGGCGGTCTTGCGCGACACCGACCCCGCTGCCCGGCCGCCTCGCAGGGTGATTGCCTCGGTGGCCTCGTCGCGGGAGAAGCCGTCCAGCGATCCGGTGACCACGATCGAAAGCCCTTCGAGGTTGCGCGCCACCGAGTCGTCGACCGGATCGGCCAGCCGTACACCCGCAGCGCGCCACTTGGCCACCACCTCGCGGTGCCAGTCCACGCCGAACCATTCCCGCACCGCGGCGGCGATCGTCGGGCCAACCCCGTCGACTGCGGCGAGCGCCTGCTCGTCCGCCTTCTCAATAGCGTCCAAAGTACGGAATTCCCGGGCCAGCGCCTGCGCTGCAGTAGGCCCGACGTGCCGGATGGACAGCGCTACCAGTACCCGCCACAACGGGCGTTCCTTGGCGGCGTCAAGGTTGGCTAGCAGCTTGCGGCCGTTGGCCGACAGTTCTCCCGCCTTGGTGCGGAACAGATCGACCGCTAGGAGCTTGTCCTCGTCAAGTACGAACAAGTCGCCCTCGTCGTGCACGACCCCAGCAGCCAGCAGCGCCACCGCAGCCTCGTAGCCGAGCATCTCGATGTCCAGCGCGCCGCGCCCGGCCATGTGGAAGATCCGCTCCCGCAGCTGCGCCGGACACGAGCGGGCGTTCGGACAGCGGATATCGACATCGCCCTCCCGTTCACGACGCAACGGTGTGCCGCATTCCGGGCACGTCGTGGGCATGACGAACTCCCGCTCGTCACCGTTGCGTAAATCCACCACCGGACCGAGGACCTCGGGGATGACGTCGCCTGCCTTGCGGATCGTCACGGTGTCCCCGATCAACACGCCCTTGCGGCGTACCTCGTCAGCGTTGTGCAGCGTCGCCAGCGACACCGTGGACCCGGCGACGGTCACCGGCTCCATAAACGCGAACGGGGTAACCCGGCCCGTACGCCCCACGTTGACCCGGATGTCCAGCAGCTTGGTGGTGGCCTCCTCCGGGGGGTATTTGTAGGCGATCGCCCAGCGCGGAGCCCGGGATGTCGAGCCAAGCCGACGTTGCGCCGGCACCTCATCGATTTTCACCACCACGCCATCGATTTCGTACTCCACATCGTGGCGATGCTCACCCCAGTAAGCGATGTGTGCGATCAGCTCGTCGACCGTGGACAGCAGTTTGGTGCGCGTGGAGACCGGCAATCCCCAGGCAGCCAGCGCCTGGTACGCCTGCGATTGACGTGTTGGTTCAAACCCGCGCCGGCGCCCCAGGCCGTGGCAGAGCATCCGCAGCGGGCGGCTCGCAGTGACCCGCGGATCCTTCTGCCGCAACGAGCCTGCCGCGGAATTGCGGGGATTGGCGAAGGCTGGCTTGCCCGCCTCCACGAGCGCGGCGTTGAGCTCGGCGAAGTCGGCAAGCCTGAAGTACACCTCACCGCGCACCTCGAGCAATTCCGGCACCGGGTAGTCGGCGCTCGGACGCAGCCGTTCGGGGACATCTCGCACGGTCCGCAGGTTGAGCGTGATGTCTTCGCCGGTACGCCCGTCACCACGGGTCAGCCCGCGGACGAGCCGCCCGTTCTCATAGAGCAGGTTCACCGCCAAGCCGTCGATCTTCACCTCGGCGAGATAGTGCACGTCGGCACCCACCTCACGCTCGACCCGATCGACCCAGGCTCGCAGGGAATCGGTGTCGAAGGCGTTGTCCAGGCTGAGCATCCGCTCGAGGTGGTCGTGGGCGGCGAATTCGGTACTGAAGCCCCCGCCGACCACCTGCGTCGGAGAATCCGGTGTAACCAGCGCCGGCCAGCGTTGCTCCAGCTCCTGCAGGCGGCGAAACAGCTGGTCAAACTCGGCATCAGAGATGGTGGGGGAATCAAGGACGTAGTAGCGGAACTGATGCCCGCGCACGGTCTCGACGAGATCGCCGTACTCGGTTCGTACCTCGGGCGGCGGCTCGGTGTTCATGCTCGACCCCGCGAGCGGGTCTTCGGTCGTCATGCAAAGGAGATTAACTGCGAACTCCGACAGCAGACCGGCTGCCGCGGGAGCGCTGGAAGGCAGTGGCGAGCTGGAGTTCAGTAACTCGGCGTAGTGTCGCCAGGCTCGACCGCCAAGGAGGCGAAATCAGCGATAAGGGCAGGCTCACACCCTCCCGGTGGTACAGGGCCGCGGATGCGAGCAGATGAACGGGCCGCTACAGGGCGCGAACCGAGTCCGCCTGCAGGCCCTTGGGGCCCTGGCTGGACTCGAACTCCACGCGCTGGTTCTCGTCCAGAGTGCGGTAGCCCGTTCCTTGGATGGCGGAAAAGTGAACGAACACGTCTGGGCCACCCCCGTCGACGGAGATGAAGCCAAAGCCTTTTTCTGCGTTGAACCACTTGACGACGCCCTGTGGCATGTGCTTTCCCTCGATCTGCACTGGAACCTGATGCTGCGGCCAGCACTCGCGCCAGCCGCAACGGTTGCGCGGACCACGCGCCCGATGGGAGGTGTCCCGAGGGAAGCGTGAAACCCGTAGTCAGACATTCCACGGACGCTTCACAACGATCGGGGAACTACACGACCACAACCTGGCGGCACGCTATCACCTTCTGCGGCCGCGCCCCGTGGCCGACATTCATCACATCGGCTGCTTCACGGCCTAGCCGGCCGACACGGCCACATGTCGGCTCAAACGGGCCAAACGGGCCGGCGAACCCTCCGATATATCTCCATGTCGGTTCCGAGCTGCAGGTTAGAGACCGAGCTGCCAATCCACTGCCCGCCGGTGGGGCCGGAACCCCATCGCCTCATTGATCGAGACCATGTACGTGTTGGAATTCGCATTGCATGTGTCGATCAGGCGCAGCTCGGCGCGCTCACGCCGGGCAAGCTTCAGATTGGCCACTTTGATCAACATGCCCAACCGGTGACCACGGTGCTCCGGCGCGACGATGGTGTCCCCTTGCCAGGCGAACCACGGCGAGGTGGTGCCACCGAGGAGATGGGTGTGGGCGACTAGCCGTCCGGCTCGATCCTGCGCGGCCGTGGTGATGACGCGGAGTCCACGGCCGAGCCAGCACGTGTCGCGGCCCTGGATTCGCGCCGCGTCGTAGATCTCCTCCTCCCATTGGAGGTCATCCAGCGGGGCATCGGTGGACATCCGGCCGGCGAGGTAAGCGATGTCGTCCAGCCACCGCGGCGGCGTGGCGCCCACCCATTGGACCAGCGAGTAGTCCTTGGAGCAGACCCGGGCCTCGGTGTCGAGCCGCGCCAGCATGTCCGGCTCAATGGTGCTGACGTCAAGTCGCCGCCGGGTCTGCACCAAAGCCGGCACCGCACCGGATGCGGCAGCAAATCGTCCAGCGGGATCCGGAGCGCCTGGATCCAGCGGCTGGGCCACCCAGGAGATGAGACGGATCCGGCGGTGACGGGTGGCCTCGGCGCGCAGGTGGGCAAGCAGGGCCCGACCGATTCCGCGTCGCCGGTGCCCGGGCGCCACCAGGATGTCGCCGTGCGCGTTGTGCACGTTGTCGAGCGTCGGGAGGACGAGCGTGCAAGCGCCCACCGGGGAGCCGTCCACCCGGGCCAGCCACACCGCCCGTACCTCACCAGGCCAGGGATGCCGGAAGCTGCCCAGCTCGTGAGCCCAGCACGGGGGCGGGTCATCGGGGTAGTCGGCGCTCGCCACCGCGCAGCACAGCTCGTACCACTCCCGGATGGCGTCCTCGTCAGAGGGGCCAACCAGGGTAAGAGACAGCCCGCTAAGGCTCAGGGTGGTCATCGTCCTATCCCGCCACGATCCGGGCGGCGGGTGCTACCGGTTTTCCGCTACCTCGACCAGGAGTCAGGGGGGTCGACAAATGCCTGCCCCAGCTCCCGGGCCAAGGTCAGCGCGCGTTGCGCCCAATCGGTCGTGGCGCCGGCCAGGCCGCACGATGGGGTCGGCAGGCAACGCTGTGCCAGCATCTCCCGGTGGAAGCCGAGCCGGTCCACCAGATCAAGCGCCGGACGGGCCAGAGCCTGCAAACTCGGTGGCGTCACCGGCGCCAGCGCCGGCACGAGACCGAGCAACACCGTCGCCCCGGCGTCCCACGCTTCCCCGAGGTCATCAACGGTCGACCGGGGCGCACCAGCAAGCAGTTCGGCGTCGACGGCCAGCGCGTCGGCTCCCGCGCGCCGCAGCAGCGCCAGCGGTGGGCGTGGCGCGCAGCAGTGCACGATCCGCGGGACGGGTAGCCCGCCGAGGACGGCACGCAATAGCTCTACTGCGTCACCATCAGGCACTGCGGGTACGGTGCCGTACCCGGATGGGGTGGGCACGCCGCCGGCGAGCACCGTAGGCAGTCCTGGTTCATCGAGCT
The DNA here is from genome assembly GCA_021324675.1 of Actinomycetota bacterium. Classification (GTDB taxonomy): domain Bacteria; phylum Actinomycetota; class Actinomycetes; order Mycobacteriales; family Pseudonocardiaceae. Next base: position 43,837 of record JAJPIR010000362.1, read on the forward strand.
GCACCACGGTTGCTACGCCCAGCCGGCGGGATGCCTCGGTGGCATGCACCCGCAGCCCTTCGGCCAGCGACGCGGCGAACTCCCGTAATGCCCCGCTGTCGGTGAGCACCTTGTGCCCGGTGCGCAGTTCGATCTCCGAAGTCAGGGTCCAGGGCCCAGCCGCCTGCACCTTGATCGCCGCAGGTCGGACTCCGGCGGAGTCCACTGCTTCCTCCAGGGCATCTAGATCGCCGCGCAGCAAGTCGACAGCACGGCGGTGGTCACGGCCTGGCCGTGCGGTGACCCGGTACCCGGAGGGCACCAGCTCCACGGCGAGATCGACAAGCAGTGCAGCGGTGCGGCCGATCAGGCCGGCGCCGGCGCCCCTGCCCGGGAGTTCGGGCAGGTACGGCAATTCAGGTAGCTCGCCGACAACAGTGCGGGCGGCTTCCAGGGCGTCGGTGCCAGGCATCGAGCCGATCCCGGTCGCGGTTCCGGGCGGCCAGGGTGGGAGGTCGCTCACCCCCGAATGTCTATCACCCTGCAAGGTCGATCGGGAAAGTTCCACCGAGGATTCGGGAGCAACTACGTGGTGCGCCGGCGATGACTTACGTGCAACTACTGATTGCTCGGACTATCACCGCTGGGCACGGTGGGTAGGCATCTTCGGCCCGTGCCCGGGCCGCATTTCCTAGGAGGAATCGATGCCCAGCACACGCAGCGACGGCCAGTTCACTGCTGAACATGCGGAACTGCTGCCCGCCCGTACCGTACTGTCGACATTCACCCGAGCCAGCGATGGGGGTCACAACGGCGGCGGCAAGAACCTGCTTGACGGCCTCACGGTTCACATCCCGCTGCTCGACAAGGTTCTTGGAAACCCTGGCAACGGCGCCGACGGCTCAACCAGTAACGGCAGCCGGGGCTTCTCGGGCGCCAGTAGCCGCGGTCTTTAGGGTCGCGAAGCTTGGCGGGTCACCGGGTTGCGGTGATCGTGGCGCTGCCCAGGACGATGTCCCCGCCCGGGTCGGGACGGTAGAAGGCGACGGCCTGACCCGGTGCCACTCCGCGCAGCGGGTGCCTCAGCTGCACCACCACGCCGTTGTCCACCGCCTCCGCGATGGCGCTGGCGCATCCGCCGTGCGCGCGGACTTGCGCGATGCATTCGATGGGGCCGTCTGGCACGCCGTTGGGCCATACCGGCCGCTGCGCTTCGATGATGCTGACATCCAAGTGCTGCGCGGAGCCCACCCGCACGGTGCCGGTCATCGGTTCCAGCGCGATCACGAACCGGGGCCGGCCATCAGGTGCTGGGTGCTGCAATCCGAGACCCCGGCGCTGGCCGACGGTGAAGCCGTGCACGCCGTGATGGCTACCCAGCACCTCACCGGTCTGGTCATCGACCAGTTCGCCAGGCCGGGATCCCAGCCGCTGCGCGAGGAACGCCCGGGTGTCGCCCGAAGGGATGAAGCAGATGTCGTGACTGTCCGGCTTGTCGGCTACGGCGAGGCCGCGGCTAGTCGCCTCGGCCCGGATGCCGGTTTTGGGAGTATCGCCGACCGGGAACAGGGCATGGGCCAGCTGGTCACCAGTGAGGCCGGACAGCACGTAGGACTGGTCCTTACCCGCGTCCACGGCCCGGCGCAGGACGCCGCCAGCCAGGCGTGCGTAGTGACCGGTGCAGACCGCGTCAAAGCCGAGCGCGCAGGCACGGTCCAGCAGCGCGGCAAACTTGATCTTCTCGTTGCAGCGCAGGCACGGGTTGGGGGTGCGCCCAGCGGCGTACTCCGCGACGAAGTCGTCCACCACGGCGGCGCTGAACTCCTGCGCGAAATCCCATACATAAAACGGGATGTCGATGATGTCGGCGACCCGGCGCGCGTCGGCCGCATCCTCTTTGGTGCAGCAACCGCGGGCGCCGGTGCGTAATGTCCCGGCCTGGGTTGACAGTGCAAGGTGGACCCCCACGACGTCGTGTCCGGCATCGACCGCGCGTGCAGCGGCCACCGAGGAGTCCACCCCGCCGCTCATCGCCGCCAGCACCCTCACAACACCCTCGCCCGCCTCGTTGCCGCGCTACGGGACCGGGCGACCACCGGCTCGATAGCGTCAAGCACATCAGCCACGTCTGCTGCCGTCGTGGTGCGC
>JAJPIR010000194.1 GCA_021324675.1 Actinomycetota bacterium
AGCGCGATCGCCTGGGAGGGGATCGATGAGCCGGTGCAGATCGTGTACCGCCAGCGCAGCCTGCCAATCACCTACCACGACTGGCGCGACCTGCCAGAGCACGAGCAGCACCAGGAATTGGCCCGGGTCGGCCTGATAGAGCGCGCTGAGATCGATCTCGATACAGCGCCATTGATGCGGCTGATCACCGCGCGCGTGTCTGGCGACGAAGTCGTGGTGGTGTGCACCCATCACCATGTGATTCTCGATGGCTGGAGCATGGCCGCGGTCTTCGCGGAGGTCTGCGAGCACTATGCGGCAATCACCGACGACCGGGTACCCGAGCTGATCTCCCGGCGGCCATTCCGGGATTACCTCTACTGGCTTTCTGAGCAGGACACTGCCCAGGCCGAGGCGCACTGGCGGGCGGTGCTGGCTGGGTTCGACTCCCGCACTGCCCTGCCCTATGACCGCCCGCCGCGGCAGGCACACCAGGCGGAGTCCTCGGAATGGATCGATGTCGAGCTCGGCGAGCTGGATACAGCCCGGTTGCAGCACGTTGCCAAGCGCCATGGTCTGACGGTCAACACCGTCGCGCAGGGCGCGTGGGCTTTGCTGCTTTCCCGCTACAGCGGCCAACCGGATGTGGTGTTCGGGAGCACGGTCTCAGGCCGCCCGGCGGAATTGGCCGGGGTGGAATCAATGGTGGGCATGTTCATCAACACCGTGCCCACCCGGGTGCAGATCGACGAGGACCAGGACGCGGCTTCCTGGTTACGCGAATTGCAGAATGCGCAGATCGAGTCTCGCCGATTCGACTTCCTCTCCCTGGCGCAGATCCAAACCTACAGCGATCTCCTACCTGGTGACGCCTTATTCGACACCATGATGGTGTTCGAGAACTATCCCTTCGATTCCGCTGCAGTCACCGGATCCGGTGTGCACTTACGCGAGGTACAAGTCCGGGAGACGACCAATTTCCCGTTGAGCGTGCAAGTCTCATTGGGCCAGCGGCTGGGCTTGCGTTTGGCTTATGACCCGCGCCTGTTTGACAGGTCAACGGTCGAGCGGATGGCCACGCATCTGCTGGTCGTGCTGGGCGGGATCACCGCCGATCCCAGCCAGCCGCTTGCCCACCTGCCGGTGCTGACCATCGCAGAGCGCGAGCAGTTGCTGGTCCAGTGGAACGACACGCATCGTGAGATGCCGGCGGCCACGGTGCCGGCGTTGTTCGCAGCCCAGGTCGCTCGCACACCAGATGCGGTGGCGGTCGTGGCCGGCAACGACCAGCTGCCCTACGCCGTGCTCAACGACAAGGTGAACCGGTTAGCGCGGCTGCTGATCGGCCGAGGGATAGGACCGGAGCAATTCGTCGGCCTGGCGTTGCCACGCTCGGCGGACATGGTTGTGGCATTGCTGGCCGTCACCAAAGCGGGTGCCGCCTATCTCCCGATCGACCCGAATCACCCCTCCGCGCGGATCGGGTTCATCTGCACCGACGCTCATCCTGCGGTGGTGTTGTGCGCTCGCGAGACCTCAGGGTGCCTGCCCGCGGATGTCGCCCGGCTGGTGCTCGATGATCCCGAGGTCATCCAGGACGTAACCACCCAGTCCGATGGCGAGATCTCTGATGCCGATCGGGTCGCACCGCTGCTGCCTTCCCATGCGGCGTATGCGATTTACACGTCGGGTTCGACCGGCGTGCCCAAGGCGGTGGTGGTCGCCCACGAGAGCGTGGTGGACCTTGCCGGGTGGGCGGCAGGAGAGTTCGGTGCTTCAGGGTTGTCGCGCGTGCTGGCCTCGACGTCGCTGACGTTCGATGTGTCGGTGTTCGAGATCGTCTGCCCGTTGCTGGCCGGCGGCAGTATCGAGCTGGTCCGCGACGTACTGGCCCTGGGCGAATCCGGGCAGCGGGTGGCGAGTCTGGTCAGTGGGGTGCCCTCCGCGCTAGGGCAGGGGCTGTCCCACGGCCAGGGCACGGTGCGTGCGGACACGGTCGTGCTGGCCGGGGAGGCGCTGCCGACCCGGGTGGCCCGGGAGATCCAGGAAGCCACCGGATGCCGCCGGCTGGCCAACATTTACGGCCCGACTGAGGCCACGGTGTATGCCACCGCCTGGTATCACGACGGCGACACCCCCATCGGCCAGGCGCCGCCGATTGGAGCCCCGATCACCAACACCCGGGTGTTCGTGCTGGATGGGCGGCTGCGGCCGGTACCGCTCGGGGTCGTTGGAGAGCTCTATCTCGCTGGAGCCGGGCTGGCCCGAGGATATCTGGGGCGGCCGGGGCTGACCGCGTCCAGGTTTGTCGCCAACCCCTTCGGGGCGCCGGGGCAGCGGATGTATCGCACCGGGGATCTGGTGCGCTGGACCCCCGCGGGGCAGCTCGAGTACCTCGGCCGAGTCGATGACCAGGTCAAAATCCGCGGATTCCGCATCGAACTGGGCGAGATCGAGGCCACGCTGGCCACCCATCCCGGCATCAGCGAAGTCGTGGTGATCGCCCGAGAAGACCAGCCAGGAACCAAACGCCTCGTCGCCTACCTGGTCCCGGCCGATCAGGACGTGCCGTCGACTGCGGATTTGCGGGATTACCTCGCCCACACTTTGCCTGACTACATGGTGCCCGCATTGTTTGTCACTCTCGACGAACTGCCCCTGGGCCCGACTGGAAAACTAGACCGAAAAGCACTCCCCGCTCCCGATTCACCGACCGCGCCGGTCGCCGCATATATCGCCCCCCGGACCGAGATTGAGCGCGTTCTGGCCGACATCTGGGCACAGGTACTCGGTGTGGATGGGGTCGGGGTGCACGACAATTTCTTTGAATTGGGTGGGGACTCGATCCTCAGCATCCAGGTGGTGTCGCGGGCCCGGGCAGCCGGTCTGGCAGTCACCACCAGAGACGTGTTCTTCGCCCAGACGGTGGCCGCACTTGCCGCAGGGATCAAATCCGAGGCGACACCGGCTGATGACGAGGTGATTGCCGGCCCGGCGCCGCTCACCCCGATCCAGCGCTGGTTCTTCACCACCCATGGGGCGTTGGCGCACTTCAACCAATCATTCTTCATTGAACTGACCGAGGATCTCGACCAGGAGGCCTTGTCAGCGGCGGTGGATGCGCTGGTCGCGCACCACCCGGCATTGCGAGCGCGCTTCTCCCAGGTCCACGGTGTATGGCACCAGGACATCGCGCCTGCCAGCGGCGCAGTGCTGGAGCGCTGTGAGCTCGCGGATGTTTCGCCCGACGAGCGACGGGCGGTGATGGAACGGGTGGCGGGGGCCGCCGCGTCCGGTCTGGACATCACCAATGGACCAGTGGTCCGGGTGGTGCTTTTCGATGCCGGGCCAGGTCAGCGGCCTGGGTTGTTCCTCGCGATCCACCATTTGGTGGTTGACGGGGTGTCCTGGCGGATCTTGCTCGAGGACCTGGCCACCGCCTACCACCAGGCCCGCGATGGACACACCGTGGAGCTGGCGCCGGTGGGGACCGCCTTCACCCAGTGGGCGCACCGATGGGCGGGCTATGCCCAAACCGGCGCCTTCGATGATGACCTGCAGTACTGGTCGGCGCTGTCCGAGAGCGCGGTAGCTCGCAACCTGCCAGCTCAGTTGCCAGTGAGCCGAAGTGGCATCAATACGGCCGGCTCGGCGCGGACCGTGGTAGCGGGATTGAGCCCGGACGAGACCGATGCGTTGTTGCACAGGGTGCCCGGGGTGTACCGCACCCAGATCAACGATGTCCTGCTCAGCGCGGTGGGCCAGGTGCTCGCGTCCTGGACGGGCCAAGATCGGGTCCTGATCGCCCTGGAAGGCCACGGCCGGGAAGAGATCCTTCCCCGGGTGGAGCTTTCCCGCACCGTCGGCTGGTTCACCTCCCTGTTCCCGGTGGCCTTGACGATTGAGCCCACCAGCTGGGGTGAAGTGCTCAAGTCGGTCAAAGAACAGCTACGAGCAATTCCTCATCGCGGACTCAGTTACGGGGTATTGCGCTACCTAACCGCTGATAGCGGTCTGGAAGAAGACATTTCACCGCAGGTCAGCGTGAACTATCTCGGCCAATGGGGTGCCGTGACAGAGCCTGCCGGACTTTACCAGCGCTGGGCTGGTGGTTTGGTGCCGGATCATGCACCGGAAAGTATTCGTCCGTATCTGCTCGATGTGATCGGGCTTGTTTCTGATGGCCAGCTGCAGCTGACCTGGACGTATTCAGAGAATGTACATGACAAGGCCACCATCGAATGGCTGGCTACGCAGACGTGTGAGGCGTTGCGCCAGATCGTGGCGCATTGCGCGGATCCGGCGGCCGGGGGATGCACTCCGTCTGATTTCCCGCTGGCTCGATTGTCGCAGACCCAGCTGGATGCGCTGGTCGGCACCGGCCGGGACATCGAGGACATTTACCGGTTAACCCCGCTGCAGGCCGGACTGGTGTTCCACAGCCTCCTCGACCCCACCGCGGCCGCCTATGTGGACCAAACTCAGATGCGGGTGTCGGGAATCAGTGATCCGCAGATCTGGGGTGCGGCCTGGCAACAGGTGGTCGATCGCACCCCCATTCTGCGCAGCGCGATTGCCTGGACCGGTGTTGACGAGCCGGTGCAGATCGTGCACCGGCAGGCGGTAGTGCCGATCACCTACCACGACTGGCGGCAGCTTCCCCAGCGGCAGCAGCAGTACGAGTTGATGCGGATCGGCGCGGCCGAGCGAGCGGAGCTAGACCTGAGCGTGCCGCCGTTGCTGCGGTTGGTGGTCGCCCGCGTGGACGAGGACGAGGTCCTGGTGGTCTGGACACACCATCATGTCGTCCTTGATGGGTGGAGCTTGGCCGCCGTGTTCGCTGAAGTGTGCGAGCAGTACGCGGCGATGGTCCAGGGCCGCGCGCCTGAGCTGGTGGGCCGCCGGCCATTCCGGGATTACGTGCACTGGCTTTCCGAGCAGGATCAGGCACAGGCCGAGGCGCACTGGCGGGACGTGCTGGCCGGTTTCGATTCCCGGACCCCGCTGCCCTATGACCGTCCGCCCCGCCAGGCACACCAGGCGGAGTCCTCGGAATGGATCGATCTCCAGCTCGGCGAGCAGGACACGGCTGGGTTGCAGCGAGTGGCCAGGCACCATGGCCTGACGGTGAACACAATTGTCCAAGGCGCTTGGGCGTTGCTGCTGTCGCGGTACAGCGGTGCGCGTGACGTGGTGTTCGGGACCACTGTGGCGGGGCGCCCGGCGGAGCTGGCCGGGGTGGACTCGATGGTGGGCATGTTCATCAACACCGTGCCCACCCGGGCGCGTATCGATGACGATCAGTCGCTGGTGTCGTGGCTGCAAGGCTTGCAAAGCGACCAGATCGAATCCCGCCGGTTTGATTTCCTGTCCCTGGCGCAGATCCAGGCCTACGGTGAGCTGCCGGCCGGCGACTCGCTATTTGACAGCTTGACGATATTCGAGAATTACCCTGTTGATTCCGCCGCAGTCACCGGCGCGGGCCTGCGTATCCAGGAGGTCTATCTCCGGGAGACCACCAATTTCTCCCTCACCTTGCAAGCCTTCCTCGGCGACCAGCTGGGTTTGCGCGTGGCTTATGACCCCGATTTGTTCGACACCGGCACCGTTGAACGGCTGGGTCGGCATCTGCTGGTGTTGTTGGGCGGGATTACCGCTGATCCTGATCAGCCGCTTGCCCAGCTTCCGGTGCTGACCGCCGCGGAGCGGGAGCAGTTGCTGGTCGAGTGGAACGACACCCACCTGGAGGTACCGGCGGCGACCGTGCCGGAGTCGTTCGCCGCGCAGGTTGCCCGTACGCCGGATGTGGTGGCCGTGGTGGCCGGGGATGAGCAGCTGTCCTATGCCGAGCTGGACGAGCGGGCCAACCGGTTGGCGCGGGTGCTGATCGGGCGCGGAATAGGCCCGGAGCGCTTCGTCGGGTTGGCGCTGCCGCGGTCGGTGGACATGGTGGTGGCGTTGTGGGCGGTAGCCAAGGCGGGTGCGGCGTATCTGCCGATCGACCCGAAGCATCCCGCGGCGCGGATCGAGTTCATCTGTGCTGACGCAAGCCCTGCGGTGGTGTTGTGTGCCGCGGAGACTGCCGACTGTCTACCGGCGGATGTGACTCGGTTGGTGCTCGACGATCCTCGCGTTATTGAAGAGATCGCGAGCTGTTCCGGTGTTGACGTAAGTGACGCCGATCGGCTGGCAGTACTGATGCCGTCTCATGCGGCGTATGCGATTTACACCTCGGGGTCGACCGGTATCCCGAAGGCGGTGGTGGTCGCCCACCAGAGCGTGGTGGATCTGGTCGCGTGGGCGGCGACCGAGTTCGGGGCCTCGGGGTTGTCGCGGGTGCTGGCTTCGACGTCGCTGACGTTCGATGTGTCGGTGTTCGAGATCGTCTGCCCGCTGCTGGTCGGCGGCAGCATCGAGCTGGTTCGTGATGTGCTGGCGGTGGGTGAATCCGGGCAGCGGGTGGCGAGTCTGGTCAGCGGGGTGCCCTCGGCATTGGCGTCGGGCTTGGCCCATGGTGAGGGTACGGTGCGGGCGGACACTGTGGTGCTCGCCGGGGAAGCGTTGCCGGCTCGGGTGGCCCGGGACATCCAGCAAGCCACGGGATGCCGGCGGATTGCGAATATTTACGGTCCGACTGAGGCCACGGTGTATGCCACCGCGTGGTATCACGACGGTGACAGCCCGGTTGAGCAGGCTCCGCCGATCGGGGCTCCGATCACCAATACCCAGGTGTATGTGCTGGATGACCGGCTGCGACCACTGCCGGTTGGAGCGATCGGCGAGTTGTACCTGGCGGGGGCTGGGTTGGCGCGGGGTTACCTGGGCCGCCCGGGGTTGACCGCGTCGCGGTTTGTGGCCAACCCGTTCTGGGCGCCCGGGCAGCGTATGTATCGCACGGGGGATCTGGTGCGCTGGACCCCCGGTGGTGAGCTGGAGTATCTGGGCCGGGTCGATGACCAGGTCAAGATCCGCGGGTTCCGCATCGAACTCGGCGAGATCGAAGCCGCGCTGGCCACCAACCCAGCCATCAGCGAGGTCGCAGTCGTGGCCCGCGAGGACCAGCCGGGGACCAAGCGTTTGGTGGCCTACCTGGTCCCGGCCGGCCAAGACGCGCCATCCACTGCCGAGTTGCGGGACTATCTGGGCCAGACGCTGCCTGACTACATGGTGCCGGCCCTGTTTGTCGTGCTCGATGAATTGCCGCTGGGTCCGACCGGGAAGCTGGACCGCAAAGCCTTGCCTGCCCCCGATCAACCCACCACACCGCAAGCCCACTACGTGGCTCCCCGCACCGAGACCGAACGCATTCTTGCCGACATCTGGGCGCAGGTACTGGGCGCAGGCCAGGTCGGTGTGGAGGATAATTTCTTCGAATTAGGTGGGGACTCGATCCTGAGCATCCAGGTGGTGTCCCGGGCCCGCGCAGCGGGTGTGCCGGTGACCACCAAAGACGTGTTCTTCGCCCAGACGGTGGCCGCACTGGCCGCAGGGGTGAAATCAGAGTCGGCTTCCATTGATGACGAGTTGATTGCCGGTCCGGCGCCGCTGACCCCCATCCAGCATTGGTTCTTCGCTACTTATGGGCCATTGGCGCATTTCAACCAGTCCGTCGCAATCGAGTTGGCCGAAGACCTCGATTATGGGGCGTTAGCCGTCGCGGTGGACGCGGTGGTGGCACACCACCCGGCATTGCGGACCCATTTTGCCCAACACGACGGTCAATGGCGCCAGGACATCACCCTCACCAGCACTGTGGCGTTGGAACGCTGCGAGCTGCCGGATGTTTCGCCGGATGAGCGTCGGGCGGCTGCGCAGCGGGCGGCATTGGCCGCTGCGTCCAGTCTGGACATCGTGAACGGTCCGCTGATGCGGGTGTTGTTGTTCGATTTCGGATCGGGTCAGCGGCCGTGGTTGTTCGTCGCTGCCCACCACCTGGTGACTGACGGGGTGTCGTGGCGGATCCTGCTCGGTGACCTGGAAACCGCCTACCACCAGGCTCGGGACGGGCAACCGGTGGAACTGGAGCCGGTCGGCACCGCCTTCACCCAGTGGGCACACCGCTGGGTGGACTACGTGCAAGCCGGTGGCCTCAATGAGGATCTGCAGTACTGGTCTGCCCTGCCACAGGACACGTCTGCCGAATTGCCGGTGAGCCGAACCGGCGTGAATACGACGGGCTCTGCGCGAACTGTGGTTGCAGGGTTGAGTCGGGATGAGACTGATGCATTGCTGCATCGGGTACCGAGTGCGTACCGCACCCAGATCAACGATGTCCTGCTCAGCGCGTTAGGGCGGGTGCTGACATCCTGGACCGGGCAGGATCGGGTGCTGATCGCCCTGGAAGGGCACGGCCGTGAGGAGATCCTTCACAGAGTCGAACTCTCTCGCACGGTCGGCTGGTTCACGTCCCTGTTCCCCGTGGCATTAAGTATTGAGCCCACCGGTTGGGGTGATGTACTCAAGTCGGTCAAAGAACAGCTACGAGTCATCCCCCATCGGGGACTCAGTTATGGGGCGTTGCGTTACCTGACCAACGATAGTGGGTTAGGCGAAGCTGTTTCACCCCAAATTAGTATGAATTATCTCGGTCAGTGGGGTGCGGCAGGCGCGCCTGGCGGGTTATATCGCGATTGGGTGACTGCTTTGGCGCCTGATGTCGCACCGGATAGCGTGCGCCCGCACCTGCTGGATGTGATCGGACTCGTTTCTGATGGTGAGTTACGGCTGAGTTGGACGTATTCAGAGAACGTACATGACGAGGCCACTATCACGCGCTTGGCCGCGGAGATGTGCGCGGCGTTGCGGGAGATTGTGGCGCATTGCGTGGAGCCGGACGCGGGTGGCTGCACGCCGTCTGATTTCCCGCTGGCGCGGGTTTCGCAGGCTCAGCTCGATGCGCTGGTCGGTACCGGCCGGGATGTC
>JAJPIR010000065.1 GCA_021324675.1 Actinomycetota bacterium
CACCGAAGAACCGCTTGCGGGTTCGAGCAGTAGCACCGAAGAACCGCTTGCGGGTTCGAGCAGTAGCACCGAAGAACCGCTTGATCAGCGGATCACCGGTCGAATCGCCTGTCGAGTACCGGTTTGACGTCCACGATCGGTGTTGTGTTGAGCGCTTCAAGATTGCGCACGAGCATTCTGGTGCCGTCGATCGACACGATGGTGACTCGGTGTAACCCGATCGGATTGGGTCGGTGGGGAGATCGGGTACTGAAGACGCCTTGTTCGGGATTGGCGGGGTCATCGCGAGGGTGCACCCTGAGCACGTCGCGATTGGCTCGATGTAACCAGGTGAGCACCATTATCTCGGTGCCAGCGTGCAGATCAGCAAGGCCCTCGTGCACCGAGGGATCGAACACCAGCCATGCCTCGGGTGATCCCTCCTGGCCCTGTTTGGGCGCCATCGCCGGATCGATCAGCGGTGACTCGACCCAACCGATGGGCCGCAGTTCATACGAACCATCAGGCACGGCGCCTCCCGAACGTGCAGCGGGTACCCAGTGCCATGCTAGGTGTGTCAGCGGGGGTGAACGTTGAAGCTCATCGCGTATCGGGACGCCTGTGGTGCCACCATGGCGCGAGTCATGGACGGCGGCCGGCTGGCTGTGGTCGGTCCGTTGGACGAGTTCTGGTCAGCGCCTCCGGTAGGTCTCGCGGCGGCGCGCCATGCCGCGCCCAGTTCGGTCACCCTTGACCAGGTCGAGCAGTTGCCTCCGGTCCCGCCGACCGCTCGTGTGCTGTGTGCCGGCCGCAACTACGCGGCGCACGCTGCGGAGGCGAACCTACGGGTGCCGAAACGCCCGGATCTGTTCGGGCGGTGGCCATCCACGCTGGCCGTCAATGGCCGTCCGGTGCCCGTTCCCCCTCGTGAGCAGCGCCTGGACTGGGAAGGCGAATTAGCCTTCGTCCTCGGCAGCTGCCTGCGTGACGCCACCGTCGAGCATGCGCAGGCAGCCATCTTGGGCTACCTGTGCTTCAACGATCTGACCGCGCGGAACTACCAGCGAGCCGGCAACCAGTGGACCTTGGGCAAGAACGCCGACTTCTCGGCCCCGCTTGGCCCGTGGTTGGTCACCACTGACGAGGTTGCCGAGCCTGGCCGGCTGCGCATTGTCACCCGGGTCAACGGAGAGGTCGTCCAGGACGGCTCCACCGCTGACATGATCTTTTCGGCACCCGAGATCGCCGCGTACGCATCGGGTGCCATGACGCTGCGTCCGGGCGATGTGATTGCCACCGGAACCCCTGATGGTGTCGGCTTCACTCGCCAGCCACCGCGGTTCTTGCATCCCGGTGACACCGTCGAGGTGGAAATCGAGCACATCGGCTGCCTCGTGACGCCCATCGCCCCGGCGCTGCCCGCCCAACCCGACTAGTGTCGCAGTTTCGTTCAGGTGATCAGCACAGCGCGGAAGTCGTTGACGTTGGTGAGGGTCGGACCGGTCACGACTTGATCGCCTAGCGCGGCGAAGAAACTGTGCCCGTCGTTGGCGGCCAGTGCCGCGGCAGCTGGCATGCCGAGCTGCTCGGCTCGCTGCAGCGTGTCCGGCCCGACCAGCGCACCGGCCACCTCCGCTGCGCCGTCGACGCCGTCGGTGTCGCACGCGATGGCATACGTCCCGGGCGTGCCGCGCAGGGCCAACGCCAGGGCGAGCAGTAGTTCGACGTTACGCCCACCGCAGCCGGTGCCGCGTACGGTCACGGTCGTCTCACCACCGGAGAGCAACACGCACGGCGCGGGTGCCGGTTGGCCATGGCGGCGCACCTGGTGAGCGATGCCCGCCAGTACGGTCCCCACCTCGCGGGACTCGCCTTCCAGCGAGTCGCCCAGGATCACCGGTGTGACGCCGGCCTGGTGGGCGACCTCTGCGGCGGCTTCCAGCGATTGCTGCGGTGCGGCGATCACGTGGTTGCGCACGCGTGCCATCCGGGGGTCGTGCGGGCCCGGGCAGCCTGGGCTGTTCTCCAGGTGTTCCCGAGCTGCCGGCGGCACCGGCACGTGGTAATGCTCCAGCGCCGCTAGCGCCTGCACCGGGGTCGAGGCCTCGGGCACGGTGGGCCCGGAGGCGATGATGGCCGGGTCGTCACCAGGCACGTCGGAGATCAGCAAGCCGACAGTCGCGGCCGGGAACGCTGCTGCGGCCAGCCGCCCGCCTTTGATCGCCGACAGGTGCTTGCGCACCAGGTTCATCGTTTCGATCGGTGCTCCGCAGCGCAGCAGCCCCGTGTTGATCGCCTGCTTGTCAGCCAGGGTGATCCCCGGCGCGGGCAGCGCTAGCAGGGCCGAGCCGCCTCCCGAGATCAGTGCCAGTACCAGGTCATCCGCACCGAGCTCGGACACCAGTCCCAGGATCCGGCAGGCGGCCCGTTCACCCGCTGCGTCGGGCACCGGATGCGCCGCCTGCACCACCTCTACCTGCGAGCACGGCACCGCATGGCCGTAACGGGTGACAACCAGCCCGCTCAGCGGACCGTCCCAAGCCTCCTCCACCGCCTGCGCCATGCGCGCCGACGCCTTGCCGGCACCCACCACAACGACCCGGCCCGGCGGCCGCGCCGGCAGGAAGGCGGCCACCCGCTGCAGCGGATCCGCGGCCGCCACGGCCGCGTCGAACATCGCCCGCAATAGGGCCCGTGGATCAGAAACCACTGCGATCAGCGGGATGGCCGGGTGGCCGCGGCCAGCGCAGCGAGATCCAGCATGGCGGCGGTCGGCTCGGTCAGCACCAACCGCTGACCTGGCTCAGCGCAGGCAACCTCCGCGTGATGGTCCCGGTTCAGCCGGTAGGCAAGGGCGCGGGGACCTGTCTCGCCACGGTGTCGCGCGCTCGGGCTCACGAGCAGCGCTCCATCGAGCAGCTCGACCCGCCGATCCACCGGCAAGGCGAGGAACTCCACCTCGGCCCATGGATCGGCGTGGGCGAATACGTCCGGCATCGGCGCGGCCATCGGTGTATCACCTCCGCACTGCTTGTCGGGACATGGTCGCATGATCGCGCCCACCCCCGACAGCTTCGGCGAGGCGGGTAACCGGGTCAGCTCACCTACCGGGACGGGCGAGCCGTAGCACAGTTCCTACCGCCTGCTTGGCGGCCTGGTGACACCTCGCTTCGGCAGCCGCGGTGTGGAGTCTTTCGAAGTAATAGACATGCACCGGCACTTCATGAGCTCCAAAAGTGCTCTTAAATTTTTTTAGTTCTTCACTCTGGTAGATGCCGAAGTCATAGCTCAGCCGCCCTTCGGCGCACGCCGCCTCGATCGCGCAACGGTGCAGCAATTCGTTGGCACCGGTGCCCCGCGCGCGTTCCTTGTCCATGGCGCCCCGCCAGTAGGTGGCTCGCGGACCCCGCGTAAGCACGACAATGCCAGCGAGAGGTTCACCGTCTCGCCATGCCACCGATACGGTGCAACGCTGGCCCATCCGCCGTGCCACGGTCGCGAACTTGCTCTGCGGCTCGCGGCGCTGCGCGCGCCAGCGCATTAATGATAACGGCTGGCCCCGCTGTTGCGCCCACCTGTCGACGGAACTGCGATACAGCTCGTCGAACACAGGAATGAGCCGGCCGGTATTGTCCGACTCTACGACAACGCCTCGTCGTTCCGCTTTGCGGACATTGGATCGTACTTTGCTGGTGAATCGCTGTGACCACACTGTCGAAAAACCACCGCGGAGATCGAGCACCTGTGCCGTCCGGGTGGTGGAATAAAGTGTGCTCGGAACCACTGATGCCCATGCCGTGGCGTCGCCGTCCGCCACCATGACACGGGTACGCAAACCGGGATGGCGCTGGATCTCCTCGATCAGCGCTCGGATCTCTCTGGGCGACGCCGGACTTCCTTCGCTGACCAAACCACTTGCGTCAGCGCCCAGGCCCCACCCGGGCGGAGGTGATTCGAATGGTCCCAGGAATGAAGGAGTGCCAGCTTTTCGCAGGCGGGGCAGGATCAGTTGCCGGCCATCTTCCCCGCGGAACAGCAATGTCGCGTCTGAGAAACGGCTACAACTGCAGATGCAGTCGATCCACTCGGGGGTCTTGGACAGCGCGATGCTCTCATCACGGGCCACGATGCCGTCCCAGGCGGGGCGAGCGTCTGCACCTTCGGCTTCGAGGGATACCCGATAAGCCTGAGAAAGCACCATATCCCCGATCCTTCTCGATTCTTAGTTCACCGTCATGACGCCGCGCTGACCCTGCGCGTTATGGTGGCCCGGAGTACGAGTATGTAGACGCCAAGCGCCACGATCCCGCCTAAAATGAGGACCCCGAGAGTGCTGAGCTGGCCGCCGTTGTGGACATGCTGCACCCACCACACCGCAGCGGCCACCGGCGCCATTGCGACTGCGGCCACGAGCGCGCCGGCAATGGTGCGAGGCTCGATGAATTGCTGGGGCAGCATTTCCCGGCGCAGCCTGGTCAGCACCATTCCGGCGGCGGCGAGTTCACCAGCCAGGATGGCCACCACCAGCCAGACCAGCCTGAGCCCGCCTGCTGGGACGAGCAGAGCCGACATGGCGACGACAACCTTGACCGCGAACGCCACCTGGCTGGCCCGCCGCGGGATGCGGTCGTCCAATCGAGCGTAGAGCGCCTGGTACCCGAGGTCGCTGACTCCGCCGACGAGTTGGGCAACCGCCACCACGGCCAAGCAGGTGGCCAGCGGGCCGATCAGGGCTGCATGGCGCAGCTCACCATTGGCGAGAATGTTCGCGGTGGGTCCGGACAGCACCGCCAGTAACACCAGCAACGGCAGGCTGGCGATCACGGCATAGGACAACCCTTGGCGCCATGCCGAGCCGAACGTGGCGGTGTCCTCGCTGTGGGCGGCGTGCGCTAGCCCAGGCAGCGCGGCCATCGACACCGCGCGGGCACTGATGTAGGACAGTGAGAACAACACCGCGTAGGACAGCTGCACGACGAACACGCCACCGGGCACTGAGCCGGCCAGCGCAAGCAGCACGTACATGGCCGCCGCAGGGCAGGCCGCCACCCCCACCGAGCGCATCAGCCTGCGGGTCACCGCAAACGCCTCGGCATCCTGCCGCCAACCCAGCGAGGGGCGGGTCAGCAGGCCTACCCGGGCTGCCCCAAACAGCTGCAACGCCGTGTGCAGTACCACAGCCAACGTAGTGCCCGCTCCTAGCACGATCACCAGGTCGATCGGCACATGATCGAAGTCGAGACCCGTTCCGTAGTACCAGCCGGCGAGTACGACCGTCAGGGTTACCCCGATGTTCTCCACTGCAGGAGCGGCTGACGCGAGCGCGAAACGTCCACGTGCCCGTTGCGCGGCCACGCCAAGATCAGCCAAGCAATACAGCAGGATCTGCGGTGCGACCAGCAACACCAGCAACGTGGTCAGCCAGAGGCCGCGTGCCCGTTGTGCGGGATCAGGGATCCCCGCGCTCAGCGTCCATGCCACCGCCGGGGCAGCGATCACCAGCACTGCGACCACCCCGGCTGAAACGGCAAGCAGCCACCCCGTCACCCGGCCGAGCACCTCACGGGCCTCAGGCAGGCCGCCGGCACCAATGGCCCGGACTACCGCCGGTACCAGCACCATCGCCAGCACCGGCCCGGCGATCAACGTGAAGACGATGTTGGGCACGAAATAGCTGGTCTGAAAGGAGTTGGCGAAGTAGGTGGGACCCAGTACCGCGCCGATCACCACCACCCGGAGCAAGCCGGTGGCCCGGCTGACCAGCGTCCAGGCGGCGACGGTGGCGGAGTTGCGCGCCGTGGTGGTGGGAATTGTCTCTTCGAGCGCTGCCACCTTACCCACCTGCATGCGCGAGCCGCATTACCGCTCGGATAGCGTGCTTGGCCGCGCCATAACACCTGTCTTCGGCGGCTGCCGTAGGAATTTTTTCGAAGTAGTAGACGTGCACCGGAACGTCAGTCGCGCCAAAAGTGCCCTTGAATTTCCTCAAGTGGTGAGTTTGGGACAGCCCGAAATCGTAGCTTTGCTGTCCGCTCGCGCATGCAGCCTCGATCGCGCAACGATGGAGAAGTTCGTTCGCTCCGGTCGCGCAGGCACGCTCTTTGTCCATGGCTCCGCGCCAGTAGGTGGCTCGTAGCGCCTTGGACAGAACGATGATGCCTGCGATCGGTTCGCCGTCTCGCCGGGCTATCCACACGGTGCACTGCTCGCCTAACGCTCTGGCTACCGTAGCGAACTTGCTTTGCGGATGCTGGCGCTGCGAAAGCCAGCGCATCAACGTGACCGGATGGCCGCGTTCCTGGGCCCACCTGTCGACGGAGATGCGGTACAGCACGTCGAAGACGGGGATGAGCCGTCCAGTGTTGTCCGACTCCACCACGACGCCGCGACGTTCTGCTTTCCGCGCATTGGATCGGACCTTACTCGTGAACCGCTTCGACCAAACGGTCGAGAATCCACCCTGGAGATCGAGGACCTGCGCTGTCCGGGCGATGGAATAGGTCCGGTCCGAAGTCACCGATGCCCACGCCCGGGCATCGTCGCCACCAACCACGATGCGGGTACGTAGACCGGACTGACGACGGACTTCCTGGATCAGTGCACCGATCTCATACGGTGACGCTGACCCTCCTTCGCTGAGGAAACCACTCGCGTCGGCGCCGAGATTCCAATGTTTGGGCGGCGATGCGTATATTCCCGGTAAGGCGGCTCCAGTTTTCCGTACCCGTGGCAGAATTATGCGACGCCCGTCTTCTCCCCTGAACAGCAACGTCGCATCCGAAAAATGATCGGAATTACATATGCAATCGGTCCACAGCGGAGTCTTCGACAGCGGGACGCTCGGATCCTGGCTGACCAACTCTTCCCAAGCCAGCCGCGCATCTATGCCCTCAGCCTCGACAGAAACCCGATTGGCTCGCGAAATCACCATGCGGCCAGCCTCTCTCGGTGCTCGCTTCCGCGGGGTCGAGTCCTGGGCAACAGACAGAGTGTCCTGCCGCGGCCGCAACACCGCCAGTGCTGACGAAAAGATCGAGTGGGCGAGCGGGGCGCCGCGGCGGCATCGTCGGCAGGCGCGCTTATAGCGGCAGCGCTAATCGCTGCGAGTTCCCCCAGCATATCCATGTCATCGTGTTAACACCCGATGACGTTACGGAACGTGGCCCTGTCGGCACATAACCACACGACTGGGCGGCGGCGGCAGTGCCCCAACCTGGGGAGAACCCGACGCATGTGCTCGCCTACCACTCGTTAGTGGTGGAGAGCGGTCGCTCATCGAGCTACTACACCTCAGGCGACGCGGCAAGAGGGTTCACGGCCGTCCAAAAAGTCCTGCAGGTTCTCTAGCACCAGCATGCCCATGGCAGTGCGGGTTTCCAGGGTGGCGCTGCCCAGATGGGGCAGCAGCACGGCGTTGTCCAGTTCGATCAACTCTTGCGGGATTTCGGGTTCGCTCTCGTAGACGTCGAGCCCGGCGCCGGCGATCGTCCCCGACTTGAGTGCCTCGATCAGCGCCTTCTGGTCGATAACGTCACCGCGAGCGCTGTTGATCAGGAACGCGGTGGGCTTCATCCGAGCCAGCGCCGCGGCGTCGATGAGATGGGTGTTCCCGCTGCTCCCGGGCATGTGCAGGGATATGAAATCGGCGGTCTCGAGGACTTCTTCCTTGGTGTGGACCCGGCGGGCGCCGGGGATGCCGTGATCGGGTTCGAAGTCGACCGGGTCGTAGAAGACCACCGGCATGCCAAAGCCGAAGTGGCCACGGCGTGCTACCGCCACTCCGATCCGGCCCATGCCCAGGATGCCCAGAGTCTTGCCGGTGACGTCGGCACCCATCATGTGGGTAGGTCGCCACCCGGTCCAGCGCCCGGCGCGGACTTCGCGCTCTCCCTCGGCCGCCCGGCGGGCCGCCATGAGCAGCAAGGTCATCGCGGTGTCAGCGGTGGTGTTGGTGAGGACCCCTGGCGTGTTCGTGACCACGATCCCGGCCTTGGCGGCGGCCTCGACGTCAATGTGGTTGTAACCGACGCCGAAGTTGCCCAGAAATCGAGTCCGCAGCTGGCCCTCGAACAGTTCGGCTGGCAGCCGGTCAGAGACCGTGGGCAGCACCACGTCGGCCTGCTCCAGCGCTGCCCGTAGCCCGTCACGGCCCAGCGGCACGTCATCGGTGTTGAGCTGGACATGGGGGAAACGCCGCGCAAGCTCCTGCTCGACCGGATCGGGCCAGCGCCGGGTGACGACGATGACGGGTTCTTCCACGACGATCCTCCAGCAGCTCAGATTTACCGGGTTGGATGCTGTAGACGATGGTCAACAGGGGGGCTGGTGGCCGCTGACGAGCCAGCTACTGCTGGGCAGCTACCGACCTCGGAACAGCGACCAAGGAGAGCGTGCTCGGACAGGACGCGGGCGACGGTCTCGCCGATGCATGACGCGTTGGGTGCCACCGTGACCCCCGCGGCCGTCAGGATGTCGATCTTTTCCTGGGCGGATTCTCCGACCCCGGACACGATCGCACCAGCGTGGCCCATCCTGCGGCCCTTGGGAGCCGACAGCCCGGCGATATAGGCGATGACCGGTTTGGTCATGTGCTGGCGGACGTACTCCGCGCCCTCCACTTCCTGGGGGCCACCGATCTCGCCGACCATGACCACCGCGTCGGTGTCCGGGTCGGCTTCGAACAACGCCAGATGGTCCCGGAACGACGTCCCGTTGACCGGGTCGCCGCCGATGCCCACCGACGTGGACACTCCGATGCCCAGCGCCTTCATTTGCGACGCGGCCTCGTAGCCCAGGGTGCCGGAGCGGCCGATCACGCCGACCCTGCCAGGCAGGTAGATATGGCCGGGCATGATGCCCAGCAGTGACCGCCCGGGGGAGATGGTGCCTGCGCAATTGGGTCCGGTCAGGGTCATCTTCTGCTGGGCCCGGTAGCGGCGCATGTACCGCTTGACTTTGAGCATGTCGTGCATCGGGATGCCGTCGGTTATGCAGGCGCAAAAGCGGATTCCCGCGTCGGCGGCCTCCATCAAGGCATCGGCTGCAAACGGAGGCGGCACGAACACGATCGAGGCGGTGGCCCCCGTCTGCGCCACAGCTTCTTTCATGGTGTTGAACACCGGACGGTCCAGTACGGTCTCGCCACCCTTGCCGGGGGTGACTCCGGCGACGACCTGAGTGCCGTAGTTGATCATTTCCTCGGTGTGGAAGCGGCCGATACGCCCGGTAATACCCTGCACCACCACCCGGGTGTGCTCGTCGATCAGGATGGCCATGACCCTCCTCAGCTCGTGGCATCAACCAGCGGATCTCAACCAGCAGCCCTAACTGGCACTGACCTTGTTCACGACGGCGACGGCTTTCTGGGCCGCGTCGGCCAGGGAGTCCGCGGTGATGATGGGTAGCCCGGAATTTCTGAGCATGGCCTGGCCCTCCTCGACGTGGGTGCCGGCCAGCCGCACCACCACGGGGATTTTCACCTCGAGTTGCTTGAAGGCGTCGATGATGCCCTGGGCGACCCAGTCACACCGGTTGATCCCGGCGAAGATATTGATCAGCATCGCTTCGACGTTCTTGTCGTGCAAAACTGCGCGGAACGCCTTGAGCACCCGCTCGGGTGAGGCGCCGCCGCCGATGTCCAAAAAATTCGCAGGTTCACCTCCGGCCAGCTTGATCATGTCCATGGTCGCCATCGCCAAGCCTGCCCCGTTGATCATGCAGCCTATGTTGCCGTCCAAGCCGACGTAGGCCAGCCCGCGGTCGGCGGCATGGCTTTCCCGGGCGTCCTCCTGACTGCGATCGCGCAGCTCGGAGATCTCCAAGTGCCGGAAGAGCGCGTTGTCGTCAAAGGACATCTTGGCGTCCACTGCGACCAGGCTGCCCTTGGTTGTGACCACCAGTGGATTGATCTCCAGCATGGTGGCCTCAAGATCACGAAAGGCGCGGTAGGCCCGCCGGAACACCCGGGTGGCCTGGGCGGTCAGCGTCGGGGGGAGACCGAGTGCGAAGGCGATCTCCCGAGCCTGGAATTCGGGGAAACCGATCGCAGGCTCGATCGTGGTCCGGATCAGCGCCTCCGGTTTGGATGTGGCCAACTCCTCGATCTCCATACCGCCCTCGGTCGAGGCGATGATGCACACCCGCTCGATGCGGCGGTCCAGCACGATGCCGAAGTACAGCTCCCGGGCGATATCGGTGGCCTCCTCGACGTATACCCGGTAGATCAGCTTGCCCCGGGGGCCGGACTGTTTGGTGACCAGCCGCCGGCCGAACATGCTGTTGGCGACGTCCTGCACTTCGTGGTCGGAATAGCAGATCTTCACCCCGCCGGCGGCACCGCGGCCTCCGGCGTGCACTTGGGCTTTGACGACCCAGGCCGACCCACCGATCTCGGTGCACCGGTAGGACGCCTGCTCTGGGCTATAGGCCAGGCCACCACGGGGGACAGGTACGTCGAACCGGGCGAGGATCTCCTTGGCCTGGTACTCGTGAATGTCCACTGGCCGTCCCCTTTCAGGCTCGGCTGGCCGCGGCCGCCCTAATTGCCGCGTCCATCGCGATCACCGTCTGCGCCATCCGCTCCGAGGCGGCGTCAATCATCTTGCCGTCAACAGAGGCCGCACCCCTGCCTTGGGCCTCGGCCTGGCGCAGCGCGTCGATGATCCGCCGGGCCCGGTCGACCTCCGCTTCCGGGGGGCTGAATACTTCGTTTGCCAGCTCGATCTGGCTGGGGTGGATCGCCCACTTGCCCTCACACCCGAGTGCCGCGGCCCGCCGTGCGCTGGCCCGGAAACCGTCAGAATCGGAGTAGTCCCCGAACGGGCCATCGATCGGGCGCAACCCGTAGGCGCGGCACGCCACGATCATCCGGGACAGCGCGAAGTGCCACTGGTCGCCGGGGTAGTTCGGGTTCAGGCCGCCGATGCTCACCGTGCGGGCCCGGTTGCTGGCGGCGTAGTCGGCCACTCCGAAGTGCAGCGCCTCCAACCGGCCCGCAGCGGCGGCGATGGCTTCCACGTTCGCCATCCCCAGCGCGGTCTCGATCAGCGCCTCGATGCCGACCTTGCGCTCGTAGCCCTGCGCCTGCTCGATTTGCGTCACCAGGGTCTCCACGCAGTACAGATCTGCGGGCACGCCGACCTTGGGTACCAGGATGGTGTGCAGGCGATCACCGGCCTGTTCCATGATGTCGATGACGTCGCGGTACATGTAGTG
>JAJPIR010000326.1 GCA_021324675.1 Actinomycetota bacterium
CGGCGTCGGCGTCGGTGTCGGGACTGGAGTCGGCGACGGGGTGGGTGTTGGGGTTGGGGTGGGGGTTGCGGTGGGGACTGTGGTGATCGCGATTGCGATCGGTCCGTTGCTGTCGGGGATGGGGGTGCCGGCGGTGTTGGTGGTCAGGTTGATCGGCGTGACCGAGGAAGTGCCCCCGGTGGTGGCGTAGGCGGTGGTGCCATCAGGGGTGATCGCGATGCCGAATCCAGCCCCGACGGGGATGGTTGCGCTGGGGGTGTTGGTGGCCACCGTGATCGGCGTCACCCCTCCGTCGCCGTTGATGACGTAGGCGGTGGTCCCGTTGGGGGTGACCGCAACTCCGAACGGCAGGCCGCCGACGGGAATGGGCGTGCCGGGGTAGTTGGTGGCCAGCGTGATTGGGGTCACCGTGTTATCGCCCGAGTTGGTGACGTAGGCAGTGGCCCCGTCGGGGGTAATCGCAATTCCCTCCGGGGTGTTGCCGACGGGGATGGTTGCGCCGGGGGTGTTGGTGGCCAACGCGATCGGGGTCACCCCGCCGCCCTGGTTGGCGACGTAGGCGGTGGTCCCGTTGGGGGTGATCGCGATCGCGACCGGTGCACCCCCAACGGGAATGGGGGTTCCGACGTGGTGGGTGGCCAAAGTGATCGGCGTCACTGAGTTAGTGCTGGCGTTGGTGACGTAGGCGGTGGTGCCGTCAGGGGTAATCGCAAGCCCCTCCGGTGCATTGAAGCCAGTGATTGCACTGCCTGGGGTGTTGGTGGCCACCGCAATCGGCGTCACCGTGTTGTCGTTTTGGTTGGTGACGTAGGCGGTGGCTCCGTCGGGGGTGATCGCAATCCCGCGAGGGGTATTGCCGACGTGGATGGGGGCGCCGGGGGTGTTGGTGGCGATATCGATTGGCGTCACGGTGGCATTGAGCTGGTTGGTGACATAGGCGGTGCCCCGAAAGGCGGCCGCGGTGGCCGTGGCCGGGATCAGCACTGTGACCAGCCCCGCCGCGATGGTTAGCGCGACGGTGACCATCGCGGTCACCCGACCGGTCCACCCCGCCTCGCGAGCCACTGCCGGACGCCGCCAGATCCCAGCCAACACCCGCGCGCAGGAAATAACTGACCAACGAGACTGTCGGCGGGCACGGCCGACACGCCGGTCTGGTGATGGCATCAGATCGTCCTTCCCACCGCGGACCGGTGGGCACGGGTCACCACTGGCAGGCAGGCACGGCCAGCACCCACAGGTGTCAAGGCGGGTAAGACTGCGGTGCGCGACTGAACACGATCAGGGCAGCAACCCAACTAGGGATGGCGATCACCCCCACAACGGACGGCCAGTCAACCCTCCCGGGGCGCAGTCGTCATTGAGCAGCCCCGCTGCGGCACGATGGCCAGGGCAGGTCGGAAATTCCCCACTAGATCTCAACGCGATCAACTATGGCTGACGTCGCGGGCGGGCATTTCTTGGTCAATGGATTGATGTGCCAGGGCACATCGACCGCCATCGGCACTGACTTCTGTCGTATCGCACGCACTCCCCGAACGGGGTCTTGCCTTAGTCGTTGTGGTGTTCTCCTCGAGTGCGCGATCTATCCCCGGATGTCTGCGCGGCGGTGCGCCTTCGGCTGTGGGGAGCGTGCCCAGATCAGCGAAAGCCACCGTTTGCAGACCACCATTGAAGCCGACGGTACGGTCGTCATCGCTGACATCCGGGGTGAGCAACAGCTGCCACAGCCCGGCGCGGTGACGCACCTGATCAAGATTCGGGTCCCGCACGAGGATGCGCATTTCGAGCGTGCCTATTGGTACGGCGCTCGCGGCCTTCCGATCGGATGCGGCCACCCATGCCGCGTAGACGCGGAGGGTTGTCGCTCCTCCCCGCCGTGTCCTAGGCGCCCAGCGACGGTTCGAAGGTCAACACCGGCCGTCAAAAGCTTGGTAGCCGAGTAGTGCCGCAATGCGTGGATATGGGTTTTGATACCGATACGCTCTGCCATGTCCCTTGTATCGGCTGGACACTGCATGTGGCGAGTAGGGTTTACGCGGGTCAAAATTGCGTACTCCGGAGAACACGTACATTTCATCACTGAACTCGATGCCAAGCTCTGTCATTCGTAGCCGGCAGCGGTCCTTTGTGCTCACGGAGCAGCACTGTGGTTTCGGTGTCTAGTGCGATCCTGCGCATCTGATGCGTCTTGGTGTCTTTCTCTTTACCGACGCGACGGCGGAGCAGGTAACTACTCCGGACCTCGATAACCCCCTCATCTAGGTCGACGCGCGACCACCGCAGCGCGCAGACGTCGCCACGCCGGATCCCCGTTGTCATCACCAGCCACACCAGCGTTCCCCAATCCTCGTCCATCTCGAAAGCGGCTTCTACCAACCTGGCCGCCGCCGCTGGCGACGGGGGGTCAGGCTGTGGCGGCTTCTGCTTCGGCCGCTGCGCTGCCTTCGTCGGGTTAGAGCTGATCCAGTCCCAGCGAACGGCAGCATTCAGCGTGCCGCTGATGATCGAATGGATCTGCCGCACAGTGGACGCGGCCATCGGCTTACACATGTGCCGCGTGCACTTCGCCGCCTTACAGTCGTGCTCCCCTGCCGCCTTGTGCTCGATAAACGGCCGCCCGTTGCAACGCACGCGGCAACGCCGCAACTCCGTGTAGAAGTTCTCCAGCACCCGAGCGGTGATCTTGGTGATCGGCACATCGCCGAGTGCGGGCTGGATCGTACGCGTGATGTAACCGCGATACCCCTCGCGCGTGCTGTCCTCGTGCTCGGAGGTCCGCATCCACTCGTGGATGGCGTACCCGAGCTTCACCGAGGATGGCGTTGACCGTTGCTTATTGACCTGCGTGCGGAACTTGGCAAGTTTGTCCTCTGCCTTCTTGTACGCCTTCTATCGGTGCCGGGGATGGAAGCGCTGAGGTAGACGTCCCGACCAGTCACCGGATCCTGGCCCGCGAATAGCCGGACTTGCAGTGAACTGCCGTGCTGGCGGATGCTCCCCCGCCGTCGGGCGGCCCCGTCTATCTGGGTCGTGAGTCCAGCGTAGACAACAGTTCAAGGACAAACCCATGGACACGACCCATAATTTCGATCTTGATAGAAGGTGTTTGACCTGATAAACAAGTGGGGCGGGTGGGACTCGAACCCACGACCTGACGGATTATGAGTCCGCTGCTCTAACCAGCTGAGCTACCGCCCCGGACAGGTGCCCAGGCTAGCCCAAAGCTGATCTCCTACCGTCACGGGATGCGCTGATCAACAGCGCCCTGAACGACCGGCCCGCGCTGCGCAGGACCTACACGCGACGTATCACCGGACGCCCAATCTTCCGAACACACCTGGCTCGGGGCCGCCAAACGGCACCGAGGCGCCGCAAGGGACATCACAATGACGTCGCACCACGGTCTCGGCACTAGTTACGGAATCTTGATCAGAAGTCGTCTGGTCACCGGCCGGTGAAAGGCGAATCCACGGTTGTGCTATCACTCGATGACCAGCGGCCAAGCATATCAAGTAAGCACCTATTCGGGTAACGAGCTTGCCAGCTGCATCGACGGCTCCATGCAGGGTTACAGGTGGCAGCTTCGCCGGAACCTTGCAAGGTTCAGTTGACGGTTGCCGTACTCGCCTGCGCTGTCCTTTACGGAGCAAATCAGTTGCCAGCAAGTCCGGGAGCTTTGTGACATGCTCGTTCACCTGCTTGAGTAGATAGAGGGCACACTCCCGGCCACCCTATAACCACTCCGACGAACTGTCGAGACATGTTTATCGTCGAGTCATCAAGGGTACTCAGGCGGCAGGCCGAACCTACTCTGAGCAAAGAGAGGAGTTTGGGACAATGGAGAACAGAACCGGAGCCCCCTACGACTCCGATAGCATGGGAGAGCCGGGGCAGGCGGGAGTACCCACAGGCAATCAATACCCAACTAATGAAGAAGGCGGGATCCGGGACTCGATTTCCGCCGATGTTCATGTCCCCGGACCATATCCTTCCGATTCGACCGACACTTCTGCTTCGTCCTCTGATCCGGAACCAACAAAAGGCACAAGAGACGCGAACTCGCTGGGAGATCTAACTGAGGACGTTGGCACCGGCAAGACGCGTGAAGAGACAGGAGGCATGGGCAGCCCGCTATACGATGACGAGAAAACGCGCTGATAAGTGAATGCCAAGGGAGAGGTCGGCGGTAATTCGATCCGCGCCTCTCCCGTACGCAAGCACTGCAACTCCTGTCTGCCCGTGCTCATGTCACTTCCCGCCACCGCTGAAGCGCTCGCTATGTGCCCTACAAGCCTGATTAGGCAGTCAAGGTGGGCTCATTGGGCACGGAGACTAAGCGACGCGCCAGCTACCGCGGGGGGAGCACTGATCGTTGCCTCCACGGCACGTAGGCGGACAGCCATGTACGATTCGATGTCATCGCCAGTGAGGTCAACGTCACCCTGACCGCGATACGGCGTGGCTAGACAACCTCCAGCCGCAGGTACGTTACCCGAGCGACTTGCGGCTGTGCAGTAGCGCCTGCAAGACGGCGGTTCGCACTCGGGGACCGGCTTTCCGCCACCGCAGCGGCCACCCTGGCCCCGTGCCAAGCAATCCCGGGTCCATATCGACCGACAGACATCGGTGTAGGTGCGGGAGCCTGCTCTTGCTCGTCCGCTACCCCTCAGTGGTGGCACATGCGCGTCCGGCGGGCCGTCTTGCCTAAAGACTCTCCGTCATCGGTTGAACAGCCACAGGACGAGGCTTACCACGAGGGAGACGATGATCATTGAGGTGATCGGTACGTAGACGTGGACATTCTCCCGAACAATACGGATGTCACCAGGCAGCCGACCGAACCATGACAGCAGGCCGGTCCAAGCAAGCAAGCCAAGGACTACCAGGAGTGCCCCGAGCCCTACCAACCACGGCCCGACACCACGGTTCATGGTGTCATTGTTGTCATGTTACCCTCGGTGGTGCCTTGTCACAGAGTGCCGACCTGACCGCACACCAACGCGTTCATGCGCAATCTGCCACCGCAGCGCCGCAGCGCTCACCATGACGGTCAAGGCGACCCACCACAACACAGCGCTAATGAGCAATGCCATGCCGCCACCTGTACCCACATGCAGAGCCGGCCAAACCTTGCGGTGCCATCGTGATGGCACGACCAAAGATCACAGGTGTACGGTCCGCAGGGTTCGGTGCATGAGGGAGATGGAGACGAGAGCGTCCAAGGGTGGACCTTGGTGATTATTCATCGGGACACACCTACGTGAAGGTTTGGCCCCAGGTTGGAGCCGAACAAGCAACCCTGCGATTTTAAAATTTGAGCCAGCTGGTTGCTTCCGGACATCGTTGGTTTCTTGCACAAGATCGGCGTACACGCCTGGTCGTCTTGCACACCAAATCACCGCAATCCCCGCAACACCATCGCCCCACCGATAACCCAATTAGGCCTGAACTGACAGGACAACAGCCCAACCATAACCTCCACTCTGCACTGAATCCATCGAGAAGCTGCCCTATTGGAAAATATCGAAGCGTCGGGCACTCCGCCAGATCGACCGGAGGCGATCAGCGTCGTGAGTGGCCGAGCGCTTAGGGTAGGTGCAAGATAATCGACGCGCACGGTGGTGCGTTGAGCACTATGACATGAAGGGACGTTATGGCCACCCAGGCCTTGACTGCAACGAACTTCGATGAGGTAGTCACCGGCAACGATGTTGTTTTCGTTTGTTTCTGCGACTTCTCGTCCGACGCCTGCCGCAGGTTCGCATCGACGTTCGAGGCGTCCTCGAACGAGCACCCCGACGTCGTCTACGGCACGGTCGATGTGCAGGTCGAGCAGGGCCTGGCGGCCGCTGCCAACATCAGCAGGAGCCCCACCATCATGGCGTACCGGAAGGGTGTGCTGGTGTACTCGCAGCCCGACGGGCTGCTTCCGGAGACGCTGGAGGACGTGGTCATCCAGGTTAAGGCCATTGACCTGCCCGGCTGAAGATTGCAAGGGCCTGGACCAAGCGCGCAGCAGCTGCCTAGGAAGTAAGTTAAACCTACGGCCTATCGCTCCCAGGGCCGTGTCCAACAGTGCGACAGCAATCCCTGACCTGTCGGATACAACAGTCACCAGGGACGCTTTCGTGCTCCGATTCACAGACCGCCGGTCCGCGGCAGGCACTGGATACTGGGAGATGACCCCGGCATTATTCTTGTTCGGCTGCTTGTTTAATGGCTTCCAGCGTTGCCTTCATGTTCCGTTCGTGCTCGTTGAGACGGTCAGCGATGATGCTGTCCTCACGCTCAGGTGCCTGCGCGATCGCGTCGCTCAACCCCGACGGACCGGGACCCATGACGGCGCAGTAGCGCAGGATGGTGCCCCCGGATACGTCGTCGGCAGCCAACTGATACCGCCAGGTGGCGGAGGCGTACTGCGGGTCTCCTACCGCCCACGCAAAGCTGACACCAGGCTCGGCCTCTATCACCACCGAGACACTGGTCCACTCGCGGCCCCGCCGAACCTGGCGACCGCGGAATCGCGCCCCAACCGCAGGACCGTCGGCGCCGTCGATCCACTCCGCGTGGACGCACTCGCCACCCCAGTCACCGACCCGAGTGATGTCACTGACTAGCGCCCATACCTTCCTCGGCGGGGCAGCCACACTACGACAAACTTCCAGCGCGGGTCGCTCAGACAGCTGCACCCGACCCTCCCTACGGCAGTTCTCAGCACCAGCAGATCAGCTTGCGAACAGTAACGTGATTGTCGCTCCCCAAGATCGCCGATGATCCTGGTGATCGGGCTGCGCCAAGCCGACGGGAGCCCCTCCAGCCCCAGCATGCAAGATCCATGATCGCTGCGGACAGGCTGGTCGACAAATAGCTGACTCATCAGACGTTTGACAGTATGCAGACGATCCGTCAGGGGCCACGACCCAAGGGCATGCTGTCCACACCAGTTTTGGTACTGACGAACAACGACGCTGACCAGCGATGATTGTTTCCTCGCCGGTCAGCGTCGCGCTGACCGCCTACACCTCAGCTTTGCCGGACTTCACAGAAAATTTGCCGACCGGGCGGGAATGTCTCCCAAGGTCTTCCGGTGAAACCCCAATCCGCACAGGCCGCTAAACCCTTAAATCCCGGTCCACTGCTGGTAGCTGCCACCGTTGCAATCGTGGGTGTAAAGCTGCCTGTTGGCATTGGAATCCAAGCAAAACCCCGTAGCGAGGTTTTTCAGCGTAGTCCCGTGAGCACCTTTTCCCAGGATCCATTTTTGGTAGCTGCCACCGTTGCAGTCGTGCGTGTAGGCCTGCTTGTTGGCGTTGGAGTCGAGGCAAAACCCTGTTGCCACGTCCTTGAGCGTGGTGCCATTGCTGATGGTCCACTTCTGATAGCTGCCGCCGTTGCAGTCGTGCGTGTAGGCCTGCTTGTTGGCGTTGGAGTCCAGGCAAAACCCTGTTGCCACGTCCTTGATCACCGCGTCAGGCGCCCGGGTCTCGGCAGACGCCGACGCTGGCACGCCAAAAGCCAGCAGGCTTGCAGCACAAGCAGCACCTGCCATGGCGCTGAGCCCCACACGAGGGAACATCCTGGTCTCACTCCCTGTAGTCATTTGAGCCTTGATAGTCACCGTGGGTTAATATCACCCCCTGGGGTTGGCCCCCCAGCCGGGGGCGCTTGGGAACCCTTGGACTCCCAGCCCTGGCAAGCTCGAACGCCGCATGAACCGCTAGGAACCGTGCATGGGATGCGGCTCGGTACCACTCGTGTTCCCGGATTCAGCAGATGGCTGGCGAGACCTGTACAACACGAGCAGGGAATCTGCGAAACGCGCGAGGGAGCGAGGGGTAACCGAGGGTGGGCTGCCGACGTGCTCGGCGAAGCTACCAGCGAGACCTGATTTTCAGGCAATTTCGATGCACAAGCGATGTATTGATCTTGACCGAGTGATCTTCACAAGATTGTGACCTGACGTTATGGCTCCCCGAGTTGGACTCGAACCAACAACCCTGCGATAACAGATGCAGGCAGATCCATGATCGCATCGCGCAACGCGGGCATGAGCCGTTCGCCGGACGGTGCCCGAGTGCAGCACGGTGCTGCTCGTCGCGGTCAAAACTGCGGTCACCCGGTGACAACCCCGGCGCCCTGCGTCATGACCCGAAGATGAGCCTGCACAAACGGGATCGCGATCGTTTCCAGTCCTCCCGGTACGTCGAGCGTCGGATGGACATTGACCTCGAAGACCACACCGCCGTTCTCGGTGGCGAGATCGACACCACCGAAGGGCAGGCCCAGCGATCGCGTCGCGGCGACTGCGAGGCGGCGGTACTGAGGCGGGAGGTCCTCGGTGGGTATGACCGTGGACACCGCACCCCGTGACTCGTTGCACGGCATGTCGGGATCGGCCTGCACGTGCTCGCACACTCGCAGTACGCGGTCGTGCAAGACGACGACTCGAAACTGATGACGGCGTCCGTCTTTGGTGACGTTGCGGGCGTCGCGGGAAAGCAACCAGTCTTGCTCCGACGCTGCATAATGGCCGAGCGCTGCGCGCAGCTGCGTGCGTGTGGTCAGGTGAAAGACATCGGCGCCGCCTGCTCCTACCGTCGGCCGCGCCCAGACGTCTTGGCCGAGCCGTTCGAAGGCATCCAGCGCCGTGCCCCAATCCGGCTGGCATAACGCGATCGTCTCCATCTGCGCGATGCCATCGCGGCGGAAACAGTCGGCGGTGCGCCGCTTGTCGGTGGCATTGCACCAGGAATCGGGGTCCACGCCGAAAGACAACGGTCCTTCGGGTGAAAGTTGCCGCTGGAAGGCGACCAATCGCCCACGGTCGGCCGGAGGAATCTCGTACACGATCAGCGCCTTGGGGCTCACGACAAGCCCCTCCGATGCCACCTCCATCCAGAACCCGGTCTTGCCGAAACTCACCTGGCCACGACCACCGCTCATGAAGTGCCGGGCGTCGATCGACAACGGCGGTGCCCCGGTGAGAAGTTCGACAGCCTTCTCCAGCGGGCCGTGACTGCCCTCGGTCGAGCTGTGGTCCGTCATCAGAACAACAGCGCCCCTATCCATCCGCTACACCGCTCCTCCACCATGCGATATCGATCGATTGCATCGTCGGGCCCCAGCCGCCGGAACAACAACGCGCTTGACCGCTGCGATCACGCGAGTCACCCCCGTCCCGACGACCAGGCGCGCCCCTGCGAGCACTACAGGTAGACGATGTTCGTCCCTGCCGGGATCACGCGGGGTGTCGACCTGCCGCCAGAGAAGCGAAGTCGGTATCCACTCACATCGGTGAGTTCATCTCCTAGCAGACCGGGAGAAGCGATCATGGTGAGCACCGCACGCGGATGAACGACCCCTCCCCCACTCTGCGACGCCTCAAGCTCACCCATGTGACGGGATACACTCCCTCCTACCACACCATGATCCACATTCTGCGTGGCGTCATCCCGGAGCGAAGGTCCGCCGTGGGTCTTTTGCTTGGGAGTGTCACGGTGTGCCGCTGAACCGTGGGCCAATGCGTGCGCCGCTAGTGATGACGGCTCGCGGGTGATTGGCTGACAGCTACCGGGCCAGCGACGGTTGACCGATCGGGAGAGGGGCGGCGGTGGAGGCGGGGGAAAGAAACGTCCACTAATGACGGCATGCAGGGACGGAGTCTGCTCAAGGACTCGGATTTGACTCCATCGGACTTACGGCGCTTGCTGGCTTTGGCTGGACGGCTGAAGGTCGCCCGCCGGTCCGGGCGGGAATCACCTCGGCTGATCGGTAGAGTCGTTGCACTGATCTTCGAGAAACCCTCGACCCGTACCCGATGCGCTTTCGAAGTCGCCGCTGCCCATCAGGGCGCGCAGATCACCTACCTTGACCCTGCCAGCTCTCATATGGGGGAGCTGGAATCGCTGGAAGACACGGCACGGGTCTTGGGACGCTTCTATGACGGCATTGGTATCGAGCGAAGAGCCAGGCGTCTGTGGAGGCCTTGGGGTATCACGCGGAGATACCGGTCTGGAACGCGCTGGCCGACCAATGGCATCCCACCCAAGCCCTCGCCGATCTCCTTACGATATGAGAACATTCACCCAAACCCTGGTCGGAGATATCGCTTGCCTACCTCGGTGACGGCAGCGGTAACGTGGCAAACTCCCTGCGCGTGGCTGGAGCGCTCGTCGGTATGACCGTTCGTATTGTCTGCCCGGCCGCCCTAAGCGGTGATCCGGCCGTCCTGCCCACGTCGGAGCGAATTTGCTGTACTACTAGCGGCACCGTGTTCGATACCGAAGACATCGAGCAAGGAATCCGCGGTGTCGACTTCATCTATACAGATACCTGGGTGCGAATCGGCGAACCCGTCGCGCGGTGGTGGGACCGAGTGACCATCCTCGCATCGTATCGAGTCGACCAGGACCTGCTGGCGCGGACTGGGAATCCCGATGCCAAGTACCTGCACAACCTGCCCGCCATCCATAATGCGCAGACAACAATCGGTCTCCAGATCTACGAGGAAACAGGGCTAGACGCAGCTGAGGAGACCGATGAAGTATTCAAATCTAAAGCATCCATCGTCTTCGATCAGACAGAGAACCGCATGCACGCTATCAAAGCAGTGATGGTGGCCAGCCTCGGCACCCGGCACGACGAGACCAAGACCGACGACTCCACGCGTGTCGTTGCTCTTCCCGGACCATGTGTACAAGCGCTGCGACGTCATCGAGCACAACAAGCGGCCGAACGGTCGGCAGTCGGCGACTGATGGACGGACTCAGGGCTGGTATTCACAACGCGCAAGGGCACACCGATCGAGCCACGAAACATCAACCGCACATTCCATACGCTCATTGCCAAAATCGGCGTAACACGAATCCGTTTCCATGACCTTCGACACTCGTGCGCCACCCTCCTGTTCGCGCAAGGCGTCGACCTTCAGACGATCAAGGACCTGTTGGGACACAGCTTAATCGGCGTGACGAGCGCAATCTATGTCGATGTGCTGCGAGAAGTACAACGCGATGCGGTCGATCGGCTCAGCCACCTGTTCGGCCCGGACAGCGGGACAGACACAGCACCATAAGTGCGGTCAGGGCCGGTTCCTACGGGGATCGGCCCTCGCGTTGTGGCTGCTCCCCGAGTTGGACTCGAACCAACAACCCTGCGATTAACAGTCGCATGCTCTGCCAATTGAGCTATCGGGGAAAGCACTCGGCGCCCACCGCTGGCGGGCTGACCGCAGCATCACCTTAGCGTACGGTGAGCAACCACCAAGCCGCCGCCCCTACCTGCTGGCCGAATTGAGCGGCGACGCCGGGCCACAAGGCAGGTGACAACCACGTGGTGGTTCCCGCTGGGTGGTCCGATCCGGTACGTACCAGGTTCGCGAGCAAGCTGCGGGCCTTACGAGCGACTCAGACGCAGATACCACCGGATCGCCAATCGCCCCGCAACGCGCGGTGCAGCAGGGATCGCCAGCGCCGCGATAGCCGGTTGGTGCGGCCCCCGACATCCGCTACCGGCGAGGCCGGGCAACCTCTCACCCGACTTGCGCGACGGCGAAGATCCGGCGGAAGGGGAACCAGGTCACCCCATCGGCACCCGCCGGGTAGGCGGCGCGCAACCGCGGGGCAGTTCCTGCCGGAAGTTCTCCCATTCCTGTGCTGACAGTGCCATGCGGATCGGTCGCAGCGCCGTCCCGGTGATCCATTCGAGCACAGGGTCGCGGCCGGTCAGTCGATGCAGGTAAGTGGTCTCCCACACATCGAGCTCCGCTGCGGACGGTCCCAGCACCGCGGCGTAGCCGGCCGGTTCAAGCACCGGCTGCCTGGCCCGGAAATCGAGCAGATCCCGCCAGCGAGGCTCAGCGGCAAGCCGAGCCGTCTCAGCGTGTGACGGGGCGGTGAAGTTGCCCGGGACCTGCAGCGCCAGCCAGCTGCCCGCCGGCAGCTGTCGCATCCACTGGCGTAACAGCTCTGCATGCTCGGGCACCCACTGCAACACTGCATTACTGATGACCAGCCCGGTGCCGGGTGGAGGTAACCAGCTACGAAGATCGCACAGCTCGGCATGGATTCCTCGTTCACGGGCGGCCTGCACCATTGCCGGTGAGCTATCCAGCGCGATGACGCTCGCCATCGGCCACCGCTTGGCCAACAACCTCGTGAGGGTGCCCGGCCCGCAACCCAGATCAACTATCAGGGCGGGATCGCGAGCGTCGACACGGGCCAGCAAATCGTTGAAGGGCCGGGCCCGGTAGTCACCGAAAGCGAGGTACGTTGCCGGATCCCACACGGCGGCGACCACCTCCTCACCGGCAAGGGAAACCTAATGGGGTTCGTACCGCCCCGGTCGCTGATGCGGCAGGGTGGTGCGCCTCAGCCGCCGGTGGGTGAGCACTCACGTTTCCTGGTCCAGTGAGACCTAGGGCTA
>JAJPIR010000301.1 GCA_021324675.1 Actinomycetota bacterium
CCGCTGGCGGCCTCCAGCGTGCTGCGGCGCTTCTTCTGGGCGTTGACCGCTCGCTTGACGCGTGCCACTGGTTTGTCCTGTCGATCTCGGGGGCGGCATGACCGCCCGGGGTCGGGGTTGAAATCCGGCGGCGCAGCCGGTCAGCGACCGAGAAGACTGCGGATCCGCTTGGTGTCCTGCGAGGCCACCTCGACGATTCCAGACAGCCGGCGAGTGATCCTGGAGGACTTCTTCTCCAGCAGGTGGCGCTTCCCAGCGCGCTGCCGCAGCAACTTGCCGCTACCGGAGAGCTTGACGCGCTTCGCGGTACCACTGTGGGTTTTGTTCTTCGGCATGTCCGTCCTCGTTGTGCCACCTCAGAGGCGGCGCTGACTGGACGGTGGCCCCGTCAAGGGCCACCGCTACTTCACCGTGACCCACTGCGGGTCACTGAGTGCTGCTATGTGGGCGCGTTACTCAGCTGAGTTAGCCGCACGTGCCGGCTCCACCGCAGACCGATCGGCTTTGGCCACCCGCGGCCTATTGCGGTGCGGGGCCAGCACCATCGTCATGTTGCGGCCGTCTTGTTTAGCGGAGGTCTCCACGAAACCGAGGTCCGCGACGTCCTCAGACAGCCGCTGCAGGAGTCGGAACCCCAACTCCGGCCGGGACTGCTCACGACCCCGGAACATTATGGTGACCTTCACTTTGTGCCCCGCATCAAGAAACCGCATGACGTGACGCTTCTTCGTCTCGTAGTCGTGCGCGTCAATCTTGGGGCGGAGCTTCTGCTCCTTGATAACCGTCATCTGCTGATTGCGGCGGGACTCGCGGGCCTTCTGCGCGGTCTCGTATTTGAACTTGCCGAAGTCCATCAGCTTGCAGACCGGTGGACGGGCCTGCGCCGCAACCTCGACCAGGTCAAGGTCCGCCTCCTGAGCTAGTCGCAGCGCATCCTCGATGCGGACAATGCCGACCTGCTCGCCATTCGGACCAACCAACCTGACCTCGGGAACGCGAATGCGTTCGTTGATGCGTGTCTCGACGGTGATGTGGCCTCCTCAGTCGTCCTACCCACGGCGCGCCCGAGCACGTGGGCACGCTGCCCAAGGACACACCCCGGATACCACGCGGCCCCGCACGCATCCTGACGTACGGGGCCCGCGTATCCGACCGGTCGACGCCGTGTGTTGTTTGCCAACACTCAACGTCAACACCGGAATCCGCTGAGGGATTCCAGGACCGGACCCGGCCGCCTCGCAGCGGTTCGGGTGGGAGCGGGCTCCACTTGCCGCCTCCGCCGGAACGGAGGTTGGTCGCAGCGAATATCGTAGCAGGTACAACACCCAACGCAGCCTGCGCGCAGGGCACGGCTTGACCTTGTCGCTCGCCGCGGCCCCGATCGGCCTGCACAAGTCCGAGCCAGCTTAGTACTACGAGCCGCGCGGGAGTTGGCAGCTGTTGGAGACGGTGACACCCCAGGTTGGTGGCTCTTGAAGAGCTACCAACGCTACGAGCTGGCGGCGACAGTGGCGCGGGAGCAGGGTGGCGCCGTCACGGGCTGCACATCGACGACGGTGCGCAGGAACTGGCCGGTGTAGCTGGAATCGATTGCTGCGACTTCTTCTGGCGACCCTTCAGCGATCACGGTGCCTCCCCCCGCACCTCCCTCAGGCCCCATATCGATTATCCAGTCCGACGATTTGATGACATCCAGATTGTGCTCGATCACGATGACGGTGTTGCCCTTGTCGGCCAGCTCGTTGATCACACCGAGCAACTTACGAATGTCCTCGAAGTGCAGGCCAGTGGTCGGCTCGTCGAGGATGTACACGGTGCGGCCGGTGGACCGTTTCTGCAGCTCGCTGGCCAGCTTGACGCGCTGAGCTTCCCCACCCGACAGCGTCGGCGCGGGTTGTCCCAACCGGACGTAACCCAACCCGACATCCACCAATGTCTTGAGGTGGCGGTGAATCGCGGAGATCGGCTCGAAGAACTCTGCCGCCTCCTCGATGGGCATATCGAGCACTTGAGCGATGGTCTTGCCCTTGTAGTGCACTTCGAGAGTCTCCCGGTTGTACCGGGCGCCCTGGCACACCTCGCAGGGCACATACACGTCGGGCAGGAAATTCATCTCGATCTTGATGGTGCCGTCACCGGCGCAGGCCTCGCAGCGACCACCTTTGACATTGAAGGAAAACCGCCCGGGCTGGTAACCGCGGACTTTCGCTTCGGTGGTCGCAGCGAAAAGCTTGCGGATCCGGTCGAACACACCCGTGTAGGTAGCCGGATTGGATCGGGGGGTCCGGCCGATGGGTGACTGATCCACCCGCACCAGCTTGTCGACGTGCTCAAGCCCGGTGACCCGGGTATGCCGGCCGGGTACTTGGCGGGCGCCGTTGAGCCGATTTGCCAGCACGGTCGCCAGGATGTCGTTGACCAGCGTCGACTTGCCTGATCCGGACACGCCGGTGACGGAGACCAGGCAACCGAGTGGGAAGGACACATCAATACCGCGCAAGTTGTGCTCCCGTGCCCCCACCACTGTCAGCCGCCGCGATCGGTCCACCGGGCGACGCACCGCCGGAACCGGGATGCTGCACCGACCGGACAGGTAGGCTCCGGTAATCGAGGTGTCGTGCTGCTCCAATCCCGGGAACGGACCGCTGTAAACGATCTGGCCACCGTGCTCACCGGCACCCGGACCGATATCCACCACCCAGTCGGAAGTCCGGATGGTTTCCTCATCGTGCTCGACCACGATCAGCGTGTTGCCGAGGTCCCGCAATCTGGTCAGCGTGGCCAGCAGCCGGTGATTGTCCCGCTGGTGCAGACCGATCGACGGCTCATCGAGCACATACAGCACGCCAACCAACCCGGAACCGATCTGTGTGGCCAGCCGGATGCGCTGCGCCTCGCCACCGGACAGGGTGGCCGAGGCGCGATCCAGCGAGAGGTAGTCCAGCCCGACGTCCAGCAGGAAGCGCAGCCGGGCCTGGATCTCCTTGAGCACCGCGTCGGCGATCATCGCCTGCCTGGTGTCCAACCGTAGGCCGTCAAGAAAGGCCGCGGCGTCGCGGACTGACAGGGCGGACACATCGGCAATGGATTTACGACCCTCCGTGACGTGGGTCAACGTCACAGCGAGGATCTCCGGCTTCAATCGGGTACCGCGGCAGGCCGGGCAGGGCACCTCGCGCATGTAACCCTCGTACTTCTCACGCATGTGCTCTGACTCGGCTTGGTTCATCCGGCGCTCGAGGAACGGGATGGCGCCCTCGAAAGTGGCGTAGTAGGTGCGCTCACGGCCGTAGCGGTTGCGGTAGCGCACATGGACCTGCGCGTCGATACCGTGCAGCACAGCTTTCTGGGCCGCAGTCGGTAAGCGCCGCCACGGCGTGTCCATCCGGAAGCCGACCGTCTCGGACAGCGCTTCGAGCAGCCGCTGGAAGTACTCGTAGGTCTGCCCGGTAGCCCACGGCGCGATCGCTCCGTCGGCCAGCGACAGTTCCGGGTCTGGCACCACCAGCTCGGGGTCGACCTCCTTGCGGATCCCGATGCCAGTGCATTCAGGACAGGCGCCGTAAGGCGAGTTGAACGAGAAGGACCGCGGCTCCAGATCATCGACGCCAATGGGATGCCCATGGGGGCAAGCCATCCGTTCGGAGAAGCGACGCTGCCGGTGCGGGTCGTGCTCGTCGCGGTCGACGAAATCGAGTACGACCAGTCCGTCGGCCAACCGTAATGCCGTCTCGACCGAGTCGGTGAGCCGTTGCTTGGCGCTGTCCTTGACAGCCAGCCGGTCGATTACCACGGAGATGTCGTGCTTGTCCTGCTTTTTGAGCTTGGGCACTTCAGTGAGCGGATACACCGTGCCGTCAACGAGCACCCGGGAATAACCCTGGGACTGCAGTTCGGCGAACAGGTCGACGAACTCTCCCTTGCGGGTACGCACCACCGGTGCCAGAACTTGGAATCGAGTGCCGGGCTGAAGAGCTAGTACCTGGTCAACGATCTGCTGCGGGGTCTGCCGGGAGATCGGTTCGTCGCAAAGGGGGCAGTGCGGCTCGCCAGCGCGGGCGTAAAGCAGGCGCAGGTAATCGTGCACCTCGGTGATGGTGCCGACCGTGGACCGGGGATTACGGCTCGTGGACTTCTGGTCGATGGAGACCGCAGGCGACAGACCTTCAATGAAATCGACGTCAGGCTTGTCCATCTGGCCCAGGAACTGGCGGGCGTAGGCCGATAGTGATTCGACGTACCGGCGCTGGCCCTCCGCGAAGATGGTGTCGAATGCGAGACTGGATTTGCCCGAACCGGACAGGCCGGTGAACACGATGAGGCTGTCGCGGGGCAGGTCGAGGTCGACACTGCGCAGGTTGTGCTCCCGCGCGCCCCGTACGACAAGTCGGTCAGCCACTGTCATCCCTTCGCAGACGGCCGCACCCATGCTATGCGCGAGTACCGACAGCCGCCGACGTACCCGGTTCCGGAATGACCTGGGAGTGACTCCGGAGAGGCGCCGGCGAGAACTTGGGACCGGCTCCCCGGCACGTTACGGTCGCGACTGTGGAGATTCTCAACGACTACACCGGCGCAGTGGTGCCCGGCGGAGCGGCGCAGCGACGGGTGCTGCCCACCCTGAGCATTACCAAGGTATCGGTGGGACCGATGGACAACAATGCCTACCTGTTGGTCTGCCCGGACACCGGCGAGGCATTACTGATCGACGCGGCCAACGACGCCGAGCGACTGATGGACCTGCTGGGTCATGGTCCGGACCGGCCGGATCTGCAGACAATCGTGACCACCCACCGGCACGCGGATCACTGGCAGGCTCTCGGCGCACTGGCCGGTGCGACGGGGGCCCGTACCGTCGCGCATCCGATCGACGCGCCCCAGTTACCGGTACCACCGGATCGCCTGGTTGACCATGGAGACACCGTGACGGTCGGTGACGTGGTGCTGGACGTGATCCACTTGCGCGGGCACACCCCCGGTTCCATTGCCCTGCTGTACCGGGCCCCCGACGGTACCCCGCATCTGTTCACCGGCGACTCACTTTTTCCTGGAGGTCCAGGACGGACCACCAACCCGGCGGACTTCACCAGCCTGATGAACGATCTGACATCTCGAATTTTCGACAAGCTGCCTGACGAGACATGGTTCTACCCCGGGCACGGCAATGACTCCACGCTCGGTGCCGAGCGACCACATCTCCAGGAGTGGCGCGCCCGCGGCTGGTAGCCGTTCCTACCGAGTGCGCGTGGTGCGGCCGTCCCCATTCTCGCTCTTCGGGTTCTGGTGTGACCCGCCGCCCGGATCGGAGGGCTTGTCCAGGGGTGCCTTTGTGACCACGAGATTGACAGCGCTACCGGAGCGGACCGCAGTTCCGGCTGCCGGATCAGTCCGCAGCACCCTGCCCGCCGGCTGGTTGGGAACCACAACCTCGGTGACTGACCCCACTGACAGTCCTTGGTCACGCAGTGCCCGCGCCGCCGACGCCCGGTCCATACCGACCACGTTGGGCACTTTCACCTGGTCTGCGCGCTTGGCAATGATCAGGTCAATCGAGCTACCCGGCCAGACCGCAGCACCCGCTTTCGGGTTGGTCCGCAGCACCGTTCCGGCCGGCCGGTTCGAGGCCTCCTCTGTCACCGACCCCACCGACAGCCCAGCATCACGCAGTGCCCGCGCCGCCCGCAGCCGGTCCACACCTACCACGTCAGGGACCTGCCGTAGCGCCGGCGGCGGCGGTTGCACCACCACCGGGGGTGGCACGACCACCGGGGGAGGTACCACGACCGGAGGTGACACGACCACGGGAGCTGGTTTCTGAACGGGTGCCGGGGCCATTACCGCCGCTGGCTGCTGGACTGGCTCTGGTACGGCAACGGGAGCCGGTTGCTGAGCTGGAGCAGCTGCCGGCGCAGGCGCCACATCCACAATTCCGGACGTCTTGCCCGAAGGAGCTGCAATGGCGAGGACGAGGTTCACGCCCGAACCGGGATCAAGTTGCACGCCGGCTGCGGGATCGGTCCGCAGCACCGTTCCCGCCGGCCGTGAAGAAATCTCGTCAGAGGTCGCGCGGACGTTCAGCCCCATGTTTTTGAGCAGCGCCTCGGCCTGGATTCTGGGCAAGCCTGCAAGTGTCGGCACCTCTACTCGTGATTGCCCTTGCGTGGCCCACAATGCGACCACAACGAGGAGCATCACGACAGCCAGAATGAATGCACCGAACACGCCCGTGCCTGAATCAATCGGCAACAGGTAACGCTGCAGCCACTGTTCGCCGGCCGGCTTTCGCTCAAGCATGGTTGCCCCCCGTCAACCGTTGTGATCGTCTCAGTAGGCGATCACAGCTCCCCTACGTGGTGCGGAATTGTCCCGCAAGTCCGTGTTGATAAATGGTTCATCGCCAAAGGGCCAACGGAAAGCTACTCAATGGTTAAATATCACCTGAATGGACCAAGCTAGGTGGCCGGAGGCAGCGGATCCCGGCAAGGTCGGTGATCGACACTGCTCGCTGACAGAGGCGGATTGGTGGCGTCATAGTGGTCGAGCCCGTATTGGAGATGCACGAGGTTTCCAAACGCTACCCCGGGGTGCTCGCCGTCGACCGAGTCAGCTTGACGGTACTGCCTGGCGAGGTCCACGTCGTTGTCGGTGAGAACGGCGCTGGCAAGTCCACCTTGATGAAGCTGCTGGCACAAGTCGAGCGACCGGACGAGGGTGTTATTTGCGTGGACGGCAAACCGGTTGCCTTCCGTGGTCCACGGTTTGCCCAGTTGGTACTGGGCGTATCGATGGTGCACCAGGAGCTCGCGCTGGCACCACACCTGTCCGTGGCGGACAACTTGTGCCTCGGCGACGAGTCGAGCCGGTGGGGAGTGCTGGCGCGCCGGGCCGACCGCAGGCGGGCCGGTGCACTGCTGGGCCGGGTGAATGTCACCGTCGACCTGACCCGGCCGGTGGGTACCCTCCCGATCGCTGACCGCCAGCGCGTGGAGATCGCGAAAGCACTTAACGGGAACCCGCGAGTGGTGATCATGGATGAACCGACCGCGATGCTCACCAATGCGGAGATCGATGATCTGTTCACGGTGATCGCGGAGCTGAAAAGGCGCGGCATCGCCATCGTGTACATCTCCCACCGTCTCGACGAAGTCGCGCACCTCGCCGACCGGGTCACCGTGCTACGCGACGGCAGAGTCGTCCAGACACTGCCGGCCGCCCAGGCCTCGCCGCAACGCCTGATCCAGCTCATGGTCGGGCGCGATATCGGCGACCTCTACCCCAAACCCGCGGTTGAGATCGGGGACATCCTGCTCAGAGCGGAGGGCATCTGCCGGCGAGGCAAGGTTGTTGACCTGGCCGACTGCAGTGTCGAAGTACGAGCTGGTGAGATCGTTGGGTTCGCCGGTCTGGTCGGCGCTGGCCGCACCGAGCTAGCTCGGGCCATCTTCGGTGCCGACATCCCCGACGCCGGACGCGTCATCGTGCACGGCCACGAGGTGAACCCTCGTTCGGCACAGCAGGGCATCGCGGCCAGGCTGGGCTACCTCACAGAGGATCGCCAGGTCGAGGGACTCGCCATGACCCTGTCCGTCGATCAGAACATCACCCTGGCCAACATTCCACTGCGCCTTCGCTTGATCAACTTGCGGGCCGAGCGAAGGATCGCGCAGTCGTGGCGAGACCAGCTGGGCATCAAGGCACCGTCGATGAAAAGCCGGGTCCGCACGCTTTCCGGTGGCAACCAGCAGAAGATCGTGGTGGCGAAGTGGCTCGAAGCGCGCAGCCAGGTGCTTTTCTTCGACGAGCCGGCGCGCGGCATCGACGTGGCGGCCAAAGCCGAGATCTTCGGTCTGATCGGGCAACTGGCCGCGCAGGGATGCGGCATTGTGATCATCAGCTCCTACCTTCCGGAGCTGCTGAACATGTGTGATCGAATCGTGGTCTTACGAGCCGGGCGGATCGCCGGTGAGCTGGCTCGTGAGGACTTCTCCGAAGAGCGGATCATGCAGTTGGCTACCGGCACGGGCAAGGGATGGCAGCGCTGACACCGGGAGGCGAGGCGGTGGGACGTCAAGAGTGCAGCGTTCCGTCGCCCGGCGCGTGGCGCGACCGCGTCCGTGCCGGGGTATCGCAGCTCGCGGCGGCCGGCACCGTTTTAGTGCTCTTCATCTACCTGTCGTTGACCTCCGACGCCTTCCTCACCGCTAACAATCTGATCAATATTGGGGTCCAGTCCGCAGTGGTGGCGATTATTGCGATCGGCATGACCATCGTGATCGTCACAGCCGGGATCGACCTG
Organism: Actinomycetota bacterium; assembly: GCA_021324675.1. Classification (GTDB taxonomy): domain Bacteria; phylum Actinomycetota; class Actinomycetes; order Mycobacteriales; family Pseudonocardiaceae. The sequence goes on from JAJPIR010000301.1 coordinate 8,297, forward strand.
TCCGTCGGCTCGGTGGCCGCATTATCGGGTGTGTTTGGCGCGCTGCTGGTGGTGAGCTACGGCATTCCGGTTCCCCTGGCCATCATCGGTGGCACGGCGATCGGAGCCATCGCCGGCATGGTCAACGGCTTGCTCGTGACCCAGGCGGGAATGGCACCGTTCATCGCCACGCTGGGCATGCTCAGCGTGGCCCGTGGGCTGGTGTACATCGTCACTGGTTCCGTTGCCGTCTCCGGTGCGCCTCCGGTGTTCAAGGTGCTCGGCCAAGGAAGGCTCGGCGCGCTACCCATCCCCGTCCTGGCTCTCGTCCTCGTCGCTGTGCTCGGCCACTTCATCCTCACCCGGACCAGACTGGGAAGGTACGCGTACGCCATAGGTTCGAATGTGGAAGCTGCGCGACTATCCGGCGTACCAGTCAAGCGCTACCTCGCGGTTGTCTACATTATTTCCGGCACCCTGGCGGGTCTCGCCGGGATGATTGCCGCATCCCGAGTCAACTCCGGACAACCTAATTTCGGTATCGGCCTCGAGCTCGACGTCATCGCCGCTACCGTGATCGGCGGCGCTAGTCTTTTCGGCGGTGAAGGCACGGTCATAGGAACCCTGCTGGGAGCCCTTTTAATTGCCCTGATCCGCAACGGGTCCGTGCTCCTGGATATTAACACTTTCTACCAGCAGATCATCATCGGTGTGATTATCTGGATCGCGGTGTTCTGGGATCAGTACCGGCGGCGGCGGGCGGCAGCGCGATAATCGAAGCTTTGATCGGGGCGTCATGACGGATCTGGTGAGAAAAGTAGAAGGAAGGCGGGCGCATGGGGGTCAGGTTCTCGGTATCTGTTGCTTGTACCGCTGCGATCATGCTCACCACGGCGTGTTCTGCGGTTACCGTCCCCGGTTCGGGACCTTCCGGGGGCTCGAAAGTGAAGGCCAGCGGCCCAGTGACCCTCGCCGTTGTGCCCAAGGCCGTCGGCTTCGACTTCTGGGACAGCGTCCGCAAGGGCGCCCAGTGCGCGGCGTCGAAGACGGCCGATGTGAAGCTCCAGTGGGACGGAGTCACCGCGGAGACCGACGTCACCGGCCAGGTCAACCTGCTGCAGGACTTCTTGACCCGGCAGGTAGACGGGCTCGTATATGCGGCCACCGACGCAAAGGTTCTCGCCCAGGTCACCCAGGATGCGCTGAGTCGCGATGTGCCAGTGATCAATATCGATTCGGGAACGAACCCGCAACCAAGCAACGTGCCGGTATTCGCCACGGACAACCTCGCGGCCGCCCGAAAGGCGGCTGACTTGCTTGCCGATGCACTGGGTCCAGGCGAGCACAAGATCGCCTTCCTTCCCTTCCAGCCCGGAACGGTGACCAACGACCAGCGCACCAAGGGCTTCAAGGAGGGACTTGCGAAGTACCCGAACCTGACGCTGGTGGCCGAGCAATCCAGCAACAGCGATCCCAACACCGCGCTGTCGGTCACTGAGAACATCCTGACTGCCAACCCGGACCTGGACGGTATCTTCGCGGCGAACGAGCCTGGTGTGATTGGCGCTACCAACGCACTGAACCAAGCGGGCAGGGCTGGGAAGGTGAAGCTTATCGGCTGGGATGCGTCACCGGACGAAATCAAAGGAGTCGCGTCGGGAGCAATCACCGCGCTTGTTGTGCAGAATCCGTTCCGGATGGGGTTCGACTCGGTCAACGCGATGGTGCAGACGGTACGCACCGGCCGGGTGGCGTCCAGCGAGGACACCGGCGTCACCTTCGTCACGAAGGAGAACATCAACGACCCTCACGTGCAGGCGGTTCTCCAGCCAAGCTGCGCGAAGCCACCCGCGTGAGCCCATCGCCGTCATTGCCCCGGCCGGGTTATTGTCGGTGGTGCAGCGTGGATCACCGCCTGATGCCGGGTACCAGAATCAGGAAACTGGCCCTCAGCGGGAGGAGAACTCATGGGCATTGGTGACAAGTTCAACGAGCTGAAGCAAAAGGCACAAGACGTGCTGGCCCAGCACCCGGACAAGGTTCAGCAGGGCATTGACAAGGTAGAGGACTTCGCCGACAAGAGGACCCGGGGTAAGTACTCAGACCAGATCGCCAAGGGCGCCGATCTGCTCAAGCAGCGGTTGGGAAAGCAGGATCGGCCGCGGTAGGACGATCGCCAGCGGTGACGACTCACCGCGAGAAGATCAAGAGTACTCAGCCAGCGCTGATCCCCGCGACCACACCGTCGTCATGCAGCCGGCCGATTTCCGCGGCTGACAAGCCGAGAATCTGAGCAAGCACCTCGTCAGTGTGCTGGCCAAGTCGGGGCGCTGGTGTGGGCGGGACCCGATCGTCCGCGGAGAATTCGAGCGGCGAGCCAGGCATGAGGTATGTGCCTATCTCCGGCTGCTCGACCTCGGCGAACATGGGGTTGGCAGGTGAGCAGCGGGGATCGCTGGCAACAAGTTCAGCGAATGTCTGGTATGGACCCCAGCACACGTCGTGCGCATTGAAGGTCTCGCTGACTTCGAGCAGTGTGCGGCTGCTAACCCACGGCTCGATGAGGGCGGCGATCAGGTGGCGCGCGGCGAACCGGTCACCCTCCTTGGACAGGTCCGCACCGAGGAGCTTCTCGACCTGAGCGCAAGCCTCACCGATCCCCACGGCCGCCATCAGGCTGCGCCACTGCCGCGGTGTCAGCCCGACCACCATAACCCGCTTGCCGTCCTTGGTGGCGAAGTCGCACCCGAAGGCACCGTAAAGGTAGTTGCCATGCCGGGCCCGTTCGGCCTTATTGATCTGCACCTCGGCGAGGTATCCGAGATGCCCGACGGTGGCCATGGCCACATCAGCGAGGGCAAGCCGGATGAACTGGCCGGTCCCGGCCATGCGCCGCTTGCGCTCGGCAGCCAGCAGGCCGGTTGCGGCCAAGGAGCCGGTGATGACGTCCCAGGCTGGCAGCAGGTGGTTGACCGGGGTGGCGAGGGCATCCGGTCCCGTGGTCCAGGCGAAGCCGGTGGCGGGGTTGATCGTGTAGTCGACGGCGGAGGATCCGTCGGGGTTGCCCACGATGTTCACCATGATCAGATCAGGGCGCCGGGACGCTAATGCGGGGTAGTCCAGCCAGCCCACGGCTGGGAAGTTGGTCAAGAACAACCCCGCGTCGTCACCGGGCGCAGTGATGAGATCGACGAGCAGTTGCTTGCCTTGCGGCGAGCGCATGTCGACTGCGATCGATCGCTTCCCCTTGTTCAGACCAGCCCAGAACAGGCTCGCCCCGTCCGCGGTGACCGGCCAGCGGTGGGCGTCGAGCCCGCCGCCGATCGGATCGAAGCGGATGACGTCTGCGCCGAGTTGGGCGAGGGTCATCCCGCCCAGTGGCGCCGCCACGAACGCCGAACCCTCCACCACCCGCATTCCTGCCAAGATCCCGCTCATCCCACCTCCACTACCGAGCCAGCGCGACGAATCGCCAGTCCAGCACTGGTTTGTCCACCGCGGTCGGATCACCGGCGTCGGCCGCGGGGCAGCCATGCACGAGCGCTCGAAGGTCGATGAGCTGGTAACCATCCCGGGCATGCACCGCTTCGACGTGCAGTTCGGTGCGTAACACGTCGCCCTCGAACACCGGGCCGGTGTGGTCACAGCTGCGCCAAGCCACGATCGTCACCAGGTCGGGCAATGCCCGGGTGGCATGCGCTCCGGCAAGGGAAATTGTGTGACCGCCGTATACCAGGCGGCGCCCGTACGCGGACGCGCCAGGGTCGGTGTGCGTAGCCGCGAGGTTGAGGGTGGCTCTAGCTAGCTCGGGCGCGCCGGTCACGGTGTCGCGCACCTCGATGTCGTAGACGGTGCCAGGTTCGGTCTCGGTGGGCCGGAAGGCGCTGAGTCGCCAACCCCACGGCAGGTCGGCGACAGGCTCCGCGTCGGTGGGAATGTCATCGAAGCGATCGGCGTGGCCGGTGTTGGCTGTGGAATCGCGCAGCGGGATCATCGGGCAGCGCCAGTAATCCAGCACTGGTTCGTCCCGCTGGTTGCTGACCTGCACACGCAGCACGGCGAGACCGCTCGGCGCTCGCCCGGGTTTCGGCCGGTTCTGCCGCAACGCGACGACCTCCGTGCGGGTGCGCAACGTGTCACCGAGGTGCACCGGTCGCAGCAGTCGCAGCCCACGGTAGAACAGGTTGCCGCGGACCCGCTGCGACGGCGCGGTGCTCTGGCCGATCGCGACATGGCTGACCATCGTGGGGTGGGCCAGCGGCTCAACACGGCCGGTGACCTGCCTGGACAGCTCATGATCCAGCGGTAACCGCAGCCGATCACCGGACAGCGCCTGATGCAATGCCGCGTAGCCCGATGTCAAGGTCAGGCCTGGGGCGTCAGCAAAGACCTGCCCGTGCGCGAGGTCCTCAAAATACGGCCCGCCGACCCGCACCCGGTTCTGCGCCATCGCGCCAATCGTACGGCCCGGGCAGTGGCTACCGCGACGGCCGCGTAGGGACGTGGTCAGGTCCGATGTACGTCCGCCTCAGCCACACTGGCCTGGTCCGGCTCGGCCAGCGCCGCACGGCGGCGGCGAACCCGGAGTTCTAACCCTGCGATCAGCAAAGCCGGGCACACAAACCCGGTCCCGGTGAGCAGCGCCGCCGCAACAGCTACCCGGTAATTGTGGCTGCCGTGCCCCAGCATCCCGTAGAACACTGCCGCAAGCGTGGCCGTCCCGATGGCCGATCCGATCCGCTGACCGGTCTGCAGCGCCCCAGCCGCAGCCCCGCCCATGCCGGGCGGGACGCATTCCAAGGTCAATGTGATGTTCGGCGAGATCACTGCGCCGCTCCCGAGACCCCCCACCAGCAACGGCAACGCTGCCCACCAGCCGGCCTGGGCGGCAGGTGCGCTATAGAGCACTGCGGCAGTGCCAGCTAGCCCCACCGCGACACCAACCAGGCCGACCACCGTCAACCGGCGCCCGTATCTGGTGACCAACCGCCCGGCCACCGCTGCTGACAACGCCGAACCGAGGGCGAACGGCGTCACCGCCAAGCCCGACTGCAGCGCGGTGTAACCCAGTCCGTGCTGGAAGTACAGCGCGAACACTAACCAGACTCCGCTGAAGCCGACGAAATACACCAACCCGAGCGCGGCTCCTGCCGGGTAACCCGGCGTGGCGGACAGCAGCCGGGTGTCGAGCAATGGCGGGCGATTGCGCCGCACCATCCACTGCTCCCAGCGAACAAACAGCGCGATCATCACCGGTGCCAGGGCGAACAGCCACCACAGCCGGCGCAGCCCCCCAGTGTCAATCTGCACCAGGGGCAGCAACAGGCATAGCACGGCGCATCCCAGCAGTAGCGCTCCCACCACATCGATGCCGGCGGTGACCCGCGCACCGCTTCGTGGCCGGGACGGCACCAGCCGCCAGGCAGCCACCAGGGCGATCAGCCCGATCGGAACGTTGACGTAGAAGACCCACCGCCAGCCATCGTGCTCCCCCGTCACGCTGAGGATGAAGCCGCCGACCACCGGGCCGACCGCTGTGGACAACCCGACCGTGGCACCGAAGATGCCGAACGCCCTACCGCGCTCGGTCCCGCGGAACAGCACCTGGATCAAACCGGAGTTCTGCGGGGTGAGCATTCCGGCGGCAAGACCCTGCAGCAACCGGGCGGCGACCAGCAACTCGGCGTTGGGCGCAGCTCCGCACAACGCGCTGGTCAGCACGAAAGCGGTAAGCGCCAGGAGGAACATCCGTCGCCGGCCCAAGGCGTCACCCAACCGCCCGCCGGCCACCAGCACCAAGCCGAAGGTGAGCGCGTAACCGGATACCACCCACTGCACCTGCGCTACCGAGGTGCCCAGACTGTGTTGGATGGACGGCAGCGCAACGTTGACAATGCTGACGTCGAGCAGGCTCATGAAGCCTGCCAACTGGGTGACCGCCAAAGCTCGCCAACGATTCGGGTGAGCAGTCTGGTCGACCGAGGAGGCTTCCGCGCGAAAGCTCATCCTCCCATCCTGCGCGGGACGGCAGCGACCTGCGCTGGACGATTCTTCCCGGTTACGTGATGTCAGAGGTCTCGACGCGGCCTGGTTCCGGGCATCCCCGGGCCGCGAGTGCAACCAACCCGGGGTTGGATGCCACGGTGGCCGGCAGGCGTCAATGTCCACCCGCAGGTACGTCCCCGATGCCCCCGTGAATTCGCATCACTGGCCGCCACCGGTTCGGTCCTACGCGGCTCGATCGGCGGCGGCCGACGCGCCCGCAACCGAAGGTTGGTCCACTGCGGCCAGCGAGCGCTAGAATTGATTATGCAGTAATATCTATAGCTTTTGTCGACAACATGGAATGCGAACATTCAGACCTGAGGGGTGACAGCCGGTGAGGGGCAAGAAGATTGATAGAGCCGCCATTCTGCGCGGCCTGCAGGCAATCGAAGAAGAGGATTACGACGGCTTCGTGCTTTTGATACAGGCGGCCCGCAACAGGCATGCTACATTCGACCCCGATTTGCCGGTTTGGAAGCATGCTCAGCGCTTGGGCCTCATCGTGGACTGCAATCGTGGAGGCGTTCCAGAATTCGACGAATCGATGCGAGATTTTTTACGAGATGCCAATAATGTCGACGGTTCAGATAGGCGCCCCTTCGTAAAGGGAAGACACTGAGCCTAAGACCACTTATCTGAGCAACGGAAAGCGAGCGGCGTCTTTTTCTCTTTATCCGGGCTCAGCGTGGAACATCGGCGTCCGGCCGGTGATTATCCGCGCATAGTGCGCATCAGGCGATGGCGCCGGAGCCGTACACTCAGCATTCCGTCGAGGCACCAAACGCACCTGCGCGAGCCGTTCGCTCGAGGGTGCTGGCGCGCCAGGCATGTGCAAACGTCGACCATTTCGCCGCCCGACGTCGTCCGGCCGCCAGCCTAGCCAGGTACCTGGTGGGTCCCCGGTCGGTAGGGCGGTCAGTTGACGCCGTGTGGAGCGCGAACAAGCCGCGCTGCGCGTCGCACGAGCAAAGGAAAACGTGGTCACGGACCGACCAACCCGTGCAGCCGGCGAGCGGCCACGAACGCCCGTCATCGATCGTGGCAACGACGGCACTGAAGGTGTGGTATGGAGGGCGCAATGTGCCTGCGGCCGCCGCCAATGCAGATTGCTTGGACGTGTCGGCGAGTATGCGCGGTTGCCACCGATGCCCCTGCACTTACTTACCACCATGCGAGCGTTGCGGTTCATCGGCACAACCGCCGCAGCAGCGTCCGTGCATAGAGCACATCACGGCGGTGGACGGCCTCTGGCGAAAGCACTCTTCTTGCTGCCGAGGGCCTGCGCGCAAACAGCGGGCAACTTTTCGACGTAATGCGGCCACGCCGCTGCACCATTTTCAGCAAGCGGGCACGTATGCTCGACCGCACTCTGTGGGCGGCACTGTCTGGGGAATCCATGATGCGGCACGCGATACTGCGCGGCTTCCGGGCGCAAACGTTGATCTTCGTTCTGGCTTTGCTTGCCTCCTGGGGAACGGTCTACTCACCAACCTCCACCACCGCAGCCATCACCAGTCCTCGCCTGGCAACCAGTTCCACGGCATCCGAGCTCCTGCCCGGCTCGCCGGAACGGGGAATCACGGTCGTGCTCGACCCCGGTCACAACGGAGCTAGCGCATCACACGCGGCAGAGATCAACCGCCCGGTGCCCAATGGCCGGGGTGGTACCAAACCCTGCAATACCACTGGGACTGCCACTAACGGCGGCTACCCTGAGCACGCCTTCACCTGGGATGTCGCAGTCCGGGTCCGCGATGCACTGACCGGGCGCGGAGTGCACGTGGTACTGACCCGCCCGAACGACGCCGGGATCGGCCCGTGCGTCAACGACCGCGCAGCGATTGCCAACCGGGCGGCCGCAAGGGCGATGGTCTCCATCCACGCTGACGGGGCAGCACCATCCGGGCACGGTTTCCACATCGCCTACTCCGACCCCCCGTTGAACGACAGTCAAGGCCCACCGTCGCGTGCTCTGGCCGACGCTCTGGTCAAGACCATGCGCAAGCATGGCTTCACCGTCGCCAACTACATCGGCTCCCACGGGCTCTACCCTCGCCCTGACCTTGCTGGGCTCAACCTCGCCCAGATCCCAGCGGCACTGGTCGAGTGCGCCAACATGCGCAATGCCCAGGAAGCCGAGCTGGTTGCCACCCCACGCGGTCGAGCCCAGTATGCGGCCGCTATCGCCGACGGCATTCTGGCTTGGTTGAACTCATCCGTGGCTGCATCGGGAAACAGGCGGGGTCCGTAGCAGTACGCGACGCTCTCGTCGCATCTGTCCGATTTCGCAGGCCGGCCGCAGGACAATACGAACCTCCAGGTCAACCGTCAGGCGCGGGCACACAACTTAACCCTGCAACGTTTAGCAGGCTAATACATCGGGGAAACTATCCGCGGCATGATTTTACCGTTGCGTTGCCCTAGAAAGCCAGCAATGTGTAGAAGCGCGCTAGGCGCTCTTGATTATGGGTTAGCGTGATAGTTCGGCCATGACGGGTTGTCTCGACGAGGGAGTCACACCGGAAGCAACTAGTGGCTGATATTCAGGTAAAGGCTTGGCGATGAGCGTTTCGTGTGCGTGAACGACGGACGTACATGCGAATCGATAGAACAAACGTGATGGTAATTCGCTAACGCCCGCGCCCAGGACACGATTACTCAGGCGTTGCAGCACCGCCGCTGTCATTGTGTCTCTCAAACTGGGGACTGGAGTGCCTTTCTGCGCGTTCCCCCACCGCGCGGCGCCTGTCCCCACTGCGGTCCGGCCGTTGTCTCCCCTCCACGGCCGGGCCGCCCTCTAACCACCCGAGGGTGGCCGTTGTCGGCATAGGTCGGTCGTCGCCGGCAAAGGTGATCTCAGCGCAGTAGGGCTCACCTGCTGGATTATGCACACCGCGCACGCTAAACAGCGTGCCAACGTCTTTGTCACATTGCGCTACTGCCCGCTGCCACGGAATGATTGGCGTCCGTGCCACCCAGGCACTAGCACTCGGTGTCGGGTCGAGAGCACGGCTACTTTACACACCTGACCTGGCACGCTGGAACATAAGCAAAGAACGTTTTCAGGAGCTGTTCAGAAAGCACCGGGCAGCCTAGCAACTTGGCCAGGTCCAAGCGAGCCGAGGTGCCACACCACAGCACTACAGGAGGACATGGGCTAACCCGGATTGGGTGGTTACACAATATGCCGCAACCGCCATGGCAGGAGATGCCGCTGCAACCGTCACCAGGAAACCAACCGCTACCGCCATTCCCACCAGCGCCGCCATTGCCGCCAGAGCCGCCATTGCCACCGTTGCCAAAAAAGGCGCTACCTCCCTGCCCGCCCGGGCCACCGGCGCCACCAGCGCCCCCACTGCCGGCGGCAAAGGCAGTGCCCTGAGCGGCCAGGAGTAAACCAGTGGCAAGGATGCCGGAGGAGAGCAAAACGCCGATGCGCCGTTTGATGTTGTGTTTCATGAAGACCTCCATAGTCTAATCCCGTGACCGCAGTCAGCGCACAGCGGATGCCCATAGGGTTCAGTTGCACCGCTGATCACAAAATATAGCCAGGCGATCCCATCGATCAGAAACGCTTGGGTGGTGATACCAGGTGCGCGCTGTACATCGGCCCTTGTAAATCGATGTAACACAATGGCCTGAATGCCATCCGATCAGGCTAATATGTACTGCTTTGGGTGACCGGCACCCCACTTTCCGTGCCGAAATTTCAGGTCATATCTCGCGATGGGTAAGTTTGCCGCAAGAATCGGTTCAGCGATGTCAGGAGACCGTAAACGCAGACTGTCAAGTTCATGATGAACACTGGATTGCCAGGAACTAACACAGTCAGCTACACGCTATAGGGCGCCCGACTGTCAGACAATCTGCCCTGTTGATGCCAATTGTCGGGCGAGCAGGTTACCTTATTTTGATGGCTGATTAGCCGGACCCGTGGATCGGCAGGAATCAAACAACCTCTGCTTAAACAAAGCAATCCATCACCGAGCTTTAAGATTGATCATCTACTGGAACAGAAATTGATCATCAATACGGCCACGGGTCGGACACAGACGACGATCGCGGAGGTGCAATCGCAGCGAGCCAGGAACCCGGGTCTTACAATTATGCGTTAATACAGTTGCGATGATGAATAAGAGGCTAAATTTTTAGTCTCATCGTTCGCATAGGCAAGATTGAGCACAATTCGTAGGCGATTTCCAGTAATCGGTCGGACACGGTGTAGATTTGTATCAGTTTTAAGAAAATACGCATCACCAGGCCTGAGAGCAAATATTTCAGGACGGATTTTTTTCGATTCTGCAACTGACTTCACGTTGAAGTAGACTTCCAATTGCCCACCTCCGGTATCGGGCGGAGGCGCTTCAACAACGATATTGAACGCGTAAGCGTATGTGTCAATATGTGCACCATGAAGATCGCCGCTCTCGTGTAGAATGTTAATAACGTGGTTTTCATTCGGATCTGGAACCGTAGACACTTTTTCACCCGCCAGCACCGAAAGGAAATTTAACAATTGAGGATCATGGTAAATCGCTGGGATTAGCGCCGAGCTGGCAGATACCACTCTTCCCCCTATGGTGCTCATTCGTCGCCAAGTCCCCTCACTTTCGGCCATCTGGATATCTCGTCGATTCGCCCGTGAACGAATTCGTGATATCTCGACACGGAGAGCAGCAAGGCCTTCGGGCGGAACGAAACCAGGAAGGATCTCCAGTGGTTTAGTATTACTTATGCCACGCTGTTGGCATTTACCGTCAAGATCGGTCAGGTAAGAGCTCGCAGCGAAGAACGACAACACAAATAATCCTTTCTGTCTCAGTTAGATAACGTGTCGATCGGTCTACCATGTAGGATCTCTACGTCAGCTTTGGCCATCGTGCACTATTCACGACTCCCTGCAACGCCATCCGGACTTCGGTCAGTGCTGCTAGTCAGCGCAGGAACTGACTACCACCATTACGCGCAAACCAACCGGCTGCGTGTGATACCGATTGCCACTGACCTGCGCCCGCCTAAGGCAACGCTGTCCTAATGGGGTTCGTACCGCCCCGGTCGCTGATGCGGCAGGGTGGTGCGCCTCAGCCGCCGGTGGGTGAGCACTCACGTTTCCTGGTCCAGTGAGACCTAGGGCTA
>JAJPIR010000277.1 GCA_021324675.1 Actinomycetota bacterium
CAGCATTCTGGAGTTGGGCGCGCAACTCCGGGGTCAGCAGTTTGCCGGCACGGTCGACGAGCAACGTCATCTCATAGCCGATCAATCCGATGTCGCAGCTTGGCGACGCCAGCACGGCAAGGCTGGAGCCGTCACTGATCGCCATGGTCAACACGATGCCGCGTTCCATCTCAACGACCGTCTGCACCACTCCGCCCGCTTCGAAACACCGGGCCGCACCCTGGGTGAGGCTGACTAACCCCGAGGTGACCGCGGCCAGCTGATCGGCGCGTTCCCGCGGTAGTCCGGACGACGCGACGAGCAGTAGCCCGTCGGCGGAGACCACCACAGCATGCGCCACACCGGGCACCTGCTGCACGAAGCTGTCCACCAGCCAGCCGAACTGGCCGGGCTGAACCGGGTGCTGACGCGCTGCTGTCGTCACTGCAGTTACTCCTCAAAAGATCCGTACTCGAAAGCGAGAAATCGCGGCAGGGTGTCGGTGCAGGACAACTGCTCAGCGGGATCGTTGCGAGCGTGCCGCCCGACCCGCAACCCGCGCTGGTACCTGGTCAGCCGGCCGCGCACTTCCTCAGGCGTTCGCGCGGGACCAGCGGATCCTGGAATCCCCGCAACCTGCTCATCCACGCCGGCCACCAGGTGAGCCCGTGGCTGCCGTTTGGGCAATCCGGCTTCGGTCAGCTCGTGGTCACCAGGGCTGCGTAGGGCTTGCGCGACCTGCCAACCCTGGTCGAACGGGGACTGCCAGTCTGGCAGGGCCGTGGTCAGGCTCTCCGATTGCCGCTCACGGAACCAGGCCGAGACCATCTCGAAGATTTCTTCCCGTACTTCGGGGGGACCCGCGGGGGCTGGGATTGCCTCCGGTGCCGCCGGGCTGGCCTCCGATCCGGGAGCTGGCGCGTGGTTGGCGACCGGCTGATGCTGAGGTTGGGATTCGGGAGAGCCGAAAAGCTCGAGCCATTCCTCGTGCGCGGTACGGGCACGGCTAGGTGGTGCTGTTACCGCCGCCCGGGACGCGGGGCTTACCGATGCCGGGCTGAACAGGTCGGCTACGGCGGTTTCGTCCACCACGGAGACCTGCAGCGGCGGGTACTCTTGCTGGGCGATCTCGTCGGCAGCGAGCGGATTCTGGGTTGTGGAGCTGCTGCTGGGCTGCGCTGGAAGGCTGCTATCGGGTTCGGGTGCAGCTGCGCGAGCCCGGAGGTCGACCATCACCAGAGATGGTGGCAGCAGCACCGTGGCGGTGATCCCGGTGCCGCCACCGAGACGCTGACGCAAGCGCACCGTAATGCCGTGCTGGGCGGCCAGTTCGCGGGCGATGAACAGGCCCGTCTGGCCGGCGACGAGCGGATCGGCTGAGGGTGCCGACGCCAGCCGCGCATTGATCATCTGCAACTGGTCACGGGACAGGCCTGGACCACCATCGGTGATCTCCAGCAGAAGGCCCTTGTCCTCGGTGACCAGGCCACCGAGAGTGACGTTGGCCTCGCGCGGCGTCACGCTGATCGCATTGTCCAGCAACTCCGCGATCAAGTGCACGACGTCGGTCGCCGCCGAGCCCACGATCGTGGCCGCTGGCGGCGAGCACACCGTGACCCGGGCCTGGTCGTCGATTTCCGCCACCGCGTGACCCAGCACATCGCGCACCGTTGCCGGGGCCGGAGCGGCGGCCCCGTCCGCTGCCAGACCGCGGCGCTGCGCTCCCCCGGCGAGCGCCAGCAGGTCATCGATGTACCGGCCCATCCGGGTGGTCACGTGGTCGAGCTCATGCATGCCGTTAGCCACCACCGCGTCCGCGGCATGCCCACGCGCTTCGTCGATCAGTTGCCGCTGGCGTTGTAGCAGGCGCTGAGCACGATTGGACAGGGTGAGGAAAACGTCGTTGAGGCTGCTGCGCAGCTGCGCCTGCTCGGCCGCCAACCGGACTGCCTGGACGTGCACCGTGTCGAATGCCCGGGCGACCTGGCCGACCTCTTCCCTGGAGTGCACCGGCACGGGGTCGACGGTCGTCTGGGCAGGAGGGCCGTCACCAGCGCGCAGCTGCTCGATGGCCTCGGGCAGGCGCCGGTCCGCGACCTCGAAGGCCGCGGTGCGCAACGTGCGCAGCGATTGCAGCAGTGACCGCACGACGACGATGAGCAGCCCGACGGTGAGCAGGAGCAGCAGCACCACAACTGCGCCGCACCAGTACGCCTGGCGCGTGGCCTGGTTGCCGCGTACTTCGGTGCCGGTGCGCAGCTCACTCAGCAGCCCGGTGTGCCCCTGCCAGATCGTTTCTACCGTGCCCGCGGCCGCGGAGTTCCAGTCGCCCGGCACCGTGTCCAGGTGCGCTGCTCGCACCGCCCGATCCAGTGCGGCGTCCAGCAACCGCTTGCGGTCGAGCACGGTCCGGGCGCCGAAGTACTGCTGCCGTTGCGCTTGGGATGCCATTTGAGAGAAGTCATCAGCTGCCGCATCCAACCGCGCGTCCGCGGCTCGCAGCGTCGCCTGCTGGTCCGGGGGCAAGCTGTCGGCATAAATGCCTACCTGCAAGACCGCATGCTCGCGAGACGCCTGTTCCTCGGCGGCCGCCAACGACTTGGCTGCGTCGGCCTTGCGATCCAACTCATCCGGTGCACCGTTGAGTGTCTGGCCCTCTAGGTCCAGCAGCATCCCGATCAGGGCGGAATAGGCGCCCACGGCAGTGCGTGCGCTGACCACCCCCGGAGTGGCATCAGGAGGCAGCACGGCGCGGCGCAGAGCAGCGAGACCGGATAGCCGGCTCATCACGGCCCGATGCACCGGCTTCCACTCCGGGCGGGCGGCGGCCGGAAAGTCGTCGGTTCCGGGGTCAGCCGTGCGCAGAGCTTGGATGGACGAGTCCACCCGCTGCATCTGTGTCTGCAGGTCAGCGCGATCTGCCAGCCGGCCGCTGGCTTGCAGCGCGACTACCTGGTATCGCTCTCCTTGCAGCTCATGCACCACGATGGCCAATTTCTGGGCGAATCCCACTTGGCGGACCAGCGCAGCGGAATCGCCAGCCTTGCCCAGCAGATCGGTGACCCGCAGGGCACCGAGCACACCGGCAAGCAGCATAGGCAACAAGAGCACCGCGGTGAGTTTGGTGCGCAGCCGCCAGTCTCGCAGCCGCCACCGGCTGCCGCGGCGCGGCAACGCTCCAGTCAGCGTGGAACAACCGCGCAGCGCCGTCAGCCCTGCGCACAACGTGTCTGACCGCGAGCCGTCCGAACTCCCAGAGGGTGGTCGCGCCCTGACCTTGGGCCCTACCACGTTGCGCACCGTCCCCAATTTATGATCACGCGCGAGCCGCCGCAGACCTCCGCATGGCGTGCTCGACCAGCGCGATAAGAGTTTTCTTGGTCGATTCCCGCTCTCGGGCATCACAGGTGATCACGGGGACCGCAGAGTCGATGGCCAGCGCTTCCCGGACGTCGTCCAGGCTGTGGCTCAGCACGCCGTCGAAGCAATTCACCCCGACGATATAAGGCAGGCCACGGTCCTCGAAGAAATCCACCGCGGCGAAGCAGTCGGCCAGCCGGCGGGTATCAACCAGTACCACCGCGCCGATCGCGCCGCGCACGAGGTCGTCCCACATGAACCAGAAACGGTGCTGTCCCGGGGTCCCGAACAGGTAGAGGATCAGTTCGGAGTCCAGCGAGAGCCGGCCGAAATCCATCGCCACCGTGGTAGTCGACTTGTCCGGAGTGGCCGCGAGGTCGTCGACATTGGTACTGGCATCGGTCAGGACGGCCTCAGTCGTCAGCGGCGCGATCTCGGACACCGAGCCGACGAAGGTCGTCTTGCCGACGCCGAAGCCACCACCGACCACGATCTTCGCGGAGATCGCGCTGGGCACGGTTCCGACCGGTCGGGCCAGCGGCGGACCGGACCGAACAGGATCTGGCCGCACGGCTGCCGCTGATGCGGCCCCGTGGGACTGCCAGCTGCCTCCGGCCCGGTCAGAGTCGACGAAGTCCACTCAACACCCTTTCCATCAACGCCATATCCGGTGCGTCCGCGCTGCTGTATGTATTGCGATGCACGACGACCAAGCCGATGGCTGCCATGTCCGCCAGCACCACTCGGGCCACACCTAGCGGCAGGGATAGTAGAGCGGCCACTTCAGCCACCGATCGGGGGTCGCCACACAGCTCGGCCACAGCCCGGTGTTCAGCACAGGTGAGCACCGCCATGTCATGACCGTGTTCGGTGGTGGATACCAGGGTCTCCACGCCGAGATCGATGACGGGCGCGGTGCGCCCCTGCGTCCAGGTATAGGGGCGCGCTACCGATGCGCCAAGCGCCGGCTCGCTCCACTCTTCCGGTTCTGCAGGGCGCTCGTCATGCCCAGATGCCGGTGTCTGGGAAGCCGGCGCAGGAGCGACCGGTGGCGGCGCTTGCCGCTGACGGCTTTTCCCGCGCCGGCGGGTACGCCAGGGACCACCGCTGAGCGTGTTGACCACGTCAACAAATGACTGGTCGTCGCTGTAATCGCCGTTGGATCCGTTCACCGCAACCTCACCGCTGACTCAACGACCCAGCGCGCCATACAACCCCGCACGGGGTTGCGGGGTGAGCTGCTGGCCTACCCGATCGACCAGCAACGTCATCTCGTAACCCACGAGCCCGATGTCACAGGTCGGGGCCGCCAGTACGGCAAGGCTGGAGCCGTCGCTGATCGACATCAGCAGCATGATCCCACGTTCCAGTTCCACCACCGTCTGCACGACTTGACCGGCGTCGAAGCAGCGAGCTGCTCCCTGGGCCAGGCTGGCCAGACCGGACGCTACCGCGGCGAGCTGATCGGCGCGATCTCTGGGCAAGTGAGCCGACGCGGTGAGCGGCATGCCCTCGGCAGAGACGACCAACGCATGCGCGACCCCGGCAACCCGGTTCACGAAGTCGTCAACCAACCAACCGAAGCGGTCTGGTCGAGCCTGCGCGGTCGTCACGTAGCGTTCTCCTCGCCGTCCTGAGACTGGCCCGGCGGCCCACCGGACGCCTGGTCACCACTTGCGCGTGCCTCGCGTCCCTGCCGGGTACCTTGCTGGTAGCTGGCGAGCCGGCCGCGGATCGACTCCGCGCTACGGGCTGGCACCACTGTGGGCTTGGCGGCGCTGACAGCCCCGGGCACCAGCAGTGCCCGGGGCTGCCGCCGGGGCAGCCCTGTGGCAGTCATCTCCGTCGCCACCGGCGTGGCCAGGACCTGCGCAGCGCGCCAGCCTTCATCACCGGCGCCCCAGTCGGCGTCCGGCGCGGCCGCTGGACGAGCTGGTACCGGCTCCGGCTGCCCGGAGGGTCCGGGCTTGCTTGCAGTTCCCGATTCTGCTGCGGCCAGCGTTTTGCCTGGCTGCCGGCGGACCAGGGGCGGGGGGCCAGCCGTGGTGCGTGCCGTCACAGGCGCCGGAGCAGGCGGCGGTGGCGACGCAACATCGTCGGCGGGCGCATCAGGCACTGGTGCACCCGGCGACGGAGCCGTCCAGCGTACCGGGACGGCCTCGTGTTCCTTAAACCACGCAGTGGCGACATCATCGAAAATCGGCGTGGAGTGACGCAGCGTCACACGAGGCCCTGGGCCGGCCGATCCCGGTACACCGACCTGAGCCGGTCGGAACAGATCGTCACCTGATCCACCGCCGGGGATCTGCTCTGGCTGGTCAACCGCCGGGCTTGCCGGCGGCCCGGGCGGAGCGGGTGGGGGCTCCATCGGAGCCGGCCGGTTGCCGCTGCGCTGATCTGGCGCAGCTTTGCCTGGTGGGTTGGTTGCGGCTGGCTGGCCGGCTGGCCGCTGCTCACCGGCTGGTTTGGCAGCGACTTGCTGGGTAGGGGCCTGCTTCCCACTGGCTTGGTCGTCGGTGGCCGGCTTGCCATCGCGCTGCTTTTCACCGACCTGGTTATCAGGGGTCTGCCCGCTGTCAGAGGTTTGCTTGCTGGTTTGCTTGCTGTCAGGGGTCTGCCCACCGGCCTGCCCAGCCGCAGCCTGCTCGCTCGGGGCGGGCTCGCCAGCCGCCGGCTGCCCATCGGTGCGCTCGGCAGCAGCTGGCTTCCCCGCGTCCTGTTCAGCAGTGCCGTCAGAGTCTTCACCAACGGATTTGTGACCATCGGCAGCGCCGGCTTCCGGATCGGCGTGGGGGCGCGGGGCTGGGACATCGTTGGGACCGGCCTCCAACGCCGCGGCGGCAGCGCGCTGGGCAGGCCCATCGATCGCCGCCATGTCTGGATCCACCGCCTCCGGGGCGTCGACCGGTTCCACGGCCAGCCGTACCAGCCGTGGAGGCATCAGCACGGTCGCCCAGATACCCACTCCTGCCTCGCCGCGACGTAGCTGGACCTCGATGCCGTGCCGGCCAGCCAGCCGGCCGACCACGAACAGGCCCATCCGCCGGGACACCGAAGCGTCCACCATCACGTGACTGGCCAGTCGCTGGTTGGCCTCGGCGAGTTCTTCGTCGGTCATGCCGACACCGCGGTCGGCCACCTCGATCGTCACCGCGCCCTCGGTGGTGAGATCGCTGGACACCATTACGTGGCTTTCGGGCGGCGAGAATTGGGTCGCGTTGTCGAGCAACTCCGCCAGCAGGTGGACCAAGTCATTCGCGGTACGGCCGAGCACCAGGACGGCCGGGGGCTGCTGCAGCACCAGCCGTTGGTACTGCTCCACCTCGGATACCGCGGCACGCAGTACGTCGATCAGCCGGACCGGCCGGCCAGAACGGCTGGTGACGTCGGTTCCCGCCAGCACGAGCAGGTTCTCACTGTTGCGGCGCATGCGGGTAGCAAGGTGGTCAAGCTGGAACAGGTTGTCCAGCTGTTGCGGGTCCTGCTCACCGCTTTCCAACCGGTCGATGAGCTTGAGCTGGCGCTCCACCAGGCCCTGGGTACGGCGTGAAAGGCTGACGAAGATGTCGTTGACATTGGCCCGCAACTCGGCCTGCTCGGTGGCCAGCCGCACTGCCTGGCTGTGCACCTCGTCGAATGCCCTGGCGACCTGACCGATCTCCTCGCGGGTCCCGACCGGCACTGGGTCGATCACCCCTCCGGCTGGCTCACCATCGCGGATCCGGGCCATCGCCTCGGGGAGCCGGCGATCGGCGACGTCCAACGCGGTGCGCTTGAGCACGGCCAACGGCCGCAGCAGCGCCCGGGTGACCACGATGCCGACCAGCACGCCCAGACCAAGGGCGAAGAAGAGGATCACCGAGTTCAGACCGGCCGTGGTACGCACCCGGTCGAGCAGTCCTTGCGCGGTCTGGTTGATCCGCTGTCGCAATCCCTTTTCGACGGCGATGAAGTTGCCCACCACCACCGCACTGCGTTGATCCCAGTCCTGCGGCGCAACCTCCAGTGGCTGCCCGGCAAGACCACGGTTGAGCACCAACTGCAACAGTCGCTGCCGGGACAGCTCAGCATCCGGCCCGATCCCCGTGATGACGCTGGCCCGGTCTGCGGGTCCCAAAGCTGCCCGGACAGCGTCCTGGTCAGTCGTCAACCGGACCGTCGCGGTGCGCAGGTCTTCGATCTGACCGGGGCCGAGCCGGTTGGTGTACAGCGCCGCCGAAACAATTGCGTGCTGCCTTGCCACCTGCTCACGGCCGGACAGTAGATCGTGCACGGCCGCGGCCTGGTTGGTGACGGCGACATCATCAAGCTGGCGGGTCAACGCGGCATCCAGCTCGATGAGCGGATCGATCGCGTCGCTGTACTCGGTAACCACCACCTCCACCGGGCCGAAGCCGGTAGTCACGCTGGCTCGCAGCGGGGCCAACGCGCCGAGCCCACCGAGCGGGGAGCGGGCAAAGTCAAGCCCTGACACCTGGGCGGCGGCTGTCCCGACCGCGCGCAGGCCGGTGTCCACGGTGCGGAACTGAGCGTCGAGGCTTCGACGATCACCCATCCGTCCGGTGGCGACGAACGCCGTTGCCAGGTCGCGTTCCCGCTCCAGGGAACCGACCAGATCGGAAAGCTGCTGCTGAAGCTGCACGATCTGGGAGATCCGCAGGTACGCGGGTGCGGCACCGGCCTGGTCAACGATCCGCAAGACGCCGGCGACCAGGGCCACGATCGTCGGGATGATCAGGACCGCGGCCAGCTTGACCACCACTGGCCAGTTGCGCCAATCCCACCGGGACGGGACGGTCGCGAAGCCGCCGGTAGCGCCGATCGCGCCGGGATGACCGTCTTGGGACCGACTCAGTACGGCGGTCACCGCGCAGGCTCCGTAGCGCTCTCGGCCGCGGTACTCATAACCAGCCCAGCGGCCTGGAGTCGCGAAATACGCGCTGGCACGTTGGGGTCCCTCCCCAATGGTCGACGGTGGTCGGGCATCCGGCTCGCCACAAGTCACCGCGGTCGTGGGCAACCGCACCGCTCTGACGGAGACCTCTGTGGCCGGGGCCGCATGCGCCCGGTGTTAGGGCACGGACGATACGACGGGCGCGACCGAGCCGTCTCGCGGGTCTCGTTACCGTGCTCTCTCGCCGCCGCGAGCGCCAGTATTCAGAACTGACAGCACCCGCCCGGCGCAGACCGATGTACCCCCATGGACGTCGACTGGCTACCAAAAGTAGTTATTTTTTACCCAAAAGTCGGGCATATCACGCGCCGAGTTCGACCCTACGGCTCTGCTGTCTGTGCCGAACACCTGGCTGCCGGCCGGCAGGAGAGTAGACGCACGCGCGACCCGGCACGGCAACACCTGGAACACTGGTGGTGCCACCGAGCCGATTTCCCTGCCGATTCACCGACCCAGTGCTCGCTAGCGCGGAGGAACGTCAGTTGAGTTCGACGCCCGAGGCTGGACCGCTCATCGTCCAGTCCGACAAGACCCTGCTGCTGGAGATCGACCACCCCGCCGCCCATGCAGCCCGCGCCGCGATCGCCCCCTTTGCTGAGCTCGAGCGCGCACCCGAACACGTGCACACCTACCGGGTCACGCCACTGGCTTTGTGGAACGCGCGGGCCGCAGGACATGATGCCGAGCAGGTCGTCGACGCGCTGGTGCGCTACTCCCGGTATGCGGTCCCGCAGCCGCTTCTGGTCGACGTAGTGGACACCATGGGGCGCTACGGCCGGCTCCAGCTCATCCACCACCCCACGCACGGGTTGGCCCTGGTGTCGCTGGATCGAGCGGTGCTGGAAGAGGTACTCCGCAACCGCAAGATCGCCCCCATGCTGGGCGCGCGGGTCGACGAGGACACCGTGCTGGTGCATCCCTCGGAGCGCGGCCGGCTCAAGCAGGCCCTGCTGAAGGTCGGCTGGCCGGCTGAGGACCTGGCAGGCTACGTCGACGGCGAAGCCCATCCCATCAAGCTGGTCGAGGACGGCTGGTCGCTGCGCGACTACCAGCGCGATGCCGTGACCGGCTTCTGGGCCGGTGGCTCCGGGGTGGTGGTGCTGCCTTGCGGAGCGGGCAAGACGCTAGTCGGCATCGCCGCGATGGCCGAGGCACAGGCAACCACCTTGATTCTGGTCACCAACACCGTCGCTGGCCGGCAGTGGAAGCGGGAGCTGATCGAGCGCACATCGCTGTCGGACGATGAGGTCGGCGAGTACTCCGGGGAGCGCAAGGAGATCCGCCCGGTGACCATCGCGACCTACCAGGTCATGACCCGCAAGTCCAAAGGCGAGTACCGGCACCTGGACCTGTTCGACACCCGGGACTGGGGGTTGATCATCTACGACGAGGTGCACCTGCTGCCCGCGCCGGTGTTCCGGATGACCGCGGACCTGCAATCCCGCCGCCGGCTCGGGTTGACTGCGACGCTGGTGCGTGAGGACGGCCGGGAAGGTGACGTGTTCTCCTTGATCGGGCCCAAGCGTTACGACGCGCCGTGGCGTGACATCGAGGCACAGGGCTGGATTGCGCCGGCAGACTGCGTGGAGGTCCGCGTCAACCTCACCGAGTCGGAGCGGCTGCGCTACGCCACCGCGGAGGCTGACGAGCGCTACCGGGTGTGTTCCACCGCCCACAGCAAGCTCGCGGTGGTGTCTGCCATCCTGGATCGGCATCCTGACGAACCCACCCTGGTGATCGGTGCCTACCTGGACCAGCTGGAGGAACTCAGCGAGGCTCTGGACGCGCCGGTGGTACAAGGCTCCACGAGCAACAAGCAGCGTGAGGAGCTTTACGACGCATTTCGCCGCGGCGAGGTTCGCAGGCTGGTGGTGTCCAAGGTGGCCAACTTCTCCATCGACCTTCCAGAGGCCTCACTGGCCGTGCAAGTCTCCGGCACGTTTGGTTCCCGGCAGGAGGAAGCCCAACGCCTGGGCCGGTTGCTGCGGCCCAAGGGCAACGGGCGCCAGGCGCACTTCTACTCGGTGGTCTCCCGGGACACGCTCGATACCGACTACGCGGCTCACCGCCAGCGCTTCCTCGCCGAGCAGGGCTACGCCTATCACATCATCGACGCCGAAGACCTACGCTGACCTGTAGTAACCCTTGGGTAAAGCAAGTTCGTAGGGTTGTCGAGTCAGTTCATGAGTCACGGCACGCAGTACTTGCGTCCCAGTCAACGCACTGACCGCGGTGGGCGCCGGGACGGCGTTCGCACCTTGCGACGACGCCGTAACCAGCGTAAGACCAGGGCCAGCACGATCAGCCCGGCGGCTGCGGGTATGGCTCGCTTGGCAACCGCTCCCCCGGCTGCGTCAAGCAGGTCGATCTCGTCGGCCACAGGTGGTGGCACCAGTCGCGGTGGGGCTGGCTGCGCCGGAGCAGGCCGTGCCGCCGGCGGTGCGGCCGTCGGCTGGGTAGGCGTGGCCCTCGGCTGGGTAGGCGTGGCTGGCGGCGGTGACGCGGCAGGCTCGGGCTCCTCCGCCGAGCCCAGGGTCGTGCTCAGGCAGTCCGCGAACTGACCAATAATCTTCTTACCAACATCTTCGATCAGGCCGCGGCCGAACTGTGCCGGCCTGCCCGTGATGGTCAAGTCGGTGATGACGCTGACCGTCGTGCCTTGCCCGTTCTCAGCAAGACTGGCGTGCACCTTGGCCGCTGCGGTGCCCTGACCGCCGGCCGCCGTGCCCGACGCCTCGATGGTGGTCCGGTGCGCAGCCTCGTCGGTCCCGGTGAAACGACCCGATCCGCGGTATTGCAAGGAGACCGGACCCAGCCGGACCTTCACGATTCCAGCGAACTCGTCACCGCTGGCAGAGGTGATCGTTGCCCCCGGGAAGCACGGGGCGACGCGTTCCGGATCCAGCAGGGCCTGCCAGACGGTGTCGATGGGTGCCGCGACGGTGAACTCGTGCTCCAACTTCATGCGATCAGCCTCCCACCTAGGCCCCGACCTTCAAGCGTTGAAGGATGCAGACTGCAGTAAACGGGCGAAATACCGCAGTCTGCATCCAGTCTGCGGTCAGGCGGCGAGGCCGGCGGCCGCAGCGACCGCCCGCGCGGTCAGCACGCGGGCCAGGTGCTCCCGGTAGTCGGCGTCGGCATTGCCGTCCGACATCGGGCTGGTGCCCTCCGCAGCATGCTCAGCGGCCGCGCGGATCGTCTCCGCAGTGGCCGGCTGGCCCACCAGTGCCTGCTCGACTCCGGTCGCGCGGACCGGGGTAGCAGCCATGTTGGTCAGCGCTACCCGCGCTTCGGCGATCGACCCGCCCTGGGTCCGTACGGCGGCGGCGACCGCGACGATCGACCAGGCCTGCGCGACCCGCTGGAACTTCTCGTAGTGTGCGCCCCAGCCGGTCTTCTTGGGGATCCGCACCTCGATGAGCACCTCATCGGGCTCCACCGCGGTGGTGAACAGCTCGACGAAGAACTCCGAGGCTGGCACGGTACGCCGCCCGCCCGGCCCCACGATGACCATCTCGGCATCCAGCGCCACCACCGGAGCCAGCAGGTCACCCGCCGGATCAGCGTGCACCAGGGCTCCGCCGAGCGTGCCCCGATGCCGGATCTGCGGATCGCCGACCCTCTGCGTGGCCAGCGCCAGCAACGCGGCATGCTCGCGAACCAGCGGATCGTTGATCACATCGTGATGGGTGGTCATGGCTCCGACGACGATGGCGTTGCCGTCGTCGCGGACCCCGCGCAGTTCGCTGATCTTGTTCAAGTCCACCAGCATCGTCGGCGCAGCCAGGCGTAACCGCAGTACCGGCACCAGGCTCTGCCCGCCGGCCAGGACTTTGGCGTCATCTCCGGCGTGGGACAACGCCTGAACTGCTTCGTCGACCGTGGTGGGGGCGACATAGTCGAACGCGGACGGAATCACGGCGTGCCTCCCTGCGCATCGATCGAGCCCAGACCGCCACCGGCGGCAGTCTCGGTGGTGTGCTCTGAGGTGGACTTAGCGGCTCCGCGAGCTGCCTGCACCGCCCGCCACACGCGCTGCGGCGCACAAGGCATGTCGATGTCGGTGACCCCGAAGTGGCGCACCGCATCGAGCACAGCGTTGACCACTGCCGGTGTGGAGGCGATCGTGCCGGCCTCCCCGACACCCTTGACACCCAGCGGGTTCGTGGTGGCCGGCGTCTCTGTGCGGTCGGTGGTGAAATGCGGCAGGTCCGCCGCGCTCGGCATGAGATAGTCAGCCAGAGTGCCGGTGACCAGGTTGCCACCTTCGTCGTAAATGGCCTCTTCGAACAGCGCCTGCGCGATGCCCTGCGCCAGACCCCCTTGTACTTGCCCCTCGACGATCAGCGGATTGACCACGGTCCCGACATCGTCGACGCAGACATACCGGTGGATGGTCACCCAGCCGGTCTCGGTATCCACCTCGGCTGCGCACAAATGGGTGCCATGGGGGAAGGAAAAGTTTTCCGGATCGAAGGCGTAATCGGAGTCCAGTGACGGCTCCATGCCTTCAGGGAGGTTGTGTCCCGTAAATGTCGCCAGCGACACCTCCTGGATTGTGACCCCCCGGTTGGTTCCCTTGATGGTGAACTTTCCCTGGACGAAGTCAAGGTCGGCCTCGGAGCATTCAAGCATGTGCGCGGCAACCTTGCGGGCCTTGTCAATCACCTTGTCCGCGGCCTTGACTGCCGCAATGCCACCAACTGCCAAGGAGCGGGAGCCGTAAGTGTCCAGACCCTTGGGCGAGGTTTGAGTGTCGCCGTGCAGCACCTCGACGTCCTCGAAAGGCACGCCAAGCTTGTCGGCAATGATCTGGCTCCACGCCGTCTCATGCCCTTGGCCATGCGGGGAGACACCGGTGACCACCTCGACCTTGCCGCTGGCCAGCATGCGGATGCTGGCGTATTCCCAACCACCCGCGCCGTAGGACAGCGCCCCCAGCACCCGGGATGGGGCCAGGCCACACATCTCGGTGTAGGTCGAGATGCCGATGCCCAGCTGCACCGGGTCGTTCGCCTCCCGGCGGCGGCGCTGCTCGGCACGTAGGCCGTCATAGTCGAACAGCTCCGTAGCCTTGGCGGTGGCTGCCTCGTAGTTGCCAGAGTCATAAGTCAGCCCGGCGACCGTGGTAAACGGGAACTCTTCGTGCTTGATCCAATTTTGCTCGCGCAGCTGCATTGGATCCGTGCCTAGCTCGGCGGCCAGCTCGTCCATGATCCGTTCGATGGCGAACGTGGCCTCCGGCCGTCCGGCGCCGCGATAGGCATCCGTCGGGGCCTTGGTGGTGAAGACGTTGGTACAGGCAAATCGGTAGGCTGGGAACTTGTAGATGGAGTTGAACATAAATGCTCCGAGAATGGGAATTCCCGGGGTCACCAGCCGAAGATAGGCACCCATATCGGCGATTAAGTCAACCTTCAAGCCAGTCACTGTGCCATCGCGGCGGGCGGCGATCGTAATGTCCTGAATCTGATCACGACCGTGGTGTGCCGTCATCATTGACTCAGAGCGGGTCTCGGTCCACTTGACCGGCTTGCCCATCCGGCGGGCAACCAACAAGGTGAGGGTTTCTTCCGGTGTCACCTGAAGCTTGCCACCGAATCCGCCACCGACGTCCGGCGCGATAACCCGCACTTTGTGCTCAGGCATCCCAAGCGTCAGGGATGCCATCGTTTTGAGAATATGCGGCACCTGGGTTGCTGACCACATGGTCAGCTGCTCACCGGTCGGATCAACGACAACCGAACGCGGCTCCATGAATGCGGGGATCAGCCGCTGCTGGCGGAACCGTCTCTTGACCACGACCTCCGCATCACGGATCGCCTGCTCGACGTCGCCCCCACTGCCGGCCTCGGCTGAGTCGAAGACCCACAACGCATTGCGGTTGGTGCCAAGGTCCGGGTGCACCAGCGTGGCCCCGTCGGCCAGCGCGGCCTCCATATCAAG